>NZ_JBDGON010000004.1:0-432324 GCF_057751355.1 Salmonella sp. FC25216 | reverse complement strand
CTTTCCTCTTTCAGAGTCAACCCTGAATGTCAGGATTTTTCTCTTCAACCGACCGGTTGTTTGTGTGAAGTGATTCACATCCGCCGTGTCGATGGAGGCGCATTATAGGGATCACATTTTTTTGCACAAGCGTTTTTTGGATCTTTTTTTCTGTTTGTTGATTTTTCATCCCTTTCGCTCCATTCCTGCGCAAACTGGCGATTTTTTGATGCTATCTCCTCTTGCACAACGCCGTTAAAGCAACCAAAGTCTTCATGACTATTCAGTTATGATGAGGTAAACATGTCTGACACATTACGTCCTTATAAGGATCTTTTTCCTGAAATCGGTCAGCGCGTGATGATCGATACCAGCAGCGTAGTTATTGGCGATGTCCGTCTGGCGGATGATGTCGGGATCTGGCCGCTTGTGGTGATTCGCGGCGATGTGAATTACGTTGCGATAGGAGCTCGTACAAACATTCAGGATGGCAGCGTCCTTCACGTAACCCACAAGTCTGCATCCAACCCACAAGGCAACCCCTTAATCGTTGGCGAAGATGTTACCGTTGGCCATAAAGTTATGCTGCACGGCTGTACCCTCGGTAATCGCGTGCTGGTAGGTATGGGCTCCATTGTGCTGGATGGCGCGATAATAGAAGATGACGTAATGATTGGCGCGGGAAGCCTGGTGCCGCAGCACAAACGGCTGGAAAGCGGATATTTATATCTTGGCAGTCCGGTAAAACAGATCCGCCCCCTGAGCGATGCTGAGAGATCGGGCCTGCAATACTCCGCCAATAACTATGTAAAATGGAAAGACGAATATCTCTCTCAGGATAACCAAATCCAACCGTGATCGTCTTCCTGCTGGGCCAGGATTAATGCTTCAGCCTCTTCTTCCAGGTCCCAGCGATACTCACGAAAAATTGCCAGCCACTGCTCCGGCGTTTCTCCACCAAAACGATACGCCAGCACATCTTCTTTTATTGCACACATGAGTTGCATCCCATTGACCAGGGCGGGAAAGATGATAGCGCTGGCGGCAGTATCCCATTCTTCGCGGTCAGGGAATTGTATTGCCTGGTTCACGCTGATAATTCCTGCTGTAGCAACTTAATCACTGGCTCGACCTCCGGTAATACACCGTGCCAAAGTAAAATAGCATGTGCTGCCTGCCCCACCAGCATTCCCAGCCCATCTGCATATTGTTTTGCTCCCTGTTGTACACACCAGGAAAGAAATGGCGTATTCCCTTTTTGATAGAACATGTCATAGCAACAGAGGGAAGGGTGAATAAGTGACGCCGGAATCGCCGGGATTTCGCCCTGTATGCCGCTGGAAGTTGCATTAATAATCAGGTCAAACTCACAGCCATCCAGCTTATCCATATCCGTGGCATGAACGCTGCCGGTATGAGCAAAGATTTGCGCCAACGCTTCGGCACGTGAAGCTGTACGGTTAGTGATAGTGACCGCGCAATCCAGAGAAAGCAGAGGTAACAGCACGCCCCGAGATGCACCACCCGCGCCAATCAGCAAAATACGCAACCCTGGCCGGATAAAATTTAAGCGTTCGAGATCGCTTAATAAACCGATACCGTCGGTATTGTCGCCAAGCAAACGACCATCCTCCAGCCGTTTTAATGTATTGACCGCTCCCGCCAGCGATGCTCGTTCCGTTAACTCATCCGATCGCGCAAACGCCTCCTCTTTAAAAGGTACCGTGACGTTCGCGCCTTTCCCGCCTGCAGCAAAAAAAGCATTAAGCGTATTAATGAAATCATTAATGGGAGCCAGCACGCGACCATAGGGGTGAACAATATTTAGCTGCTGAGCAAATTGCTGATGAATAAATGGCGATTTGCTGTGCGCAATCGGATTTCCAAAAACAGCATAGGTTTCTATCATATTACCCTTGTCGAAACAGTTCGCCCGTCAGGGCATCGCGAATTTCCGAAGGATTTAAACGTCCGCCCGTTGCGCCTTCAACCATTGGAAAATCATCGCCAAATTGCGCACGCACCTCTTCAACTGTACGGCATGGCGGTAATCCGCTCAGATTGGCGCTGGTGGAAACCAGCGGTTTGCCATATGCATCGCATAGCGCTACCACCAGCGGGTGGTCGGTAACACGAACGGCCAGGGAATCAAAACGTCCCGTGAGCCACCGCGGCGTTGTCGCGGGCGCAGGAAAAACAAACGTTACCGGCCCGGGCCAGCAATCAAATACCGCTTTACGCTGTGCGGCGGTAAGTATGCTGTCATCAATATAAGGTTTTAACTGCTCAAAGCTGGCGGCAATCAAAATGAGCCCCTTATCGACGGGCCGTTGTTTTAACTCCAGCAGGCGCGTAACGGCTGTTTCACTATCGGGATCGCAGCCGACGCCGAAAACGGCTTCTGTTGGATAAGCGATGACATTTTCTTTATTCAGGAGATCTACCGCCGCGGCGATAGACCCTGTTGGCAGGTTATTATTCACTTGTTTGTTCCACCGGAACCGGCTTTCCACATTGTTTACTGGCGCAAAAGCGCTTCACGCCCTGCGCGGTTTTCTTTTCGATGAGTAGCGGATAATGGCACTCGGGGCACTCCCCCGCAACCGGTGTGAAGTTAATAGCAAACTGGCACTCCGGATAACGATCGCAGGAATGAAAGGTTTTGCCATAACGAGAGCGACGCTGAACCAGATGGCCTTTTTGACATTGCGGACAAACGATCGCAGTTTCATCAGGTTTATCAATGAGCTCGGTATGATCACAGGCCGGATACTCACTACATCCGATAAACATACCAAAACGTCCCTGCCGCAACACCAACGAAGCACCGCAATCGGGGCAAAACTTACCCTCCAGAACTTTGACAATATGCCCGTCAGCAGACGACTTCAGCGGACGAATATACTCACATTCCGGATAGCGAGAACAGCCGAGAAACGGACCATGTTTCCCGGAACGAATTACCAGTTCAGCCCCGCACTGCGGGCAGGGCTCATTTTTACGCACAGAAAACAGTGCTGATTTAGCCATATTCACCCATGCAGCATTAACACCTATTAATGCAGCATACCTTCATTTACCTCAAAGAGTAATTCTTCCATTTGCTGATAGGCATTTTCACAGCCCGGAATATTGAATAACACCATCAAAATAACCCATTTCAGGTCTTCCAGGTCGAACTCTGCGGTATCCAGCGCCAGCACACGCTCAATCACCATTTCTCGTGTTTCGAGGTTTAGCACCTGAATCTGCTCAAGGAATAACAGGAATCCCCGGCAACTGGCATCAAGCCTTTCACACTCTTCAACCGTATAAATACGCATTGAAAGAGGGTCGGAAGCAAGTTGCATGGGTTCCGCGAGGCCATCCTGATAGTCAGCGAGTTTTTCCAGCCACAGCAGCGCATTGTAGATGTCTTCGCGATCAAACCCAGCGTCGGTGAGATCACGCTCCAGTCTGTCCTGATCCACGCGCAGCTCGGCTTCGTTATGGATGTATGTTTCAAACAAATACATTAGTACGTCGAACATGGCTTGCCCTCCTTAATCGGACATAGCCGCCGGGTACAGCTGCGATCCATCCTGCTAACTCCAGTTCGAGTAGCTGAGCCACTACCGCTGGCACAGGTTGGCCGGCACGTTCAGCGACGACGTCAACAGGTGTTACCTCATCTCCTACGTTAGCCAGGAGCTCAGGAAATGGCAATGCCACCTCATCCTGATTTAGTGAATAAAGTGAATTTTCCGCCGTAGTTGGCAACCAGTGTAAGCCGTATTGCAAATTTTCCAGAATATCCTCCGGCGTCGTCACAAGCATAGCCCCCTGTTTAATTAACCAGTGCGTGCCTTCGCTTCCCGGGCTACCGATGGGGCCAGGCAATGCAAAAACGTCCCGTCCTTGTTCAAGCGCGCAGCGTGCCGTCACCAACGAACCGCTGCGCAACGCCGCCTCAACCACCAGTACGCCTTTACTCAGCCCGCTGATGATGCGGTTTCTGCGAGGAAAATTTTGCGGTAGCGGCGGCGTTGAAAGCGGAAATTCCGAGACCACTGCGCCGCCAGCGGCAACCAGGCTTTCGGCCAGCATGGCATGTCGGCGCGGATAAATCTTTGCTAAGCCATTCCCTAACACCGCTACACTTTTTCCGCCAATACTCACCGCGGCGTTGTGTGCAACGCCATCAATTCCCCGGGCAAGGCCGCTGGTGATCGTCAAACCGCTTTTCGCAAGGCTTTCGCAGAGCAGACGTCCCCAGCGTTCTCCATACCAGGAGTGGTCCCGGCTCCCTACGACGGCAAGTTGGCAGGTATGAAGGCAGGCGGGATCGCCGTCAATAAAAATAGCGCCGGGATAATCGTCAATAGCACGCAGTTGGGGAGGATAAACCTCACTATCCGCACACAGAAAATGGTGCTGCGGTAGTTCAAGCCAGCGTAACGTCTCCTCAAGCACACCGGCTGGAAGCTGTAAAAAACGTTCAGCTTGCCGTGCGCTAAGACCAGCCTCCTGCAGGCGCGCGCTATTTATCTGAGGCTGGCGAATAAGCGAATTCGCCATGTTCAACATCGCCTCGCCATAGAGGTCGCCGACGTACATTAAACGTAACCAAATTTCGGTACGGGTCATCCTTTCCCTCCCCTGCCACAAGCAGTCTGAGCAATCTTTGCGATTGGTCACTGATGCTGTCAATCAGGTGGGGATTTGTCTAGAATAGAGGTAATAATCTTTTCAACTCCTGAACACAACTCTGGATAATTATGTCAGTTTTGCAAGTGTTACATATTCCGGACGAGCGCCTTCGCAAAGTCGCAAAGCCGGTTGAAGAAGTGAATGCAGAAATTCAGCGTATCGTCGATGATATGTTCGAGACGATGTACGCGGAAGAAGGTATTGGTCTGGCAGCAACGCAGGTCGATATCCACCAGCGGATCATCGTGATTGACGTTTCGGAAAACCGCGATGAGCGCCTGGTACTCATTAATCCGGAATTGCTGGAGAAAAGCGGCGAAACGGGTATCGAAGAAGGCTGCCTGTCGATTCCGGAGCAGCGCGCTTTAGTGCCGCGCGCCGAGAAAGTGAGAATCCGCGCGCTGGATCGCGACGGCAACCCGTTTGAGCTTGAAGCGGATGGTTTGTTGGCGATCTGCATTCAGCATGAGATGGATCACCTGGTCGGTAAACTGTTTATCGATTATTTGTCGCCGCTGAAGCAACAACGTATTCGTCAGAAAGTAGAAAAACTCGACCGCCTGAACGCCCGGGCTTAAAGGACAAGAACCAACGTGTCAGATTCACTACGTATTATTTTTGCGGGTACACCTGACTTTGCAGCGCGTCATCTCGACGCGCTGTTAACTTCTGGACATAACGTTGTCGGCGTATTTACCCAACCCGATCGTCCAGCAGGTCGCGGCAAAAAGTTGATGCCCAGCCCGGTAAAAGTGCTGGCGGAAGAAAAAGACCTGCCCGTTTTCCAGCCCGTGTCGCTTCGTCCTCAGGAAAACCAACATCTGGTTGCTGACTTACATGCCGACGTCATGGTTGTCGTAGCATATGGTCTGATTCTCCCAAAGGCAGTGCTGGATATGCCCCGTCTCGGATGTATCAACGTTCACGGTTCGCTGCTTCCACGCTGGCGCGGCGCGGCGCCTATTCAGCGCTCACTCTGGGCAGGCGATGCGGAAACCGGCGTCACAATTATGCAGATGGATGTAGGGCTGGATACCGGCGACATGCTGTATAAACTTGCGTGCCCGATTACCGCAGAAGATACCAGTGGCTCACTGTATAATAAGTTGGCTAAACTTGGCCCGCAGGGATTAATTACCACACTAAAACAACTGGCGGACGGCACAGCGACGCCTGAAGCGCAGAATGAAGCGCTGGTCACTCATGCGGAAAAGCTCAGTAAAGAAGAAGCGCGTATTGACTGGTCTCTCTCCGCAGCACAACTGGAGCGTTGCATTCGCGCCTTTAATCCGTGGCCAATGAGCTGGCTGGAAATCGACGGCCAGCCGGTAAAAGTCTGGCAGGCCTCCGTCATTGAGGACGCCACGCAGTCACTGCCAGGAACCATTCTGGCAGCGACGAAACAGGGCATCCAGGTTGCCACAGGCAAGGGGATATTAAATTTGCTTTCGCTTCAGCCTGCCGGCAAAAAAGCGATGAGCGCCCAGGATCTGTTAAATTCACGCCGGGAATGGTTTATTCCTGGTAACCGCCTTGCCTGACGGTCACGTCTTTATAAGCCCGGTGTTACCGGGCATTTTTATTTTATACATATGAAAAAACAAAACAATTTACGTAGTCTGGCGGCACAGGCCGTTGAACAGGTCGTCGAGCAGGGACAATCATTAAGTAATGTGCTCCCGCCGCTGCAACAAAAAGTCGCCGATAAAGACAAAGCGCTACTTCAGGAGCTGTGCTTTGGCGTCCTGCGCACCCTTTCGCAGTTGGAATGGCTGATTAATAAGCTGATGTCTCGTCCAATGACCGGCAAGCAGCGTACTGTGCATTACTTAATTATGGTCGGCTTTTATCAGTTGCTGTACACCCGCGTTCCTCCCCATGCGGCGCTGGCTGAAACCGTTGAAGGCGCGGTTGCTATTAAACGTCCTCAGCTTAAGGGGCTGATTAATGGCGTCCTGCGCCAGTTCCAGCGCCAACAGGAGCCATTACTGGCTGAATTTGCCAGCAATGAATCGCGCTTTTTACATCCTGCATGGTTACTGAAGCGCCTGAAAAATGCGTATCCGACCCAGTGGGAATCTATTGCCGAGGCCAATAATCAGCGCCCGCCGATGTGGTTACGCGTAAACCGTACACACCATTCCCGTGACGCCTGGCTGGCGTTGTTAGAAGAAGCTGGTATGAAAGGTTTCACCCACCCGGCTTATCCCGATGCTATACGTCTGGAAACCCCCACGCCGGTTCATGCTCTTCCTGGATTCGATGAAGGCTGGGTAACGGTTCAGGACGCCTCCGCTCAGGGCTGCGTCGCTTTCCTCCAGCCACAAAACGGTGAGCACATTTTAGACTTGTGCGCGGCTCCCGGCGGGAAAACCACCCATATTCTTGAAGCCGCTCCCGAAGCCGAGGTGATGGCTGTCGATATTGATGAGCAGCGTCTTTCCCGCGTCTATGACAACCTGAAGCGTCTGGGAATGAAAGCAACGGTTAAGCAGGGTGATGGACGCTATCCGTCACAGTGGTGCGGCGAGAAGCAGTTCGATCGTATTCTGCTGGATGCGCCCTGTTCCGCAACCGGCGTCATTCGCCGTCATCCAGATATCAAATGGCTGCGTCGCGATCGTGATATCGCGGAACTGGCGCAATTACAGGCGGAAATTCTTGATGCCGTCTGGCCGCACCTGAAGCCCGGTGGGACGCTGGTTTACGCCACCTGCTCCGTACTGCCGGAAGAAAACAGCAATCAGATCAAAACCTTTTTGCAACGCACTCCCGATGCCGCGCTTAGCGAAACGGGAACGCCAGACCAGCCGGGACAACAAAATCTACCGGGCGCCGAAGAAGGTGACGGGTTCTTTTACGCTAAGCTAATCAAAAAGTGATGAGATAACGGGCCACGACTGATGAAAATTATCATACTGGGCGCAGGGCAAGTTGGCGGAACACTGGCGGAAAACCTGGTCGGCGAAAACAACGACATCACGGTGGTTGATACCAACGGCGAACGGTTACGCAGTTTGCAAGATAAGTTCGATCTACGCGTGGTTCAGGGGCATGGATCGCATCCCCGCGTACTGCGCGAAGCGGGCGCTGACGATGCGGATATGCTGGTCGCTGTCACCAGTTCAGATGAAACCAATATGGTTGCCTGTCAGGTAGCCTATTCACTCTTCAACACCCCAAACCGTATCGCCCGCATTCGCTCCCCGGACTATGTTCGCGATGCGGATAAACTCTTTCACTCTGAAGCGGTTCCGATTGATCATCTGATCGCGCCGGAGCAGTTGGTTATCGATAATATTTATCGCCTGATCGAGTATCCAGGCGCATTACAGGTTGTAAACTTTGCCGAAGGGAAAGTCAGTCTGGCAGTAGTAAAAGCCTACTATGGCGGTCCACTAATAGGTAACGCGCTCTCGACGATGCGAGAACATATGCCGCATATCGATACCCGCGTTGCCGCAATTTTCCGCCATGACAGACCAATCCGCCCTCAAGGCTCGACTATCGTGGAAGCAGGGGATGAAGTCTTCTTTATTGCGGCTTCACAGCATATCCGTGCAGTAATGAGCGAATTACAGCGTCTGGAAAAACCCTACAAACGCATCATGCTGGTTGGCGGCGGCAATATCGGCGCCGGCCTGGCAAGACGTCTGGAAAAAGACTATAGCGTTAAATTGATCGAACGCGATCAACAGCGAGCCGCAGAACTGGCTGAGAAGCTGCAAAACACGATCGTCTTTTTTGGCGACGCTTCCGATCAGGAATTGCTGGCGGAAGAGCATATTGATCAGGTCGATCTCTTCATCGCGGTCACTAACGATGACGAAGCCAATATCATGTCCGCGATGTTGGCTAAGCGTATGGGTGCCAAAAAAGTCATGGTGCTGATTCAGCGTCGAGCTTATGTCGACCTTGTGCAGGGTAGCGTTATAGATATTGCGATTTCTCCGCAGCAGGCCACCATCTCTGCATTACTGAGCCATGTGCGTAAAGCGGATATCGTCGGCGTTTCCTCATTACGCCGCGGCGTCGCGGAAGCCATCGAGGCCGTGGCGCATGGTGATGAAAGCACATCTCGCGTGGTGGGCCGCGTCATTGACGAAATTAAATTACCGCCGGGAACAATTATCGGCGCGGTCGTTCGCGGCAATGATGTCATGATTGCCAATGACAACCTCCGTATTGAGCAAGGCGATCACGTCATTATGTTTCTGACCGATAAAAAGTTTATTACCGACGTCGAGCGTCTGTTCCAGCCAAGCCCTTTCTTCCTCTAATTTAAGGGGCGCTCATTCAGCGCCCTTTTTAATTCCCTTTATTTATCAAGGTTTAATTTATTTCGCTAAACAGAAGCCGTAAATGGAAAATGCCTTAGCATTTGTTAAACTTATAACGTCAGCTGCATAGGGAGAATAAAAATGAGTTTTATTAAAGAATTTCGCGAATTCGCGATGCGCGGGAATGTTGTGGATTTGGCAGTGGGTGTCATTATTGGCGCGGCATTCGGGAAGATTGTTTCTTCACTGGTTGCCGATATCATTATGCCGCCGTTGGGGTTATTAATTGGCGGGATCGACTTTAAACAATTTGCTTTTACGCTACGCGAAGCGCAGGGAGATATCCCGGCGGTCGTCATGCATTACGGCGTGTTTATCCAGAACGTATTTGATTTTGTGATTGTGGCGTTTGCTATTTTTGTTGCCATTAAGCTTATCAACAGACTCAACCGTAAAAAAGCAGAAGAGCCGACAGCCCCGCCAGCGCCTTCTAAAGAGGAAGTGTTATTGGGCGAAATCCGCGATCTGCTGAAAGAACAAAGTAACCGTTCTTAATAAGCAGAAGGCCAGTGGTAAAAAAGTCACTGACTTTCTTGCCACTGGCCTCCCAGTTCCCTCGATTACCGTGTTTACCTTTACGCAAATAGCTTCCCTTACCTTTCTTATTTTTTTCAACGCGTTGCCTGAAAAGGGGATCGTGTAACAATGCCTCGATGGCGTTATCCTTTATCTGCCCTTTCTTATGTTGATAGCGACTCATAATATCTCCCGTTTGTATAAATTAACGGCGCGAGTGTAGTCCCGCCGGTTCAATAAATCAACATCCTGATTTCACTCCACTGGCCCCCTGCTCCAGGGCTTCCAGAATGGAACAATAGACGCTACTATGCGCCGTTCCGCAACAAGCATCATTAAGCCTTTGTAACGAACGCCGCATCGTTTCCAGCTCCGCAATCCTGGCTTCAACCTCCTGCAATCGATCTTGCACAATGCTTTTTGACTCCTGGCAGGTATGATGCTCAGGATCAATTCGGATCGATAAAAGTTCGCGGATCGACTCAAGCGTGAAACCCAACTGCCGCGCATGACGAATAAACTTGAGACGCTGAAGATCGTTTTCCGTATATAGACGAAACCCGCCTTCAGTACGTACCTCATGATCCATCATCTGCTGTTTTTCATAGTAGCGAATGGTATCAGGCGTTACTTCTGCCAGCTTTGCCAGCTCACCAATGCGATACATACAAGCTCCGTTAATTATCGTTGATTTTATGCAACAGTTTTTCTGCATACTCACCATGTAAAAAGTCGGTACTCAACCCAGCCTGCCGAAGTTTTAGTTCAAGCAGTGAGAGCTGGCGACTTACCTGATGGTATCGAGGGTCATCTTCCCGGATACTGTTGAGGATATCAAGTAACTGAATAGCATCTCTGCGCTGCTCCAGTTCAGGAGGAAGACAGCCCGCATTCTTGAGTAAGCGATAACCCGCACGAAGTTCCGCCGGCACATGAGAATCATCATCCAGAATAAGCGGTTCGCCGCGGCCAGGCAGATTATCAAACTCGCCTTTACGCTGTGCCTCGATAATATGACGCTCTGCCCACTGGTCAAGTAACCACATACGACACTCCATGGGTTGAACAAAAAGAATACAAGTATTGTAGATATGTGGGGATCGGGCGGGTATAAAAAAACCCGCCGAAGCGGGTTTTTTTACGTTACTACAGATTACTCTGCAGCAGCTTCTGCTTTCGATTCAGAGCGATCAACCAGCTCGATGTATGCCATCGGCGCATTGTCGCCTGCACGGAAGCCACACTTCAGAATGCGAGTGTAACCACCGGCGCGGCTCGCGAAACGCGGGCCCAGCTCGTTAAACAGTTTTGCCACGATCTCGTTATCACGAGTACGGGCGAATGCCAGACGACGATTAGCAACGCTATCAGTCTTGGCAAGAGTAATCAGCGGCTCAACTACGCGACGCAGCTCTTTCGCTTTAGGCAGGGTCGTCTTGATGATTTCATGACGAACCAGTGAACCTGCCATATTGCGGAACATAGCCTGGCGATGGCTGCTGTTGCGGTTCAGTTGACGACCACTCTTACGATGGCGCATGACCTTATCCTTCTCAGTAAAACCTTAACCTGTGATCCGGTTACTCGTCAGCGATGCTTGCCGGTGGCCAGTTTTCCAGGCGCATACCCAGAGACAGTCCACGGGAAGCCAGCACGTCTTTAATCTCGGTAAGAGATTTTTTACCCAGGTTAGGCGTCTTAAGAAGCTCAACCTCGGTACGCTGTACCAGATCACCGATATAGTGGATAGCTTCTGCCTTGAGGCAGTTAGCAGAGCGGACAGTCAATTCCAGATCGTCAACAGGGCGCAGCAGGATCGGATCGAATTCTGGTTTCTCTTCTTTCACTTCCGGCTGACGTACATCACGTAAATCAACGAAAGCTTCCAGTTGTTCAGCCAGGATGGTTGCCGCACGACGAATCGCCTCTTCAGGATCGATTGTGCCGTTGGTTTCCATTTCGATGACCAGCTTGTCCAGGTCGGTACGCTGTTCTACACGCGCTGCTTCAACATTGTAGGCAATACGCTCTACAGGGCTGTAGCAGGCGTCGACCAGCAGACGGCCGATTGGGCGCTCATCTTCTTCCGAATGAATTCGGGTAGAAGCCGGCACATAACCACGACCGCGCTGAACTTTGATACGCATACTAATAGACGCGTTTTCATCGGTCAGGTGGCAGATCACGTGCTGCGGCTTGACGATTTCGACATCCCCATCATGGGTGATATCGGCTGCAGTCACAGGGCCAATGCCAGATTTATTCAAGGTAAGAATAACTTCATCTTTACCCTGAACTCTCACCGCCAGCCCTTTCAGGTTGAGCAGGATTTCCAGGATGTCTTCCTGAACGCCTTCTTTGGTGCTGTACTCATGTAGTACACCATCAATCTCAACCTCGGTCACCGCGCAACCCGGCATCGATGAGAGCAGAATACGGCGCAGTGCGTTACCCAGAGTATGGCCGAAGCCACGCTCTAAAGGCTCAAGGGTCACCTTGGCGTGCGTCGAACTCACTTGCTCGATATCTACCAGGCGCGGTTTTAGAAACTCTGTCACAGAACCCTGCATTGTGTCCTCTCTTTGGTACTAAGCTTTACTTGGAGTAAAGCTCGACGATCAGGTGTTCGTTAATGTCCGCAGACAGATCAGAACGCTCAGGCTTACGCTTGTACGTACCTTCCATCTTGCCAGCATCAACTTCCAGCCAGGTTGGCTTTTCACGCTGCTCAGCCAGCTCCAGAGCGGCTTTCACGCGAGACTGCTTCTTCGCTTTCTCACGAATGCTAACAACGTCATTCGGACTAACCTGATAAGAAGCGATGTTAACAACACGACCGTTTACCATAATTGCTTTATGGCTAACCAGCTGACGTGCTTCTGCACGAGTGGCACCGAAGCCCATACGGTATACAACGTTGTCCAGACGACCTTCCAGCAGAGCCAACAGGTTTTCACCGGTGTTGCCTTTCAGACGTGCTGCTTCTTTGTAGTAGTTACGGAACTGACGCTCCAGCACACCGTAAATGCGGCGAACTTTTTGCTTTTCACGCAACTGCACACCATAGTCAGACAGACGCGGCTTACGCGCACCGTGCTGGCCAGGAGCTTGTTCAATTTTACACTTGGTATCGATCGCGCGAACGCCAGACTTAAGGAATAAGTCGGTGCCCTCACGACGGCTCAGCTTGAGCTTAGGACCCAAATATCTTGCCATTTTCTTTCTCCAACTAACCTGGAAAACGAAGCGTTATACGCGACGTTTTTTCGGCGGACGACAACCGTTATGAGGGATCGGAGTCACATCAGTAATATTAGTGATGCGGAAACCAGCGGCGTTCAGTGCACGAATCGTAGATTCGCGGCCTGGACCCGGACCTTTAACCATAACTTCCAGATTCTTGATGCCGTATTCTTTCACGGCGTCAGCGCAACGCTCTGCTGCAACCTGAGCTGCAAACGGAGTGGATTTGCGAGAACCACGGAAACCGGAACCACCGGCTGTTGCCCAACCCAGCGCATTACCCTGACGATCGGTAATAGTCACGATGGTGTTGTTGAAAGAAGCATGGATATGAGCCACGCCGTCAGAGACTTGTTTTCTTACACGTTTACGTGCGCGAACTGGTGCCTTTGCCATTATTCAATCACCCCGATTATTTCTTGATCGGTTTGCGCGGACCCTTACGGGTACGAGCGTTGGTCTTGGTACGCTGACCGCGAACCGGGAGACCACGACGATGACGCAAACCGCGATAGCAACCAAGATCCATCAGGCGCTTGATGCTCATGCTGATTTCACGGCGCAGATCACCTTCAACGACAAATTTGGCAACTTCGTCACGCAGCGTGTCGATTTGTTCTTCAGACAGCTCACTGATCTTAACATTTTCAGCGATACCCGCTGCAGCCAGGATGGCTTTAGAACGGGTCTTGCCGACACCGTAGATCGAAGTTAATGCGATCACGGCGTGTTTCTGATCAGGAATGTTAATGCCTGCTATACGGGCCACTATGCACTCCTACTATTTAATATGTACGTACCATGCTGAAAAGCCCGTTTTCAGGATACTCAAATGGAAACGTACAGACATACAAAAGATTGGCTGGCTAATCTAGCCAGCTCAACCCAACTTTGCAAGAAAAATATGCGAAAAAATCAGCCTTGGCGCTGTTTATGCTTCGGCTCGGCACTGCAAATCACACGGATGACGCCATCACGCTTAACGATTTTGCAGTTACGGCATAATTTCTTGACGGAAGCACGAACTTTCATTTTTACTCTCCGTAACTTCTCAGGCGACCAATTAACGGCCGTAGCCTTTCAGGTTCGCCTTCTTCAATGCAGACTCATACTGACTGGACATCATCAGAGTTTGCACTTGAGCCATAAAGTCCATAATCACGACAACAACGATAAGCAGTGAGGTCCCACCGAAGTAGAACGGCACTTTCATTGCATCACGCATGAACTCCGGGATCAGGCAGATAAAGGTAATGTACAGTGCACCAACCAGGGTCAGGCGGGTCATTACTTTATCGATATACTTCGCCGTTTGCTCTCCCGGACGAATTCCTGGTACAAATGCACCGGACTTCTTCAGGTTATCTGCTGTTTCACGCGGGTTGAAAACCAACGCCGTGTAGAAGAAACAGAAGAAGATGATTGCAGACGCATAGAGTAACACATAAAGCGGTTGCCCAGGCTGCAAATACAGCGAAATTGTTGTCAGCCAGTTCCAACCAGTACCGCCCCCGAACCATGACGCAATGGTCGCTGGGAACAGAATAATACTGGAAGCGAAGATTGCCGGGATTACCCCCGCCATATTCACTTTCAGCGGTAAATGTGTGCTCTGTGCAGCATAGACACGACGACCTTGCTGACGT
Organism: Salmonella sp. FC25216; assembly: GCF_057751355.1. Taxonomy (NCBI): domain Bacteria; kingdom Pseudomonadati; phylum Pseudomonadota; class Gammaproteobacteria; order Enterobacterales; family Enterobacteriaceae; genus Salmonella; species Salmonella sp. FC25216. The sequence goes on along the minus strand of NZ_JBDGON010000004.1, from coordinate 417,911 downwards.
TTGGCGTAGTTTACCACAATGCGGCGTTGACCACGTTCAACGAAGACTACAAAGAACGTCACTGCAAATACTAATACTGCAACCAACAGCAACACGAGGAAGTGCAGGTCGCCTTGACGCGCTTGCTCGATAGTATGGGCAATGGCTGGCGGGAGTCCCGCAACGATACCAGCGAAGATGATGATTGAGATACCGTTACCGATACCACGTTCAGTAATCTGTTCGCCGAGCCACATCAGGAACATAGTTCCTGTAACCAGACTTACAACAGCGGTGAAATAGAATGCAGCGCCTGGATTCATCACTAGGCCCTGCATACCAGGCATATTCGGTAGACCGGTAGCAATACCGATCGACTGGAATATCGCCAGCACCAGAGTACCGTAGCGGGTGTACTGGCTGATCTTACGACGACCAGACTCCCCTTCTTTCTTAATTTCCGCTAACGTTGGGTGAACCACCGTCAGTAGCTGGATAATGATCGATGCCGAAATATACGGCATGATCCCCAGAGCAAAGATAGAAGCACGGCTGAGAGCACCACCAGAGAACATGTTAAACATTTCAATGATGGTGCCTCGCTGTTGCTCAAGCAGTTTGGCAAGTACAGCGGCATCAATACCAGGGATCGGAATAAAAGAGCCAATACGGAACACAATCAGCGCGCCGATAACAAACAGCAGTCTGCGTTTCAGCTCGCCTAAGCCACCTTTGGCACTTTGAAAATCTAATCCCGGTTGTTTAGCCATCTGCTACTTATTCCTCGATTTTACCGCCAGCAGCTTCGATAGCAGCACGAGCGCCTTTAGTAACACGCAGGCCACGAACAGTTACCGGAGTAGTGACTTCGCCAGCCAGGATCACTTTCGCGAACTCGATCTGGATACCGATAATGTTTGCCGCTTTCAGCGTGTTCAGGTCTACAACGCCGCCTTCTACTTTCGCCAGGTCAGACAGACGAACTTCGGCTGTAATCGCTGCTTTGCGAGAAGTGAAGCCGAATTTCGGCAGACGACGGTACAGAGGCATCTGACCACCCTCGAAACCGCGACGTACGCCACCGCCAGAACGAGACTTCTGACCTTTGTGACCACGACCACCGGTTTTACCGAGGCCAGAACCGATACCACGACCCAGGCGTTTACCCGCCTTTTTGGAGCCTTCGGCCGGAGACAGAGTATTTAAACGCATCTCTTACTCCTCAACTTTAACCATGAAGGAAACCGCGTTGACCATACCACGAACAGCAGGAGTATCCTCGCGCTCTACGGTGTGGCCAATACGACGCAGACCCAGGCCAAGCAGCGTTGCCTTGTGTTTCGGCAGACGACCGATTGCACTGCGGGTTTGAGTAATTTTAATAGTCTTTGCCATGGTTTATTTCCCCAGAATTTCTTCAACGGATTTACCACGCTTGGCAGCGACCATTTCTGGAGAATTCATATTTTCCAGGCCATCAATAGTTGCACGAACCACGTTGATCGGGTTAGTGGAACCGTATGCTTTAGCCAGAACGTTATGAACCCCAGCAACTTCCAGAACGGCGCGCATTGCACCACCGGCGATGATACCGGTACCTTCGGAAGCTGGCTGCATGAATACACGAGACCCCGTGTGAACACCTTTAACCGGGTGTTGCAGGGTGCCGTTGTTCAGCGCGACGTTAATCATATTGCGACGGGCTTTTTCCATCGCTTTCTGGATCGCTGCTGGAACTTCACGCGCTTTACCGTAACCAAAACCAACGCGACCGTTACCATCACCCACTACAGTCAGAGCTGTGAAGGAGAAAATACGACCACCTTTAACGGTTTTAGATACGCGGTTTACCGCGATCAGCTTTTCCTGCAGTTCGCCAGCTTGTTTTTCGATGTGAGCCATCTTACACCTCTACCTTAGAACTGAAGGCCAGCTTCACGGGCAGCATCTGCCAGTGCCTGGACACGACCATGATATTGGAACCCGGAACGGTCAAAGGACACATCTTTGATGCCTTTTTCCAGAGCGCGTTCAGCGACAGCTTTACCCACAGCTGCAGCCGCGTCTTTGTTACCGGTGTACTTCAGTTGTTCAGCGATAGCTTTTTCTACAGTAGAAGCAGCTACCAGAACTTCAGAACCGTTCGGTGCAATTACCTGTGCGTAAATATGACGCGGGGTACGATGTACCACCAGGCGAGTTGCGCCCAGCTCTTTGAGCTTGCGGCGTGCGCGGGTCGCACGACGGATACGAGCAGATTTCTTATCCATAGTGTTACCTTACTTCTTCTTAGCCTCTTTGGTACGCACGACTTCGTCGGCGTAACGAACACCCTTGCCTTTATAAGGCTCAGGACGACGGTAGGCGCGCAGATCTGCTGCAACCTGGCCGATCATCTGCTTATCAGCGCCTTTCAGCACGATTTCAGTTTGAGTCGGACATTCAGCAGTAATACCTGCCGGCAGCTGATGATCAACCGGGTGAGAGAAACCTAAAGACAGGTTTACTACATTCCCTTTAACCGCTGCACGATAACCTACACCAACCAGCTGCAGCTTCTTAGTGAAGCCTTCGGTAACACCGATAACCATTGAGTTCAGCAGGGCACGCGCGGTACCAGCCTGTGCCCAACCGTCTGCGTAACCATCACGCGGACCGAAGGTCAGTGCATTATCTGCATGTTTAACTTCAACAGCATCGTTGAGAGTACGAGTCAGCTCGCCGTTTTTACCTTTGATCGTAATAACCTGACCGTTGATTTTGACATCAACGCCGGCAGGAACAACGACCGGTGCTTTAGCAACACGAGACATTTTTTCCTCCGATTAGGCTACGTAGCAGATAATTTCGCCACCAAGACCAGCCTGGCGCGCTGCACGATCAGTCATAACACCTTTAGAGGTAGAAACAACCGCGATACCCAGACCGGCCATAACTTTCGGCAGCTCATCTTTACGTTTGTAGATGCGCAGGCCTGGGCGGCTGACACGCTGAATGCTTTCTACAACAGCTTTACCCTGGAAATACTTAAGTGTCAGTTCCAGTTCCGGCTTGGTGTCGCCTTCAACTTTAAAATCTTCAATAAAACCTTCTTCCTTCAGCACGTTGGCAATTGCCACTTTCAGCTTGGAGGAAGGCATGGTGACCGCAGCTTTGTTCGCGGCCTGACCGTTACGGATACGGGTCAGCATATCCGCGATCGGATCTTGCATGCTCATCTGTCTTTACTCCCGTGATTCAATTGGTGACAATTACCAGCTAGCCTTTTTCAGACCCGGAATTTCACCGCGCATAGCGGCTTCACGGACCTTAATACGGCTCAACCCGAACTTCCGCAGGAAAGCGTGCGGACGACCAGTTTGACGGCAGCGGTTACGCTGACGTGACGGGCTGGAATCACGCGGCAGAGTCTGCAGCTTAAGAACCGCATTCCAACGATCTTCGTCGGTTGCGTTCACATCAGAGATGATCGCTTTCAGTTCAGCGCGTTTCGCGAAGTATTTATCAGCTAAAGCTACGCGTTTTACTTCGCGTGCTTTCATTGATTGCTTAGCCATTTAGTAACCCTACCTTACTTGCGGAACGGGAAGTCAAAGGCAGCCAGCAGAGCACGGCCTTCTTCGTCAGATTTCGCAGTAGTGGTAATGGTAATATCCAAACCACGAACGCGGTCGACTTTATCGTAGTCGATTTCTGGGAAGATGATCTGCTCACGGACACCCATGCTGTAGTTACCACGACCGTCGAATGACTTAGCGGACAAGCCACGGAAGTCACGGATACGAGGAACAGCAATAGTGATCAGGCGCTCAAAGAACTCCCACATGCGTTCGCCACGCAGAGTTACTTTACAGCCGATCGGATAGCCCTGACGGATTTTGAAGCCTGCAACAGATTTGCGTGCTTTGGTGATCAACGGCTTTTGACCGGAGATTGCTGTCAGGTCTGCTGCTGCGTTATCCAGCAGTTTCTTGTCAGCGATCGCTTCACCAACACCCATGTTCAGGGTGATCTTCTCGACCCGAGGGACTTGCATGACAGAATTGTAGTTAAACTCAGTCATGAGTTTGTTAACTACTTCGTCTTTGTAGTAATCATGCAGTTTCGCCATCGTACTACTCCAAATTACTTGATAGTTTCGCTGTTAGACTTGAAGAAACGGACTTTTTTGCCGTCTTCGAATCTAAAGCCTACACGGTCAGCCTTGCCGGTTGCCGCATTGAAGATTGCAACGTTAGAAACCTGAATTGCAGCTTCTTTTTCAACGATGCCGCCTGGTTGGTTCAGAGCCGGAACCGGCTTCTGGTGTTTCTTAACCAGGTTGATACCTTCAACAATGACCTTGCCGGAAGACAGGACATTCTTAACTTTACCGCGCTTACCTTTATCTTTACCGGTTAACACGATAACTTCGTCATCACGACGGATTTTCGCTGCCATGATTCGCTCCTTAGAGTACTTCTGGTGCCAGAGAGATAATTTTCATGAACTTCTCGTTACGAAGTTCACGAGTTACCGGCCCAAAAATACGCGTACCGATAGGCTGCTCGCTGTTATTGTTTAAAATAACGCATGCATTACCATCGAAGCGAATGACAGAACCGTCCGGGCGACGAACACCCTTCTTGGTGCGCACCACTACCGCCTTCAGCACATCACCTTTTTTGACCTTACCACGCGGAATCGCTTCTTTGATGGTGATCTTAATGATGTCGCCTACGCCTGCGTAGCGACGGTGCGAGCCACCCAGAACCTTGATACACATTACGCGACGTGCACCGGAGTTGTCGGCGACGTTCAGCATAGTCTGTTCTTGGATCATTTTAGTGCTCCGCTAATGTCAACTACTACTGAGACCCGAAAATCAGGTCGTTAAAAAAACCCCATATCGAGGGCGCGGCATTATAACACCGCAAATCAGATATGGGTAGAAAAAATAAACGGCCCATCGGTGAGCCGTTTATTCGTATCGAGAATATACACGTCGTACTTCAAGTTGCAGATGCGTTGGCCGCGTTCACTCACTCCAGTCACGTACTAATGTACGCTCCTGGGATTCGCTCTCTTGCCGCCTTTCTGCGACTCGAATTACTTAGTGTATCGGTACTGTATTACAGAACCGCTTTCTCTACAACGCGAACCAGAGTCCAGGATTTAGTCTTGGACAGCGGACGGCATTCGCGGATTTCAACCACGTCGCCGATACCACATTCGTTGTTCTCGTCATGTACGTGCATTTTGGTCGTACGCTTGATGAATTTACCGTAGATCGGGTGTTTCACAAAACGTTCGATAGCAACAACAATGGATTTCTCCATTTTGTCGCTAACCACGCGACCTTGCAGAGTACGGATTTTATCGGTCATTACGCACCCGCCTTCTCAGTCAGTAAAGTCTTAACGCGTGCGACATCACGACGCACTTGCTTCAACAGGTGAGACTGTTGCAGCTGGCCACTTGCAGCCTGCATACGCAGGTTGAACTGCTCACGCAGCAGGTTCAGTAGCTCGGTGTTCAGCTCTTCAACGCTCTTCTCACGCAGCTCTTTTGCTTTCATTACATCACCGTCTTAGTTACAAAGGTGGTTTTAATCGGCAGTTTCGCTGCTGCCAGCTTGAATGCTTCACGGGCCAGCTCTTCCGGTACGCCGTCCATTTCATACAGGACTTTACCCGGCTGAATCAAGGCAACCCAATACTCCACGTTACCTTTACCTTTACCCATACGCACTGCCAGCGGCTTTTCAGTGATCGGTTTGTCCGGGAATACACGGATCCAGATCTTACCTTGACGCTTAACTGCACGGGTCATAGCACGACGTGCTGCTTCGATCTGACGGGCAGTCAGACGACCACGGCCAACAGCTTTCAGGCCGAAGCTGCCGAAGCTAACATCCGCGCCAGCAGCCAGACCACGGTTGCGGCCTTTGTGCATTTTACGGAATTTTGTACGCTTTGGTTGTAACATCAGCGACGCTCCTTATTTACGGCCTTTACGCTGCTGCTTTTTCGGTTGAGCAGCCGGTTTTTCCGGTTGTTCAACAGCAGCCATACCACCCAGGATCTCGCCTTTGAAGATCCACACTTTAACGCCGATTACACCGTAAGTGGTGTGCGCTTCAGAGGTGTTGTAGTCGATGTCAGCACGCAGAGTGTGCAGCGGTACGCGACCTTCGCGGTACCATTCGGTACGTGCGATTTCCGCGCCGCCCAGACGGCCGCTAACTTCAACTTTGATACCTTTAGCGCCCAGACGCATAGCGTTCTGTACAGCACGCTTCATCGCACGACGGAACATAACGCGACGTTCCAGCTGAGAAGTGATGCTGTCAGCAACCAGTTTAGCGTCCAGTTCAGGTTTACGAACTTCGGCGATATTGATCTGTGCAGGAACGCCAGCGATATCCGCTACGACCTTACGCAGTTTTTCTACGTCTTCACCTTTTTTACCGATAACGATACCCGGGCGAGCGGTGTGAATGGTCACACGGATGCTCTTAGCCGGACGCTCGATAACGATACGAGATACAGACGCTTTAGCCAGTTCCTTCGTCAGGTACTGACGTACTTTAAAATCGCTGTCCAGGTTGTCAGCGAATTCTTTGGTGTTCGCAAACCAGGTAGAGTTCCATGGTTTTACAATACCCAGGCGAATACCATTAGGATGTACTTTCTGACCCATTGCTAGTCTCCAGAGTCTCAGCGATCGGACACAACCACAGTGATGTGGCTGGTGCGCTTCAGGATGCGATCTGCACGACCTTTTGCACGCGGCATAATGCGCTTCATGCTCGGGCCTTCGTCTACGAAAATTTTCGTAACTTTCAGATCGTCAATGTCAGCGCCATCGTTGTGTTCAGCGTTAGCAATGGCAGATTCCAGAACTTTCTTGACCAGTACAGCCGCTTTCTTATTGGTGTAGGTCAGAATATCCAGAGCCTGCGACACTTTCTTACCGCGAATCAGGTCAGCAACAAGGCGAACCTTCTGAGCAGAAGAACGAGCATGGCGATGTTTAGCGATAGTTTCCATCTCTTCCTCCTACCTTATTTCTTCTTCGCTTTTTTATCAGCAGCGTGGCCGCGATAAGTACGAGTCGGTGCGAATTCACCCAGTTTGTGACCGACCATTTCGTCGGAAACAAATACCGGAACGTGCTGACGACCATTATGGACAGCGATGGTCAAACCGATCATGTTAGGAAAGATCGTTGAACGACGGGACCAGGTGCGCAGGGGCTTCTTGTCTCCGCTTTCCACCGCTTTCTCTACCTTCTTCAGCAAGTGCAGGTCAATAAAAGGACCTTTCTTGAGAGAACGTGGCATGGCTTATCCTCTAAAATTATTTGCTACGGCGACGTACGATGAATTTATCGGTACGCTTGTTGCTGCGGGTCTTCTTACCTTTGGTCTGAACGCCCCACGGAGTTACCGGGTGCTTACCAAAGTTACGACCTTCACCACCACCATGTGGGTGATCTACTGGGTTCATCGCAGTACCGCGAACGGTAGGACGAACGCCACGCCAGCGTGCAGCACCTGCTTTACCCAGAACGCGCAGCATATGCTCAGCATTGCCAACTTCGCCCAGGGTTGCACGGCAGTCTGCTTCGACTTTACGCATTTCACCAGAACGCAGACGCAGGGTGACATAAGCGCCATCGCGAGCAACGATCTGAACGTAAGTACCAGCGGAACGCGCCAGCTGACCGCCTTTACCTGGTTTCATTTCTACGTTATGAACGGTAGAACCAACCGGGATATTGCGCATCGGCAGGGTGTTGCCTGCTTTGATTGCAGCATCAACGCCAGACTGAATCTGGTCGCCAGCTTTCAGGCCTTTCGGGGCCAGGATGTAACGGCGTTCACCGTCTTTGTACAGAACCAGCGCGATGTTCGCGGAACGGTTCGGATCGTACTCAAGACGTTCAACAACTGCCGGGATACCGTCTTTGTTGCGTTTGAAGTCAACAATACGGTAAGCCTGTTTGTGACCACCACCGATATGACGAGTGGTGATACGGCCATTGTTGTTACGACCACCGGATTTGCTGTTTTTTTCAACCAGCGGAGCAAAAGGTTTGCCCTTGTGCAGCTCTGGGTTGACCACTTTAACGACGTGGCGACGACCCGGAGATGTCGGTTTACATTTAACAACTGCCATTGTATTACTCCTCCGACTTACTCAGCGCCGCCGACGAAGTCCAGATTCTGGCCTTCTTTCAGGGTGACGTAAGCTTTTTTCCAGTCGCTACGACGACCGATACGCTGTCCGTGACGTTTAACTTTCCCTTTAACAACCAGGGTGTTAACGACTTCGACTTCGACTTCAAACAGTTTCTGCACAGCAGCTTTGATTTCTGCTTTGGTCGCGTCTTTAGCAACTTTGAGAACGATGGTGTTGGTTTTTTCCATCGCAGTAGACGCTTTTTCAGAAACGTGCGGTGCGCGCAGCACCTTCAGCAGACGTTCTTCACGAATCATGCCAGCATCTCCTCAACTTGCTTAACAGCATCAGCAGTCATTACGACTTTGTCGAAGGCGATCAGGCTAACCGGGTCGATACCAGTCGCATCGCGTACGTCAACCTTGTGCAGGTTACGTGCGGCCAGGAACAGGTTCTCGTCCAGCTCACCGGTGATGATCAGCACATCTTCCAGAGCCATGTCTTTCAGTTTCTGTGCCAGCAGCTTAGTTTTCGGCGCTTCTACAGAGAACTTTTCGACAACGATCAGACGATCCTGACGTACCAGTTCGGACAGGATGCTTTTCAGCGCGCCGCGGTACATCTTCTTGTTAACTTTTTGACTGTGGTCCTGCGGACGAGCAGCGAAGGTCACGCCACCAGAACGCCAGATCGGGCTCTTGATAGAACCTGAACGCGCACGGCCTGTGCCTTTCTGGCGCCACGGTTTTTTACCGGAACCAGTTACTTCAGCACGAGTCTTCTGAGCACGAGTACCCTGACGAGCACCAGCTGCATAAGCAACAACAACCTGGTGAACCAGCGCTTCGTTGAAATCACGACCGAAGGTAGTTTCGGAAACAGTCAGCGCGCTCTGCGCGTCTTTCAATACTAATTCCATTGCTATCCCCTTACGCCTTCACAGCTGGTTTAACGATCAGGTCGCAACCGGTTGCACCCGGAACACCACCCTTAACCAGCAGCAGGTTGCGCTCAGCGTCAACGCGTACTACGTCAAGGCTCTGAACGGTTACGCGCTCATTACCCATCTGACCTGCCATTTTCTTGCCTTTGAACACTTTGCCCGGAGTCTGGTTCTGACCGATAGAACCCGGAACGCGGTGAGACAAGGAGTTACCGTGAGTCGCGTCCTGGGTACGGAAGTTCCAGCGCTTAACGGTACCTGCGAAACCTTTACCTTTAGAGGTACCGGTTACGTCAACTTTTTTAACGTCAGCAAACAGTTCAACGCTGATGCTCTGACCTACGGTGTATTCTTCGCCTTCAGCCAGACGGAATTCCCACAGACCACGGCCAGCTTCTACGCCAGCTTTAGCAAAGTGACCCGCTTCCGGCTTGGTGACACGGTTAGCTTTTTTAGCACCCGTAGTAACCTGAACAGCGCGGTAGCCATCGTTAGCCAGGTCTTTAACCTGAGTAACACGGTTTGCTTCAACTTCGATTACGGTTACTGGGATAGAGACGCCATCTTCAGTGAAGATGCGGGTCATACCCACTTTTTTACCGACTAAACCAATCATTGTATCAACCTCTCAATCGCTCGATGACCTGATTAACCCAGGCTGATCTGCACGTCTACACCGGCAGCCAGGTCCAGACGCATCAGAGCATCAACGGTTTTCTCGGTTGGCTCAACGATGTCAACCAGACGCTTGTGAGTGCGAATTTCGTACTGATCGCGCGCATCTTTGTTAACGTGCGGAGAAATCAGAACGGTAAAGCGCTCTTTGCGGGTCGGCAGCGGGATCGGACCGCGAACCTGCGCACCAGTGCGCTTGGCAGTCTCGACGATTTCCGCGGTTGATTGATCGATCAGACGATGATCAAACGCTTTCAGGCGGATACGGATTCTTTGGTTCTGCATGAGACCAGAGCTCCAATTATTTTATAAACGAAAATGATTACTCCTCACACCCATTACGATTGATGGGAGAGTGTAACCGTTCTTACGTAGCTCCCCGATTGGGAGCATTGTTAAATAGCCAAATCGGCTATTCGAGGTTCAAATCGAACCTGCCGTCAATTACGACAAGCCCGCGCATTATACGTAAATCTCAGCCTGACGCAAGTGTCGGATAGAAATTAAACACTTTATCCTTATGCGGGCATGATTCCAGATAGCGCGCATGAGATAGCAACGCGCATATTTTCTTTGGAAGGCATCAGGCAAAGCTGGCAATACGTCGTTGTCGCTGTCGCATAAATCTATAAAGGTGAGCACAAGCTTTGACGAGGATTTGCTTATGTTTGTCGCCCTTCTCTTTCTGATCTTTTATGCGTCGTTCTCTTTATTGCTTGGCATATACGACGCGCGTACCGGCCTGCTGCCTGACCGGTTTACCTGTCCATTGCTGTGGGGTGGTCTGCTTTATCACCAGATTTGCCTGCCGGAGCGTTTACCGGATGCGCTTTGGGGCGCTATCGCCGGCTATGGCGGATTCGCGTTAATTTACTGGGGCTATCGCCTGCGTTATCAGAAAGAGGGACTGGGGTATGGTGACGTCAAGTTCCTTGCTGCCTTAGGGGCGTGGCATTGTTGGGAAGGACTACCATTACTGATTTTCCTTGCCACCATGCTGGCCTGTGGTGGCTTTGGCGTCGCGCTACTGGTGAGAGGTAAATCGGCATTAATAAACCCGCTACCTTTTGGGCCATGGCTGACGGTGGCGGGTTTCATGACAAGTTGGAAAGATTTCTTTCCGGATGGTTAATCGGTAACCTTAATTTGTGATTGCAGATAATTTTGCATACCGAGTTTGGCAATCAAATCCAGCTCAGTTTCCAGCCAGTCGATGTGGCCTTCCTCGTCAGCAAGGATTTCAATCATCATATCCCGACTGACATAATCATGAACGCTATCGGCATAGGCTATTGCCTCACGTAGGTCTTTTGCGCCTTCCAGCTCAAGCCGGAGATCCGATCGTAACATCTCTTCGACATCTTCACCGATGCCCAGCTTACCCAGATCCTGTAGGTTCGGTATGCCTTCCAGAAATAAGATACGCTCAATGTACTTATCCGCGTGTTTCATCTCATCAATGGATTCATGGTACTCAACATCATTAAGCCGGGTCAGCCCCCAGTTTTTAAACATACGGGCATGAAGAAAATACTGATTAATTGCGACAAGCTCATTTCCCAATAGTTTATTGAGATAATTTATGATTTTAACATCACCTTTCATTTTATAGTCCCTCCGCTTCCACTCTCTAGAGCGTAGATGGGGCTACAGGGATGTCAAAAAAAAGAGTGTGACTCAGGCGATCTCTTTAAATTCCGGCATTTGTGTTAACTCATCCTGCATCACTTCTCGCGCGGCGCGAATACACTTACCACATTGATTTCCCACAGGAATAAATTTACGCAACTGTTGAAATGACTGTGGATGAAATTGTCGTACAGCCTGGCGGATTTTTTTATCGCTTATACCATTACACAAACAAACGTACATGATCGCTCCCGTTCAATTTCTGCGCAAAGTGTAAATGAGAATGGTTATGATTACAATAGCACAAAGCGATTTACGCCACGGGAGAAACGTTAAAAAGGGCGAATAAATATAACGGCGACTAAATAGCAGGCAACAAAAAAGGGCGCCTAAGCGCCCTTTTCAATTCAAAACTAATTAACGAGTAATTAGCCGAGAACTTTAGCAACAACGCCCGCGCCAACGGTACGGCCGCCTTCACGGATTGCGAAACGCAGACCGTCGTCCATCGCGATCGGGTGGATCAGGGTAACAACCATTTTGATGTTGTCGCCCGGCATTACCATCTCCACGCCTTCCGGCAGTTCGATGGTGCCAGTCACGTCAGTGGTACGGAAGTAGAACTGCGGACGGTAGCCTTTGAAGAACGGAGTATGACGGCCGCCTTCATCTTTGGACAGAATATACACTTCAGATTCGAACTTGGTGTGCGGCTTGATGGTGCCCGGCTTAGCCAGTACCTGACCACGTTCGATTTCTTCACGTTTGATACCACGCAGCAGAACACCTACGTTCTCACCAGCACGGCCTTCGTCCAGCAGCTTGCGGAACATTTCAACGCCAGTACAGGTAGACTTCTGAGTCTCTTTGATACCAACGATTTCAACTTCTTCGCCCACTTTGATGATACCGCGCTCTACACGACCAGTAACAACGGTACCACGACCGGAGATGGAGAATACGTCTTCGATCGGCAGCAGGAACGGCTTGTCAATCGCACGCTCTGGTTCCGGGATGTAAGAATCCAGGAAGCCAGCCAGTTCGATGATTTTCGCTTCCCACTCTGCGTCGCCTTCCAGCGCTTTCAGAGCAGAACCACGAACGATTGGCGTGTCGTCGCCCGGGAAGTCGTACTGAGACAGAAGTTCACGAACTTCCATTTCTACCAGTTCCAGCAGCTCTTCGTCATCAACCATGTCGCATTTGTTCAGGAACACGATAATGTACGGAACGCCTACCTGACGACCCAGCAGGATGTGCTCACGGGTCTGCGGCATCGGGCCGTCAGTCGCAGCAACAACCAGGATCGCGCCGTCCATCTGCGCAGCACCGGTGATCATGTTTTTAACATAGTCGGCGTGCCCCGGGCAGTCTACGTGTGCGTAGTGGCGGGTCGGGGTATCGTATTCAACGTGAGAAGTGTTGATGGTGATACCACGCGCTTTTTCTTCCGGCGCGTTATCGATCTGGTCGAATGCACGAGCAGCACCGCCGTAGGTTTTAGCCAGTACGGTAGTGATGGCAGCGGTCAGGGTAGTTTTACCGTGGTCAACGTGGCCGATGGTGCCGACGTTAACGTGCGGTTTTGTACGTTCAAATTTTTCTTTAGACACGGCTATATTCCTTACTATAGCGCTCTCCCCTTCAGGAGAGAGCACGGGATTTTGGTTTTTAACCCTGCGGCTTATTTACCACGGGCTTCGATTACGGCCTGAGCAACGTTGTTCGGCGCATCATCATACTTCAGGAATTCCATAGTGTACGATGCGCGACCTTTGGTCAGAGAACGCAGCTGAGTTGCATATCCGAACATTTCAGACAGCGGTACTTCAGCGTGGATCTTAACGCCTGTAACTTCAGATTCCTGACCTTTGAGCATACCACGACGGCGGCTAAGGTCGCCGATAACGTCACCGGTATTCTCTTCTGGTGTTTCTACTTCAACCTTCATGATCGGCTCAAGCAGAACTGGTTTTGCTTTCTTAAAGCCTTCTTTAAAGGCGATAGACGCAGCCAGTTTAAACGCCAGCTCAGAGGAGTCAACGTCATGGTAAGAACCGAAGTGCAGACGCACGCCGAGATCAACTACCGGATAACCCGCCAGCGGGCCAGACTTCAGCTGCTCCTGGATGCCTTTATCAACGGCCGGGATGTATTCGCCAGGAATTACACCACCTTTAATGTCGTTGATGAACTCGTAACCTTTCGGGTTAGAGCCCGGCTCCAGCGGGTACATGTCGATAACAACATGACCATACTGACCGCGACCACCGGACTGTTTCGCGTGTTTACCTTCGATATCGGTAACTTTCGCGCGAATCGCTTCGCGGTAAGCAACCTGAGGCTTACCAACGTTCGCTTCAACGTTGAATTCACGCTTCATACGGTCAACGATGATGTCGAGGTGCAGCTCGCCCATACCAGCGATGATAGTCTGGTTAGATTCTTCGTCAGTCCATACGCGGAACGACGGGTCTTCTTTCGCCAGACGGCCCAGAGCCAGACCCATTTTTTCCTGGTCAGCTTTGGTTTTCGGTTCAACCGCGATGGAGATTACCGGCTCAGGGAATTCCATACGTTCCAGAATGATCGGGTTTTCCGGATCACACAGGGTGTCACCGGTAGTCACGTCTTTCAGGCCGATAGCAGCAGCGATGTCGCCCGCGCGAACTTCTTTGATCTCTTCACGTTTGTTCGCGTGCATCTGAACGATACGACCGAAACGCTCACGTGCAGCTTTCACGGAGTTCATTACGGTGTCGCCAGAGTTAACCACACCGGAGTACACACGGAAGAAGGTCAGGTTACCTACAAACGGGTCGGTAGCGATTTTGAACGCCAGCGCAGAGAACGGCTCGTCGTCGCTTGCGTGACGCTCAGCCGGAGTATCTTTACCGTCATCCAGAATACCGTTGATCGCAGGTACGTCTACCGGGGATGGCAGGTAATCAATTACCGCATCCAGCATCGCCTGAACACCTTTGTTCTTGAATGCAGAACCACAGGTTACCAGGATGATTTCGTTGTTCAGAACACGCTGACGCAGAGCTTGTTTGATCTCTTCTTCAGTCAGTTCTTCACCGCCCAGGTATTTTTCCATCAGCTCTTCAGAAGCTTCCGCAGCGGACTCGATCAGGTTCTGGTGCCATTCGTCAGCCAGGTCCTGCATGTCAGCCGGGATATCTTCATAAGTGAAGGTAACGCCTGCGTCTGCTTCGTTCCAGTTGATGGCTTTCATTTTCACCAGGTCAACAACACCGGTGAAACCTTCTTCAGCACCAATTGCCAACTGCAGCGGAACCGGGTTCGCGCCCAGACGGGTTTTGATCTGACCAACAACTTTCAGGAAGTTCGCGCCCATGCGGTCCATTTTGTTAACGAACGCAATACGCGGAACTTTGTATTTGTTTGCCTGACGCCATACGGTTTCAGACTGCGGCTGAACACCACCAACTGCGCAGTAAACCATTACCGCACCATCGAGAACACGCATGGAACGTTCTACTTCGATGGTGAAGTCAACGTGCCCCGGGGTGTCGATGATGTTGATGCGATGCGGTTCATACTGCTTAGCCATACCAGACCAGAATGCAGTAGTCGCTGCGGAGGTGATAGTAATACCACGCTCCTGCTCCTGCTCCATCCAGTCCATGGTAGCTGCGCCGTCATGAACTTCACCGATTTTGTGGTTTACACCGGTGTAGAACAGAATACGTTCGGTAGTAGTGGTTTTACCGGCGTCGATGTGCGCACTGATACCGATATTACGGTAGCGTGCGATGGGTGTTGTACGAGCCATTTGATTCCTCGTTGATATCTTTAGGCGTTCAGTTAAGTTATCCAAAACGGGCGACTTACCTGAAGCGCCCGCCTGGTGACTATGACTCCGAAGGGATTACCAACGGTAGTGTGCGAACGCCTTGTTGGCTTCTGCCATACGGTGAACGTCTTCACGTTTCTTAACTGCAGTACCTTTGTTGTCTGCAGCATCAGAAAGTTCGTTCGCCAGGCGCAGAGCCATGGATTTATCACCGCGTTTACGAGCAGCTTCAACGATCCAACGCATTGCCAGAGCATTACGACGAACCGGACGGACTTCAACTGGTACCTGATAAGTAGAACCACCAACGCGGCGAGACTTAACTTCGACAGTCGGGCGCACGTTTTCGAGAGCTACTTCGAAAGCTTCCAGTTCAGATTTACCAGAACGCTGAGCCAGGGTCTCCAGCGCACTGTATACGATTGATTCTGCAGTAGATTTTTTACCATCTACCATCAGGATATTGACAAATTTAGCCAGCAGTTCTGATCCGAACTTCGGATCCGGCAGAATTTTACGCTGACCAATGACGCGACGACGTGGCATGGAAATACTCCGTTGTTAATTCAGGATTGTCCAAAACTCTACGAGTTTAGTTTGACATTAATTTAAAACGTTTGGCCTTACTTAACGGAGAACCATTAAGCCTTAGGACGCTTCACGCCGTACTTAGAACGAGCTTGCTTACGGTCTTTAACGCCGGAGCAGTCAAGCGCGCCACGAACGGTGTGGTAACGAACACCCGGGAGGTCTTTAACACGACCGCCACGGATCAGGATCACGGAGTGCTCCTGCAGGTTGTGACCTTCACCACCGATGTAGGAAGTCACTTCAAAACCGTTAGTCAGACGAACACGGCAAACTTTACGCAGTGCGGAGTTCGGTTTTTTAGGAGTGGTAGTATATACACGAGTACATACACCACGTTTTTGCGGGCATGCTTCCAGCGCAGGCACGTTGCTTTTCGCAACTTTGCGAGCACGTGGTTTGCGTACCAGCTGGTTAACTGTTGCCATTAAATAGCTCCTGGTTTTAGCTTTTGCTTCGTAAACACGTAATAAAACGCCCTCACACAATATGAGGACGCCGAATTTTAGGGCGGTGTCGAAAAGGTGTCAAGAAATATACAACGATCCCGCCATCACCAGGCCATCTGGTTGGCATACTTAACCGTGAGTCTGACAAACTCAGTATAGTCAACCCTGACGACACTGTCTGAAATTTGACCACCCAGGCCGCGGGCGTCAATGTCTTCTTTCAAGGCATAGACTGTTATGGGGGCGTCGCGCAGACTTTCAAGGAAGCGGTTACCTTCAATAGCGACGGTAACGCCATCCTGGAGCAATAAAAGCGCATCGCCCTCTTTTAGCAGGCGCAGCAAAGCGGGAAAATCAACGCCCGAAGCGCAATGGGGTAAGGTATGCAGCATAAACGACTCAGAATCTCAGGATGACATCATAGTTGCCAAGCTCGCGGCGTAACGCCACGGGTTCAAGCGGCGTGGCGTCTACCACAAAATTGACATTCTCCAGACCACGCTCGCGCAGCGATGCCGCGCAGATCCAGCATTGATCAATATCGTACAAATCAAAGAGTTTGAAAGTAGCAATATAGTCACGCGCCAACACGGCGTCTGGTTTTTGCCCGGGTAATAACTGAAAGACGCCGTCACTGATAAAAAAGACGCCCAGCGCTTCCGTTAACGCTGACGTCGCCAACAACGCATCCAGCCCTTCACGGCCTGAGGCGCTGCCATGCGGCGCGGTGGAAAAGACAAATGCAATACGTTTCATTAAAACTGCACCACCCGATCGCAGGTGAGAGATGCCTCCGCCAGCGCGCCCAGTCCGCTTAGCGTAAAGCCCGGCTGAAGATTGGCGGACGGCACCCCCAGTCTGCCTGCTTCAGTTTCATCAATAATACCGCGACGAAGCGCCGCCGCCACACAGATGTTCAGCGCCACGCCATGCTGCGTATTCAATTTCTGCCAGGCGCGTACCAGATCATATTCATCGCTCGCCGGCGCGGTCAGGAGATTGGCGTTATAGACACCCTCCCGATAGAAAAAGACGCTGACTAACTCATGCCCCTCATTAAGCAGCGCGTGGGCGAACTGCAATGCGCTGCTGGCCTGCTGGGTGCCATATGCCGGCCCGGTGACCATAATGGCATAACGCATTATTTATCCTGCCCCTGAAAATCGCCGCTTTTGAACTGGCGAATATAGAGGTAAACCGTGTGTTTTGAGATATTCAGACGATCGGCTACCTGGTTGATGGCGTCTTTAATATCGAAAATACCTTTTTCGTACAGGTTAAGGACAATCTGACGATTTTTCGCATTGTTAGAGACATTACGATCGGCATTCACCTCTTCGATAGTGAATTCCAGCGTCTGGGTGACTAAATCTTCTACCGAGGAGGCAAAATTAACCGCTGAGCCGACTTCCGGCGTTTCCGGCGGAATAAAGGTATTCATAATCTGTGAAAATGGCACATCAAGATTCATGTTGATGCACAGTAGACCAATAACGCGATGCTCGCGGTTGCGAATGGCAATCGTCAACGACTTCATCAAGACACCGCTTTTCGCGCGCGTGAAATAGCATTTCGACACGCTACTGTCCGCCCCTGTCATATCGTGCAACATGCGCAACGCAAGGTCGGTAATCGGCGAGCCAATTTTACGGCCCGTATGTTCGCCGTTGGCAATACGAATGGCTGAACATTTTAAATCCTGCAAAGAGTGCAATACGATTTCACAATGGGAACCTATAAGCATCGCTAACCCGTCCACTACCGCTTCGTAGGATTTCAGAATATCGAAGTCGGTTTGATCGAAGGGACGCTGATCCAGCAAATCAAGCTCACTGGTTTCGTTGGTTAAAAGCGACCTGGACATGAAAAAAAACACTCCTTTTCAGGAGCCTGTCGTTATGTTTTCAGGGCAGGCTCATTATTTACGCGGATGATTAAATTAATACAGTGAGGGTTCCTCTTTCCAGTACTAATTTACTCGTCTATTTCAGGCTGCGTGTGCGTTGGCGGTCATTCAGCCACGGTCTCGCCCTTAACGACCGGCGCAAGCGCCGTTATCCGCAAATCAAATTATGGTGAGTAATATATCCGGCCTGCATAAAAAAAACCGCCGCTATAACAAGCGGCGGCTCTCAATTTTTATTTTTTAGCAGCATCTGCGGCTTTAGCGTCAGCCGCATCGGCAGGTTTAGCATCCGCTTTCGGCGCTGGTTTGATATCCAGCAGCTCTACGTCGAATACCAGGGTGGAGTTCGCCGGGATACCCGGAACGCCTGTTTTGCCGTAGGCCAGCGCCGGTGGGATAACCAGCTTGATCTTGCCGCCTTTCTTAATATTTTTCAGGCCTTCAGTCCAGCCAGGGATAACGCCGTCCAGACGGAAGGAGAGCGGTTCGCCGCGCGTGTAAGAGTTATCAAACTCTTTACCGTCGATCAGCGTACCTTTGTAGTTCACCACAACGGTATCGCTATCTTTCGGCGCCTCGCCTGTGCCCTCTTTCTCTACTTTGTAAAGCAGACCGGTAGAGGAGGTTTTCACGCCTTTCTCTTTAGCAAAAGCGTCGCGGAACGTTTTGCCTTTTGCTTCGTTATCGGCAGCGTCTTTTTCCATCTTCGCCTGAGCAGCGCTCTTCACGCGTGCTTCAAACGTCTGCAACGTTTGCTCGATTTCCTGATCGGACAGTTTGCTCTTATCGGCAAAGGCATCCTGAACGCCGGCAATCAACTGATCTTTATCCAGTTTGATGCCCAACTTTTCCTGCTCTTTAAGCGAATTTTCCATGTAACGACCCAGCGAGGCGCCCAGCGCATAAGCCGCTTTTTGATCGTCGTTTTTAAAGGCTGCTTTGCTATCAGCGGTAGCTGCCGGTTTCGCCGCATCAGCAGCAAAAGTGATCGGAGCGTGCAGAGCAACGGCCATCGTAGTTGCCAGCAGCGTGGCTTTAAACAGTGATTTCATCCATATCTCCAGGGCCGGGGCATCTCGCCCCATGTTAACTTACATAAGAAGCGTACTATAAATCGTTGCAGAACAAATCAACATACGAACACGCCCTATTATCACTTCTTTTCAGACTCTTTTTGTTTAAATTAGTTTCGTAGGGCGCGTAATGGTTGCTGTGAAAGCCGGTAAAGTTAAGTAGAATCCGCCGACGGAGACAACATAAAGAGGTACATCATGCAGGATATCACGATGGAAGCTCGTCTGGCTGAACTGGAAAGCCGTCTGGCATTCCAGGAGATTACCATAGAAGAACTAAACCTGACGGTAACCGCACATGAAATGGAGATGGCGAAGCTACGCGATCATCTGCGTTTGCTCACGGAAAAGTTAAAAGCCAGTCAGCCGTCAAATATCGCCTCTCAGGCAGAAGAAACGCCGCCGCCGCATTATTGAGACGAAAAAAAAGCGGGTTAACCCGCTTTTTTTGTGTCCGATGATTTATCGAACCGATGATAATACCCTAAGGATTTCGAGTCACAGCAAGGCGGCAAGCTTGCAAATTCCCCGGGAGCATAGATAACTATGTGACCGGGGTTTGAAAGCGTAGCCAACACCGCGGTGGCTTGAAAGACGACGGGGATTAATGACAGCCGCAGCCGCCTTTACCACCACCGCCGCAGCAGCCTTCGCCGCCGTGCTCGTGACCATGGTCATGACCATGACCGCCGCAGCAGCCGTCTTCACCGTGATCGTGGTGGTGATCGTGCGCGCCGTGAACATGACCGTGAGCCAGTTCTTCTTCAGTCGCTTCCCGAATCGCAACAACTTCTACGTTAAATTTCAGATTCTGGCCAGCCAGCATGTGGTTACCATCAACCACAACGTGATCGTCTTCCACTTCGGTAATTTCTACCGGTACCGGACCCTGGTCGGTTTCCGCCAGGAAGCGCATACCTACCTGCAGTTCATCAACGCCCATAAAGACGTCTTTAGGCACGCGCTGCACCAGATTTTCGTCATACTGGCCGTAAGCGTCGTTCGCGCCAACAGCGACATCAAATTTGTCGCCAACTTCATGGCCTTCCAGCGCGGTTTCCAGGCCAGAGATCAGAGAGCCGTGGCCGTGCAGGTAATCCAGCGGCGCACTCACCGGAGACTCATCAACCAACACACCGTCTTCTGTACGTACCTGATAGGCCAGGCTGACCACCAGGTCTTTTGCTACTTTCATGATATCTCCTGAGCATGGGAAGAATAGTGGCGCAGATTGTAGCGGAATTCTGCAGCCGTGTACCCCTTAGCTTAAAAAAACCTGCGGCATATCGCTAGTCCGGATGAAAAATCCCGATCACTTGCTCTTCTTTGCGAACATGCTCGCGAATGTCTTTATCTGCTTCCCGCATTTGATGCCCGCACTTAACGCATTCAACAATATCGACATTATTTTCACGCCACATCGCCATTGTATCCTGTGCCTGACAGGCCGGACATTTCGCGCCTGCAATAAAACGTTTACGGATTGCCATTGTTCACCTCTACTCAAATTCATCCCAGCCATCCAACTGGCGCCGCTCCTGTTGCATTTCGCGCTGAAAAATCTCCTCCAGCTCGCGTCGGGCCTCTCTGGCGCGCGAAATCTGTACCGTGTCGGTATGCTCAGGGATCAGCTCCCGCAACATTCGCATATCCAGCCGACGAAAATGCAACTGCGCGCGCTGCGCCTGATGCGGATGCATACCTAACGACACCAGAGTCTTACGTCCCAGTTCCAGCGCGCTGGAAAACGTTTCACGGGAAAACTGCGTGACCCCAGCCTGTAATAACTCATGCGCCTCCACACGTCCGCGCGCTCGCGCAAGAATATGCAGATGCGGAAAATGCTGCTGACACAATTCCACCAGCTTCATCGTATCTTCCGGTTCATTACACGTAATGACTATCGACTCCGCCGCCTCCGCGCCCGCAGAACGCAGCAGCTCTACTTGTGTAGCATCGCCGTAATACACTTTATAACCATATTTGCGCATCAGATTAACGGCGCCGATATCGCGTTCCAGCACGGTGATACGCATCTTATTCGCCATCAATAAGCGAGCGATCACCTGACCAAAACGGCCAAAGCCGACGACAATCACCTGGGGTTTATCATCTTCGACCCACGGCTTTTCATCATTCTCTTCCGGGCCGTTAAGACGGTGCGATAACCACTTATCAATCCCTTTCATCAGTAGCGGCGTGGTCATCATTGATAACGTGACAGTCACCAATAATAACGCCATCTGATCGCCCTGAAACAGACGCTGAGAAGAGGCGGTAGAAAAGAGCACAAAAGCGAACTCGCCCCCCTGACTCAGCACGCTGGCAAACTGCATCCGTTCAGAACTTCTTATTCCATATAGCCGCGCCAGGAGATACAGCGTCAGCATTTTTATGACGACCAGGATAACGACGCCCGCCGCCACCCACAGTAAATGGGTATAAAGTACGCCAAGATTTAGCGACATACCGACAGAGATAAAGAACAACCCAAGCAGTAAACCTTTAAACGGATCGATAGCGTTTTCCAGCTCATGCCGGTATTCACTCTCTGCCAGTAAAACGCCGGCAATAAAGGTTCCCAGAGCCATCGACAGTCCCAGCGCATCCATAAATAAGGCGGCGCTCAGCACCAGCAACAACGTCGCGGCAGTGAAAACCTCTCGTACGCCGGACGCAGCAATAAAACGAAATACCGGGCGCAGCAGGTAGCGCCCGCCAATCAGCATTACCACAAAGGCCAGTACCTTCATTGCCACTTTAAACCAGTCAAAATGCTCGTCGGCAGATCCCGCCAATAAAGGCACCAACGCCAGCGCGGGGATCACCGCTAAATCCTGAAACAATAAGACTGAAAACCCTAGCTGCCCGGACTCGCTACGGTTCATGCCTTTCTCGCGCATCAGTTGTAGCGCCATCGCCGTCGAAGACATCGCCAGGCCAATCCCGCCGACTACCGCCGCCTGCCATAAGAAATCAGCAAGCATCAGTAATCCCGACAGCACCGCCGCGCTTAGCAGCACCTGAGCAGCGCCGACGCCGAAGATAGAACGCCGCAGTTGCCAAAGCCGGGAAGGATTAAGTTCGAGGCCAATGATAAACATCAGAAACACGACGCCCAGTTCGGAAAAGTGCAGGATCTCGTCAACATCGCTGATAAATCCCAGCCCCCACGGGCCGATGGCGATTCCCG
The DNA here is from genome assembly GCF_057751355.1 of Salmonella sp. FC25216. Classification (NCBI taxonomy): domain Bacteria; kingdom Pseudomonadati; phylum Pseudomonadota; class Gammaproteobacteria; order Enterobacterales; family Enterobacteriaceae; genus Salmonella; species Salmonella sp. FC25216. The sequence continues at coordinate 395,491 of NZ_JBDGON010000004.1, read as the reverse complement.
CCAGCAAATACCCTAATACCGCGCCAATGCCCAACCTGGCCGCCAGCGGCACCGCCACGACCGCCGCGAAGAGAAACAGCGTTCCCGCCATCAATAAATCAGCACCTTCCATCAATAGCCCCCCGCGCTCACAGGATTCGCCAGCCACTCACCATAAGCTTGCGCATGACTGGCCAGCGCCTGCGGCGACTGGCGGCGCGCCCAATACACAATAATGGGAGGCATCCAGTGCATCCGGCACATAGCCGCGGTCAGTTCAAAGGGGCGCAGTACATCGCTCATCGGATAGCGGTTTAGCGCGTCATACCGGTAAGCGCTCTCCGGCTCGCCGGTCGTAATCACGCTACGCCAGTACTTTCCCACCAGTTGGTTTCCTCCTGGTCCGCTGGCGAACCCCCGACTCAGAACACGATCAAGCCATTCTTTCAGTAAAGCCGGACAGCTATAGGTGTAAAGGGGATGCTGAAAAACAATGACGTCGTGCTCACGTAGCAAGGCTTGTTCATAGGGCGTATCAATAAAAAAATCAGGATAGCGCGCATAAAGATCGTGCACGGTTACGTTATTGTGCTGTATGGCCGGTTTAAGCAGTACCCGGTTAGCGACCGAGTCCTGAGATTCCGGATGGGCATACAACAGCAAGACTTTTGCTGGCTGAGACATCAATCCCCCTCCCGGTTCTTTTGGGTAGATACCCTTCATTCTTCAGGCTACTTCTACGTTGACGGCGTTTGTTCACCCCCAGCCACGTACTCTATGTACGCCGCTGGGGATTAATGAGAGATATTCTTGTCCCTCACCAAAGGCGGCCTGAATGATTTTGTGTATCGTTGTTGTTTTGAGCTACCATTGCGCTCCAGCGCGGCGGTACGCCCGAATATTACATTATCATAATGATAAATTAACATAGTCTGAACATACGGCGCCTTATGATTGTTTTCTCCTCGTTACAAATTCGTCGCGGCGTGCGCGTCCTACTGGACAATGCCTCGGCTACCATTAATCCCGGCCAGAAAGTCGGCCTGGTGGGTAAAAACGGCTGCGGTAAATCTACCCTGCTGGCATTGCTGAAAAATGAAATCAGCGCCGATGCCGGGAGTTTTACCCTGCCCGGAACCTGGCAATTAGCGTGGGTGAATCAGGAAACGCCTGCGTTGCCCCAGCCAGCGATTGAGTATGTCATTGACGGCGACCGTGAATACCGTCATCTGGAAGCGCAGCTTAACGACGCCAACGAACGTAACGACGGACATGCTATCGCCGCCATACACGGCAAGCTGGACGCCATCGACGCATGGACCGTTCGCTCGCGCGCCGCCAGCCTGCTTCACGGCCTCGGCTTCTCTAACGATCAGCTGGAACGTCCGGTCAGCGACTTTTCCGGCGGCTGGCGAATGCGCCTTAACCTGGCCCAGGCGCTGATTTGCCGTTCCGATTTACTGCTGCTCGACGAACCGACCAACCACCTCGATCTGGATGCCGTCATCTGGCTGGAAAAATGGCTGAAGAGCTATCCGGGCACCCTGATTCTGATCTCCCACGATCGCGACTTCCTCGACCCGATAGTGGATAAAATTATCCATATCGAACAGCAGACTCTGTTCGAGTACACCGGCAACTACAGCGCGTTTGAAGTACAGCGCGCCACGCGCCTGGCGCAGCAGCAGGCGATGTATGAAAGTCAGCAGGAGCGTGTGGCGCATCTGCAAAGTTATATCGACCGTTTCCGCGCCAAAGCGACCAAAGCGAAACAGGCGCAAAGCCGTATCAAGATGCTGGAGCGTATGGAGCTTATCGCTCCGGCTCATGTGGACAACCCGTTCCATTTCAGCTTCCGCGCGCCGGAAAGCCTACCAAACCCGCTGTTGAAGATGGAAAAAGTCAGCGCAGGTTATGGCGATCGCATCATTCTGGAATCTATCAAGCTGAACCTGGTGCCCGGCTCGCGTATTGGTCTGCTGGGACGTAACGGCGCGGGGAAATCGACGCTGATTAAACTGTTGGCGGGCGAACTGGAACCGTTGCACGGCGAAATCGGCCTCGCCAAAGGCATTAAGCTCGGCTACTTCGCCCAGCACCAACTGGAGTATTTACGCGCCGATGAATCGCCGTTGCAGCATATGGCGCGTCTGGCGCCGCAGGAACTGGAGCAGAAGCTGCGTGATTATCTCGGCGGCTTCGGTTTCCAGGGCGACAAAGTAACGGAAGAGACGCAACGTTTCTCCGGCGGCGAGAAAGCGCGCCTGGTACTGGCGCTGATCGTCTGGCAGCGACCAAACCTGCTGCTGCTCGATGAGCCGACCAACCACCTGGATCTCGACATGCGCCAGGCGCTCACCGAAGCGCTGATCGATTTCGAAGGCGCGCTGGTGGTTGTCTCGCACGATCGTCACCTGATCCGCTCCACCACCGACGACCTCTATCTGGTGCACGACAAAAAAGTCGAACCCTTCGACGGCGATCTGGAAGATTACCAGCAGTGGCTGAGCGACGTGCAGAAGCAGGAAAACCAGACCGACGACGTACCAAAAGAGAACGCCAACAGCGCGCAGGCGCGTAAAGATCAGAAGCGCCGCGACGCGGAACTGCGTACTCTGACGCAACCGTTGCGTAAAGAGATTGCCCGTCTGGAAAAAGAGATGGAGAAGCTCAACGCCCAATTAGCGCAGGCGGAAGAGAAGCTCGGCGACAGCAGCCTGTACGACCCGAGCCGCAAAGCGGAGATGACGGAATGCCTACAGCAACAGGCCAGCGCCAAATCCGGGCTGGAAGCGTGCGAAATGGCGTGGCTGGAAGCACAGGAGAGGCTTGAGCAGATGATGAACGATTAACCGTAAAGGCCGGACGATGAGTGTATCAATTACCGATGACATAACCTTCCGCAAGCTGACCATCTTCATGACCTTTATGGCGAAGGGCAATATCGCCCGCACCGCCGAGGCGCTGGATATCAGCGGCGTCAGCGTGCACCGGGCGCTGCACACGCTGGAAGAGAACGTGCGTTGTCCGCTGTTCATCCACAAAGGCCGCAACCTGATTGCCCAACCGGCGGCATGGACGCTGCTGGAATATTGCCAGGAAGTGACGCATTTGATGGCCCGAGGGCTGGAAGAGACCCGTAAAACGGCAGGTGTCGGTCAGGGGCGTTTGCGCGTCGGCACGCTCTACTCGCTGACGCTGGAAACGGTACCGCACCTGATTATGGGCATGAAGCTGCGCCGCCCGGATCTGGAGCTGGATCTCACCATGGGCTCTAACGAAGCACTGCTGAAAATGCTGGAAGACGGTACGCTGGACGCGATTCTGATCTCGATTTCTGAAAGCGAAATCGATCGCAATAGTCTGGAAGTGCTGCCGCTGTTTCACGATGATATTTATCTCGCGGCGCCAGCAACGGCTACCCTCAATACCTCATCACCGGCTGACCTGCGCGATTACCGGGAGCAGAAGTTTGTCTCGCTGGCGGAAGGGTTCGCCACCTATGCTGGGTTTCAGGAAGCCTTTCATATCGCCGGCTTTGAGCCGGAGATTGTCACCCGCGTGAACGATATCTTTTCGATGCTCAGCCTGGTGCAGGCGGGCGTGGGCTTTACGCTGATGCCGGGGCGAATGAAGAAGATGTACGAGAATACCGTGCAACTACTGAAACTTTCCGAGCCATACCAGATGCAGCAGCTTATCGCCATTGTCTTTGCCCGCAACCGGGAGCGCGATCCAAGCCTGCTGGCGCTGGCCGCCGAAGGGCGGATGTACGCGCGCAGCCTTAACCCGAACGGCTAATTGCAGGAGGGCGACGCTTCGCGTCTTTTCCGGCCTACAGCAAGCACGAGCGTAGGCCCGATAAGCGCAGCACCATCGGGCAACAACTTTACGCGCGAAGCCGCTTCGCCAGATGCACGGCTACCTCCACCCCGTTGCGCTCCAGTGAGACAGACTCACCTTCCCACGCCGCCTGACGCGTTAAGCAGGTCAGCACGCCGCCCGGAGGCATCTCTATCGCCAGCCGCGCTTCGCGCTCGTTGGCGGAAATGACCGCCTCCTGCCAGCGCACCGTGCGCGCCATATTCATCGCCAGGTCATCAGCAATTTTTTCCGGCTGCCATAAAACGCGTCCGGTACTGCCGCTCAAATACGCGCAGCGTGGTCGAGAGAGCGTCACATTGCTGAACGCCGCCGCCAGTTTTTGCGCGGGTTCTGCCAGCAACTCACAATGCGACGGTACGCTGACCGCCAGACGATGCGCCTTACTGGCCCCTTTCGCTAATGCCCGTTTCGCCACGCCAGCCATCGCTTCGTCGGTGCCGGCAATCACAATCTGGGTTTCCGCGTTCAGGTTGGCGATCCAGGTGCCGCTGCCTTCCACCAGGCTTTCCACCTGCGGCAGGGTCAGTCCCATAATCGCCGTCAGGCCATAGCCGTGCGGATACGCCTGTTCCATTAAATCACCGCGCAGCGCCACCAGCTTCAGCGCGTCGCTAAAATCGAGCGCCCCGGCCACTACCGCCGCAGGATACGCGCCAATGGACAGTCCACTGACGATATCCGGCGCGGCACCGCGACGCGCCAGCTCCCGCGCCCAGGCCACCCCGGCAATCAGCAACGCCAGTTGCACTGCCCGGGTGTGTTTCAGCGCGTCGGGGGAATCCAGTCCGTCCGCCTCCGCGCCTAACACTTCTCGCGCCTGTGCTAATTCCGGTCCCGGAAGGTTTTGCAGCATATCGGGATGCTGCGTACCCTGCCCCGGAAAGGTAAACAGGATTTTCATGACTCCTCCCTGCTCCACGGGTCGCTCACCAGCCGCGGCCCCTGCGAGGTTTTTAACAATGCTTTGCCATCGCGCAGCCACTCATTGAGCGCAAACGCGCCGTGCGGCGTTTCCACCTGGGTGTCTGCCCGGCAGAGTCCGCCCGCTAACTGCTGCTGCCACGTTTTAAGCTCCTCACGCGCCAGCGGCTGCGGCGCGCGGATCAGCAGATCCAGATCGCTTGCCGCATGGATAACCGGAATACCGGTCGCCAGCGCATAGCCGGTACTGCCGGTAATGCCCCACGTCCAAGGCCACGTTTGCTGAGCCAATAATAAAGCTACCTGAACCGGCGGCTGAGAGATAAAGGGCGAGCGCAACAACGTCTGCGAGTCGACCAGCGATTGCGGCGAGCAGATACGAACGACGGCCGCCGGCTGCACCCAGCCCGCCGCCCGTTGGTCGCGCTTCATGCCGCGCACACCAACGGGCACACGCCCCTGCGCATCAACATCACGCCGCACTACCACCGGCAGACCGCTATGCCAGACGGTATCCACCCAGGATTCCGTGACATCTTCGAGCGCGTCGCGCGCGTTCAGCCAGATAAGGTCGTGTGGGCGTAATGTTGTGCTCATGATTTAGATTCCTGAAGTCAGCGAGATAAACAGCGGCAGCGACAGGATACACAGGACCGAGCTCAACAGCAGCACGGCTTCTGCATCTGGAGACTGCACGCCAAAGCGGTTACCGAACACCACGCCGAAGAAGCCCGCGGACAGCGCAATCATCAGGATAGCGGTAATCGCCACGGAGCCATGCAGGCCGAAGATAAGCACGATACCCCAGGCAATCGCCGGTTGAATCAGCAGTTTGGCGATGGTGGAGGTGATCACCACAGTATTGATCTGCAGTTTACGCGCAGACAGGATCACCCCGGTCAGGAACAGCGCTGCGGCGGTCGCAGACAGACCCAACGGTTTAATCGCCGCGAGGAACAGTTCCGGCATTTTGATACCGATAGCGGAGAGGATAACCCCCAGCAGCGGGCCCATCACGATCGGTTTTTTCAGCGAGCGCCACATCAGTACAGGCAGCATCGCCAGGGTAGAACCGGTGTTGTTGCCTTCGGCGCGCGCTTTTTCACGTTCCAGAATCAGCAGACAGAACGGCGTCATCAGTACCGAACCGCAGGCAATGGAAACAGCGACGGACAGCGAGGTCGTCGCGCCTTCGCCCAATACGCTGCCGAGAATCGGCAGACCGAGCGCCGCATAGTTTGGCAGCGCCACCGTCAGGGTCAGCACAGCGGCATTCTGCGGCGACTTTTTAAAGACGGTTGTCGCCAGGAAGTAGATAGCCGCATAGGTAATCCACATCGCCAGCGTCAGTACCAGAATCAGTGGCGACTGGGCGAGAATTCCCGTCCAGGGCGTTTGTACCGTCGCGCTAAACAACGTCGCTGGTAATGCGAAATCCATGACGAAAATATTAAGTAGGGAAACATTCTTGTTATCGACCATTTTGGCCTTCCCGGCCCAGAATCCCAGCAGCATGATGATAAAAATCGGTGCAAGGGCATGAACAATCACGTAAGTCATAAATCACCTGTCATTTAAAAAGTTAGCACTATCGCGATGGTTATTATTTTTCAGATACAGCGGCCCGCGCGGGCGCAACGAGCGCGCCCACGGAACCGGGCATCCGGCAGGTCTCTTTTTACTTACCAGCTTGCTCGCATACGTTCGCGCACAAGGGCTGAACTGCGGCGATTATCAGCGCCCAGACGGCTTTTCAGCGTCGGGTCCTGACGAGCGTCATTGATGGCCTGTTGCAGGGTGGTTTTCACCAGCGCCAGATCGGTAACAGACGGGGCATCCGGATTGCTGATATCCAGCAGGTTCTCCAGCAGCCCCAGGGTGGCGTAATTGCTGATGTCATACGCCATTGGCGGAATGGTCGCCGCCAGTTTTTCCAGCGCCTCGACGGTACGCAGGGTAATGCGTGCTGCGGACTCTTTACCCATCGCATGGATCAGCACCCCTTTATCGTTAAACGCAATCAGACGGTTCGCCTGGTAGCCGTGCGCCAGAAACGCGCCGGACATCGCTTTACCGACGATCAGGCCAATCACCGGATGCCCCGCCAGTCGCGCGTTGGCATAGGCTGCCGCCGCACCCGCCAGCGCCTGATGAATACCAAAACCCTCTTCACGACGACCGTAGGCCTGGCTTGGTACGTCAATCACCGCCACAATCGGGCGTTTCACCGCTTTATCGGCATCGGCGTCGATGGTTTCGCTTACCACTTTCGCCAGTGTCCAACCTTCCAGCAGCCCGACCTCGCCTTTAGCAGCGCGCGGGTAGTGGTTATTGGCATCGGGCACCACGGCAATAAAACGCACCGCTTCACTGTTCAGCTCGCCGTCGGCGGCCTGCACGGACGGGCACAGCCCTTCAAGACGTTTGGCATTGGGTACCAGGGTTTCCAGCCATAATTGGCCACGGCTCATTGCGTTACTCATCATTTCACCTCCCGGACGAAAAGCGCTTTAATCTGTTCAGCATCGGCCTGTTTGCGGGTGTCGAAGTTCGTCAGGCGATCGAGATACCCGTCGTAGTTATCGGTGCGATGTTTTGCCGGTACGCCTTTGGCCAGCGCCTCGTTCATCGCCGCTTTCACCGCGTTGACGCCGTCGCCGACCAGCGCTTCCACCAGCCCGCTTTGATAACGCACTTCACCACCGGTCATGCTCCAGATAAACGGGCGATCGCGGGAGTCGTACTCTTCGATCCCGGCTTCCTGTTCGATAACCTGCGGGCCGTTCAGACCGAGACGCGCTTCACGGGTGACAATCAGATAGCTGCACAGCGCGGCGGCAATCGACATCCCGCCGAAGCAGCCAACGGTCCCGGCCACGATGCCGATAACCGGGGTATAGCGACGCAGGTCGACAATCGCCGCGTGAATATCGGCAATCGCCGCCAGGCCCAGGTTGGCCTCTTGTAAGCGCACACCGCCGGTTTCCAGGCACAATACCGCCTGCGTCGGAATGCCGTTGCGGTTATCTTCCGCCGCCAGCTCCAGCGCCGCCGCCATTTTGGCGCCGGACACTTCGCCCATACTGCCGCCCTGGAACGCGCCTTCAATCGCTACCACCACCGCCGGTTTGCCGTTGATGGTACCTTTTGCGACGACCATACCGTCATCAGCCTGCGGAACAATGCCCTGCGCGCCCAACCACGGCGACATCACGCCTTCAAACGGGTCGAGCAGTTCACGGTAACTGCCTTCATCCAGCAGCGCCTGCGCACGCTGACGCGCTTTTAATTCGATAAAACTGCGGTCATCACGCATAGTTCACCTCTTCAAATACCTGTTCGATACGAATGCGCGCTACGCCCGGGGTTGCGCCGAAATCGTGGATGGTCAGTTGGCCCGCCGGCAGACTGCTGACCGTTTGCAGACGGTTGAACAGCGCTTCCCAGCGGCTACGGCTGTTATCGACGGAAGTGGTGATATCAATGGTTAACGTCTGGCCCTGGTCGGCGGTGAATAACACCTCCATATCCCCGGAGCCCACAACGCCTGCCAGCGCTTTGCCGCTTAAGGTACGGCTGGCCGGTACGGTTAATGTAATGTGTTCCATAACATCCTCTTAATGCTTTAAATATACACGTCGTACTTCACGTTACAGATGCGTTGGCTACGCTCGTTCCCCCCAGTCACGTACTTATGTACGCTCCTGGGGATTCACTCCCTTGCCGCGTGATTCGGCCTTTTGGCCTCACCCCTTCGGGGCCAGCGCAAGCGCTGTTCAAAACGCGGTGCGTTTTGTCCTGCAACTCGAATTACTTTGTGTATAGGCGATTCGATGCGGTCAAGAAACAGGGTGGCGGCCAGTAAATCGGCTGCGCCGCCCGGCGAGGCGTTCAGCGCCAGCATCTGACGATCGAGCGCCGCCAGCGCCCTCTGACCCGCCGGATGGGCGCTGCCACCAGCACTCAGCACGGCGCGCGCGCCGTGCTGCATGACGTCCAGCCCCTCCAGCCCCGCGCGGGAGAGCACGCAGGTGTCGGTCAACGAAGTCATAATCGCCATCAGGGCATCTAACCGCGCATGCGTTTCGCTACTGCCGCTCAATCGGCTTAAACGCAATTGCGGTAGCGCCCGCTGCATAATGTGCGGAAACGCCTGCTGCGCCTCTTCGCGCGCGCCCGGTACGCGATAACGGCGTGTGGCACGCAGCCCCTTGCTAAAGACCTTCGGCGCGGCGTCGTCCGGCAGCGTCGCCAGCTCGGCGGCAGTGTTCGCCACCTGCTGCGCGCTACCTACACCGCCGTGCATCGCTACTGCGCTCACCAGCATCCCCAGCGCCCAAATCGCGCCGCGGTGGGTGTTCACGCCGTCGGTAGCGGCCATCATCTGTTTCTCGCCTTCGCGACCGAGTCGCCCTATGGTTTGTCTGAGCGCAATATCCGCTGGACGCTGCCAGCTTTGTAGCGCCAGCGCCTGAAACGTAGGGGTCAGGCTGTGCGCCGAGCGCTCCATGAGCGCCAGAGTCAAATCGTGATGCGCGCCGTTCCCCCGACTGTCCACCAGACCGGGCTTCGGGCTTAATCGTGCTTCGTCAATCAGACACTGCGTGGCGGTTCGCGCCAGCCATTCGGCACCGCCTGCAACCTGAATCTGAGGCAGAAGTTTCATTACCAGCTCCGAAATTTCGCAGGTGGGTTGTAAAGACCGCCGGACCACTCCACCAGGTCGGCGACGCTACCGGCCGCCAACAGCGAACGGGTGGCGTCGGTACGACGAATATCCATATCTTCCGGGTAGACCACCTTGCCGCTACTACGCAGTTCGGCGACGCGTTTCGCGTCAACGCCCAGACCGATGTCGGTGATACCGGCAACCGCCGCCACCATCGCACGGCGCTCTTCCAGATCTTTAGCCCGGTAGAGATAAGCGATGCCTTCTTCAGTCAGCACGTGCGTTACGTCGTCGCCGTAAATCATCACTGGCGCCAGCGGCATACCGGAAGCTTTCGCCACGTCAATGGCATCCAGTTTTTCCACGAAGGTCGGCTTCACGCCCGCCTGGAAGGTTTCTACCATCTGTACGACGAGTTTTTTACCGCGCTGCATCGGGTCCGGTTCGGTAATCATGTTCAGCCAGGCCGGGGTCGCGTGACGGCGACCGTGCGGGTCGTGCCCCATGTTCGGCGCGCCGCCGAAACCGGAGAGACGACCACGGGTGACCGTTGAGGAGTTAGCATAGCCGTCAACCTGCAAGGTCGAACCGATAAACATATCCACCGCATACTGCCCCGCCAGTTGGCAGAAGGCGCGGTTAGAACGCATGGAGCCATCAGCCCCGGTAAAAAATACGTCAGGGCGGGCGCGGATGTACTCTTCCATCCCCAGTTCGCCGCCGAAGCAGTGCACGCTCTCCACCCAGCCGCTTTCAATTGCCGGGATCAGCGTCGGATGCGGGTTCAGAGTCCAGTGTTTACAGATTTTGCCTTTCAGACCGAGCTGTTCGCCGTAAGTCGGCAGCAGCAGCTCGATAGCGGCAGTGTTGAAGCCGATACCGTGGTTCAGCGACTGCACCTGATGCTCGGCGTAGATGCCTTTGATGGCCATCATCGCCATCAGGATGTGTTCCTGTTTGATCAGGCGCGGGTCGCGGGTAAACAGTGGTTCGATAAAGAACGGCTTGTCAGCGACCACTACGTAGTCAATCCAGGAGCCCGGTATATCCACGCGCGGCAGGTCGCATTCGTCATCTACCAGTTCGTTCACCTGAGCGATAACAATACCGTCGTGGAAGGCCGCGGCTTCCACCAGCGCCGGAGTATCTTCGGTACTCGGCCCGGTGTAGAGGTTTCCTTTGCGGTCAGCTTTGTAACCAGCAATCAGCGCCACATTCGGGGCCAGGTCGACGTACAGGCGGGAGTACAGTTCGATGTAAGTGTGGATGGCGCCGATTTCCAACTGGCCATCTTCCAGTAGCTGCGAGATGCGCAGGCTTTGGGTGCCGGAGAAGGAGAAATCCAGCTTGCGGGCGATGCCTTTTTCAAAGATATCCAGATGCTCGCTACGCCCGACGCTTGGCATAATCATGTGCAGGTCGTGTACTTTCTGCGGATTGACTTCCGCCAGCATACGGGACAGGAAATCCGCCTGCTTTTGGTTATTCCCTTCTAATACCACGCGGTCACCCGGCGCGATCAGTTTTTCCAGCATCGCGGTCAGGTCTGCGGTAGGCAGTACCTTACCCTGCACCGGAACGGAAGCCAGACGGCGCTGTTTTTCGTTGCGGCGCGTGTTCCAGACGCGTGCTGGCGTTTGTCCAGATAACATTATTAACCTCCTGATTCAACAATCAGTTTGATTGGCTTAACACTGAAAAGAGTCTGAGCTTTGGTGAGAAAATCATCAATTAAGCGCAGGTAAAAATCATTAGCCTGAGAGTAATAATTGAAGTAACAATTTGTGATGACGATCACGCCAGACAGCAGCATGCCGAACGACGCGGTGTTATTGGTATAGGTTTGAAGGGGGCCAATGGCTGGGAACGGACGTAGTTCGCAGGCTGGCCGGGATGGGAAGCCTGCGTTATATGATTTATCGGCAGAGGTTACCGTGATTTATTTTCGTCAACGCGTCGTTCACGCCAAATAATTTAAACGTCACCTCATCAACACCAAGATTTTTCAGACGTGCAGTGTGTTTTTTAATATAAGCCTGCGCCGTTTCTTCGGATTCAAACAGATAAATGCCGCCAGCTTGCTGGTTTTTCTCGCTTTCTGTCCAGATTTTCCAGATAAAGCCCGGCTCCTCATTGATGGACTCCGCCAGTCCGTTCAGTTGCTGAGTCATCTCCTCGCCAAAAGGGCCGCTAAAGTTAAAGTGGATCTGTAAAAGTGTCTTCGACATGCCTTCTCCTTGAGTCACATAACCATCGTACTGCCACACTACCACGATTAATTCGGCTGATGCAGGGGTTCACACTATTTTTGCAGGGTATTGCGCGCGCAGTGAATACCGCCCCCCCCTGGCGAAATGAGGCGCAATTCTTATTTCGCCGGGTGATTTATTGAACGTAAAATCACATATTGATTAATCTGTGAACCTTATGCGCGGTATAGTATTGTTTCCAATTATCAATTGTTCTGGTGCTATGGTTGAGATCACGTCTACAGAAATGACCCCGCCTGTCAATGACTCGCATGAATTTATTCCCATGCGCGGCATTCGTAATCGCCATTTACAGACTATGCTGCCGCGTTTAATCCGCCGCAAAGTGAAGTTCAACGCCTACTGGCAGCGGCTGGAATTACCGGACGGCGATTTTGTCGATCTGGCATGGAGCGAAAAGCCGCAACAGGCAAAGCATAAACCGCGGCTGGTGGTCTTTCACGGCCTGGAAGGCAGCCTGAACAGCCCCTATGCCCACGGACTGATTGAGGCGGCGCAAAAGCGCGGCTGGCTGGGCGTAGTGATGCACTTTCGCGGCTGTAGCGGTGAGCCAAACCGTCTGAATCGAATTTACCACTCCGGCGAAACGGAGGATGGCGCCTGGTTTTTACGCTGGCTACAGCGGGAGTTCGGCACCGTTCCGACAGCCGCCGTGGGCTATTCGCTCGGCGGTAATATGCTGGCGTGCCTGCTGGCGAAAGAAGGCCGCAATATCCCCATCGAGGCGGCGGTGATTGTTTCTGCGCCCTTTGTTCTCGAAGCCTGTAGCTACCACATGGATAAAGGGTTTTCCCGCGTCTATCAGCGTTATTTGCTCAATCTGTTAAAAGCGAATGCGTCACGCAAGCTGGCGGCGTATCCCGGGTCGCTGCCGGTGAATCTGGGGCAACTCAAATCAATGCGCCGTATCCGCGAGTTTGACGACCTGATCACCGCGAAAATTCATGGCTTTGCCGACGCCATCGACTACTATCGTCAGTGTAGCGCCATGCCGTTGCTTAACCAGATAGCTAAACCGACGCTGATTATTCATGCCAAAGACGATCCGTTTATGGATCATCATGTGATCCCTAAAGCGGAAGATCTGCCCCCACACGTGGAGTATCAGTTAACTGAGCATGGCGGACACGTAGGATTTATCGGCGGTACGCCGCTGCGCCCTGAAATGTGGCTGGAACGCCGAATTCCTGACTGGCTGACAACGTATCTGGAGGCGTCATCATGATCATTCCCTGGCAGGGGCTCTCCCCCGACACGCTGGACAACCTGCTCGAAAGCTTTGTGTTGCGCGAAGGCACCGATTATGGTGAACATGAACGTTCGCTTGAACAAAAAGTCGCGGACGTAAAACGTCAACTGCAATCCGGCGAGGCCGTTCTGGTATGGTCTGAATTACATGAAACGGTCAATATTATGCCGAAAAAACAGTTTCGCGAATAAAACGCCTTTGACGGCAATACATTATTATTAAAGCTTAATCATGGAGTTGCCATGTCAGCCAAACATCCGGTGATAGCAGTAACAGGGTCAAGTGGCGCGGGGACCACCACCACCAGCCTCGCGTTTCGTAAAATTTTCGCGCAGTTAAATCTGCACGCCGCCGAGGTGGAAGGCGACAGTTTTCATCGTTATACCCGCCCGGAAATGGACATGGCGATCCGCAAAGCGCGCGACGCCGGGCGGCATATCAGCTATTTCGGGCCTGAAGCCAATGACTTCAGCCTGCTGGAACACACTTTCATTGAGTACGGGCAGACGGGTAAAGGCCAGTCACGTAAATATCTGCATACCTATGATGAAGCCGTACCGTGGAATCAGGTTCCCGGCACGTTTACACCCTGGCAGCCGCTTCCCGAGCCGACCGATGTGCTGTTTTATGAAGGACTGCACGGCGGCGTCGTCACGCCGCAACATGATGTCGCGCGTCATGTTGATCTGTTGGTTGGCGTGGTGCCTATCGTCAACCTCGAATGGATTCAGAAACTGATTCGTGACACCGGCGAACGTGGACACTCCCGTGAAGCAGTGATGGATTCCGTGGTGCGCTCCATGGACGACTACATCAATTACATTACGCCGCAGTTCTCCCGTACCCATATTAACTTCCAGCGCGTGCCGACCGTCGACACCTCCAATCCGTTCGCCGCAAAGGGCATTCCGTCGCTGGATGAGAGTTTTGTGGTGATCCATTTCCGCAACCTGGAAGGGATCGATTTTCCCTGGCTACTGGCGATGCTCCAGGGCTCGTTCATTTCTCACATTAATACATTAGTGGTGCCGGGCGGCAAAATGGGACTGGCGATGGAGCTGATTATGTTGCCGTTGGTACAGCGATTAATGGAAGGCAAAAAAATCGAATAACCGCGTTGAAACGCCCGATGGCGCTACGCTTATCGGGCCTACGGGATAAAAACTGGTAGGTCCGATAAGGCGAAGCCGCCATCAGATAATGATAATCACGCCGCAATCACTTCATACGAATGGGTAATATGGACCGCTTTTTCCAGCATTAGCGCCACCGAGCAATATTTTTCCGCAGAGAGATCAACAGCGCGCGCGACGGCAGCCTCTTTCAGATCGCTGCCGGTAACCATAAAATGCAAATTAATGTGCGTAAACAGGCGCGGCGCGTCTTCCCGGCGCTCGGATGTCAGCTTCACTTCGCAGTTGGTGACATTCTGACGCCCCTTTTGTAGGATCGATACCACATCAATAGCGCTACATCCGCCAGCCGCCATTAATACCATCTCCATCGGACTCGGCGCTTTGTCACCGGAGTTGCCATCCATTAAAATCTGGTGGCCGGAGGAAGACTCTCCGAGGAACGTGAGTCCTTCAACCCACTTTACACGCGCTTGCATATTTCGTAACTCCAATGTTTCAATTTTCCTGAAAGATTACGCGCATACAACAAAACTCGCAATGGAAGGCGACTTGGGTCATGCTGAAGCGAGACACCAGGAGACACACGGCGAAAGCTATGCTAAAACAGACAAGATGCTACAGTAATACATTGACGTACTGCATGTATGCAGAGGACATCACATTACAGGCTACAGTCTATTTTCGTAGCCCTCTTCCCAGGTAGCGGGAAGCATATTTTTGCAACCCCAGAGACAGTGCCGTTTTCTGGCTCTGGAGACAGCTTATAACAGAGGATAACCGCGCATGGTGCTTGGCAAACCGCAAACAGACCCGACTCTTGAATGGTTCTTGTCTCATTGCCACATTCATAAGTACCCGTCAAAGAGCACGCTGATTCACCAGGGTGAAAAAGCAGAAACGCTGTACTACATCGTTAAAGGCTCCGTGGCAGTGCTGATCAAAGATGAGGAAGGGAAAGAAATGATTCTTTCTTATCTGAATCAGGGTGATTTTATTGGTGAATTGGGCCTGTTTGAAGAAGGCCAGGAACGCAGCGCCTGGGTACGTGCGAAAACCGCATGTGAGGTCGCTGAAATTTCCTACAAAAAATTTCGCCAATTAATCCAGGTAAACCCGGATATTCTGATGCGCCTCTCTTCCCAGATGGCTCGTCGCTTACAAGTCACGTCTGAAAAAGTAGGTAACCTCGCCTTCCTCGACGTCACCGGGCGTATCGCTCAGACGCTGCTGAATCTGGCGAAACAGCCCGATGCCATGACGCACCCGGATGGGATGCAGATCAAAATCACCCGTCAGGAAATTGGCCAGATCGTCGGCTGCTCCCGCGAAACCGTTGGTCGTATTTTGAAGATGCTGGAAGATCAAAACCTGATCTCCGCGCATGGCAAGACCATCGTCGTCTACGGCACCCGTTAATCCCGTCAGAATGGCGCGTTTTATCATGCGCCATTTTTGTTTGCATCGATGTGGCGAAGACTGATTTATCACCCAGAGATTAATTACGCACTACGGCAAACGCTGGTGCTGTGCCTGCCTGTGGCTGTCGGTTTATTGATAGGCCAGCTACACCTGGGATTACTTTTCTCTCTCGTTCCCGCCTGCTGCAACATTGCAGGTCTGGATACACCGCACAAACGCTTTTTTAAACGCCTGATCATCGGCGCGTCGCTGTTCGCCGGATGCAGTCTGACAACGCAACTCCTGCTGGCAGAATCCGTCCCCCTGCCGTTGATCCTGACCGGGCTCACGCTGGTGCTTGGCGTGACGGCGGAAATTAGCCCACTTCATGCGCGGCTACTGCCAGCGTCGCTGATTGCCGCCATATTTACCCTGAGCCTTGCGGGATACATGCCCGTCTGGGAGCCGCTGCTTATTTATGCGCTGGGCACCCTATGGTACGGCGTGTTTAACTGGTTTTGGTTCTGGCTATGGCGCGAACAGCCGCTGCGCGAGTCATTGAGTTTGTTATATCGTGAACTGGCCGATTACTGCGAAGCGAAATACAGCCTGCTCACCCAACATATCGATCCGGAAAAAGCGCTGCCTCCCCTGCTGATACGCCAGCAAAAAGCGGTCGATCTCATTACCCAGTGTTACCAACAGATGCATATGCTTTCGGCGCACAACAATAATGATTACAAGCGCCTGTTGCGGGCTTTTCAGGAAGCGATGGATTTGCAGGAACACATCTCCGTCAGCCTGCATCAGCCGGAAGAGGTACAGAAACTGGTAGAACGCAGCCATGCGGAAGAGGTAATTCGCTGGAATGCGCAAACGGTCGCCGCTCGCCTGCGCGTGCTGGCGGATGACATCCTTTATCATCGTCTGCCGACGCGCTTCTCTATGGAAAAACAGATTGGCGCGCTGGAGAAGATTGCCAATCAACATCCTGAAAACCCGGTAGGCCAGTTCTGCTATTGGCACTTCAGCCGAATCGCCCGCGTGCTGCGTACTCAGCGACCGCTTTACGCCCGCGACCTGATGGCCGATAAACAGCGTCGCCTGCCACTACTCCCGGCGCTGAAAAATTATGTGTCGCTTAAATCGCCGGCGCTACGCAACGCCGGACGCATTAGCGTAATGATGAGTATCGCCAGTCTGATGGGCAGCGCGTTGCACCTGCCCAAACCGTACTGGATCCTCATGACGGTGCTGTTTGTCACCCAAAACGGCTATGGCGCGACGCGCGTACGTATTCTGCACCGTTCGGTCGGAACGCTGGTCGGCCTGGTGATTGCCGGCGTCACGCTGCACTTACATATTCCCGAAAGCATTACGCTGGCGGTCATGCTGGTACTAACGCTGGCAAGTTATCTGATTATTCGTAAAAACTACGGCTGGGCGACGGTCGGCTTTACGGTGACGGCGGTATACACCATCCAGTTACTGACGTTAAACGGAGAGCAGTTTATTGTGCCGAGGCTGATCGATACGCTTATTGGCTGTTTAATTGCCTTTGGCGGCATGGTTTGGCTGTGGCCGCAATGGCAAAGCGGGCTATTACGTAAAAACGCCCATGATGCGCTGGAAGCCGATCAAGAAGCTATCCGACTGATCCTCAGTAACGATCCGCAGGCCACCCCGCTCGCTTATCAAAGAATGCGGGTCAACCAGGCGCATAACACGCTATTCAACTCGTTAAATCAGGCAATGCAGGAACCCGGATTCAATACCCACTATCTGTCGGATATGAAACTGTGGGTCACGCACAGCCAGTTTATTGTCGAGCATATCAACGCCATGACGACGCTGGCGCGGGAACACACCATGCTGACGCCGGATCTGGCGCAGCGCTATCTGGAATCTTGCGAGATTGCGATTCAGCGCTGCCAGCAGCGCCTGGAGTACGACAGGCCAGGTGGTTCCGGCGACGTCAACATTCTGGAGTCGCCGGACATGCCGTCACATGGCTTATTGAGCACTCTGGAACAACATTTACAGCGCATCATCGGCCATCTGAACACCATGCACACCATTTCGTCGATGGCCTGGCGTCAGCGTCCGCATCACGGTATCTGGCTGAGTAAGCGGCTACGGGATACAAAAGGTTAGATCGACTGCCGGATGCGCTACGCTTATCCGACAATCCGCCATCAGGCAACCACTTTCCCTATCGCCTGCGCAAAGCGCTGCATTCCTTCATTGATATCCGCCTCTTCCACCACCAGCGACGGGGCAAAACGCATCACGTCTGGTCCGGCATTGAGCACCATCACTCCGGCCTCTGCGCCTGCGTACAGAAAATCGCGCGCCCGACCTTTATACTTCGGCTTCAGTTCCGCGCCAATCAGCAGCCCCATGCCGCGAATATCGCAGAAAATGTCAAATTGCTCGTCAATCGCCTGCAAATGTTGCACAAACTGTTGCCGCTTAGTGTGAATGCCTTCTAGTACCTCTGGCGTATTAATGATATCGAATGCCGCGCCAGCCACCGCACAGGCCAGCGGATTGCCGCCATAGGTTGAACCGTGCGAACCGACATGGAAGGCCGAGGCAATCTCCTGCGTGGTCAGCATGGCGCTCACCGGAAAACCGCCGCCTAACGCTTTGGCGCTGGTGAGGATATCCGGCGTGACGCCGTAGTGCATATAGGCAAACAGGTCTCCGGTGCGCCCCATCCCGCACTGCACTTCATCAAACACCAGCAGCGCCTGATGCCGATCGCATAACTCACGTAGCCCCTGCAAGAACGCCGGCGTCGCGGCGGTTACGCCCCCTTCTCCCTGAATAGGCTCGACCACGACGGCGCAGGTATGATCGTCCATTACCGCTTTCACCGCATGGAGATCGTTGAAGGGAACGTGAATAATATCGGCGGGTTTCGGCCCAAAGCCGTCGGAATATTTCGGCTGCCCGCCTACAGAGACGGTAAACAAGGAACGGCCATGAAAGGCGTTATGGAAGGCAATGATTTTCGTTTTGAACGGGCTATGGCGCACGCAGGCATAATGACGCGCCAGTTTAAAAGCGGTTTCGTTCGCTTCGGTGCCGGAATTCATAAACAGCACGCGCTCGGCAAACGTGGCGTCGATCAATTTACGTCCCAGACGCAACGCCGGTTCGTTGGTAAAAACGTTGCTGGTATGCCATAAGGTTTCACCCTGGGATTTCAGCGCCTCGACCAGCGCCGGATGGCAATGGCCCAGCGCAGTCACTGCGATCCCGCCGGCGAAATCGATATACTCTTTGCCCTGCTGATCCCATACGCGACTGCCTTTACCTTTAACCGGAATAAAGTCCGCCGGTGCATAAATGGGCAGAATCACTTCATCAAAAGTTGCGCGCGTAATAGCCGTTTGTTCAGTTGCCATATCATTACCACCCGGTTAAGCAGAAATGCCAGTGAAATTATAATCATAAAATATGAATAAAAAATCACTTAATAGCAACCACAAATCAACGCCGGAGGAAATTTTCCAGGAGAGCGTGTCCTTGTTCGCTGAGAATACTTTCCGGGTGGAACTGCACGCCTTCCAGATCCCACTCGCGGTGGCGAATGCCCATAATCTCCTGCGTTTCGCTCCAGGCGGTGATCTCAAAACACTCAGGCAACGTGGCAGGGTCGACAATCAGCGAGTGGTAACGTGTCACGGTTAACGGGCTGGGCAATCCCCGAAACACGCCCTGTCCATTGTGCGTAACAGGTGACGTTTTACCGTGCATTACTTTCGCTGCCCGCACCACCGTCGCGCCAAAAGCCTGCGCCATCGCCTGGTGCCCAAGGCAAACGCCCAGCATCGGAATACGTCCGGCATAATGGCGGATGACCGTCAGTGAAATGCCAGCGTCATCCGGCGTACAGGGGCCGGGAGAGATAACGATTTTTTGCGGGTTCAAAGCGTCAATGTGCGCCAGCGTCAGCGCATCATTGCGCCTGACCTGCACTTCCGCGCCCAGTTCACAAAAATACTGGTAGAGGTTCCAGGTAAAGGAATCATAGTTATCGATAAGCAGGATCATGGCGGCTCCGGGTCAGTAGAACCGCACTATTTTACTCAGTTTCGCGAGCTTCGCTTATCGCTTTCTGAAAAATTGCCTGCAAAGCGGAGAGATCGCCCATTGCGCCGCTCTGGTTCGCCTGATTCCACGTTTCAACCGCAATGCTTTGCCAACTCAGCGCGTAGCCTGCATGTAGCGCCAGTTGTTCAAAGAAGATGCGCTGCGCCAGCCCGCTCCCCAAACGAAACGGGTGAAGTACGTTAATTTCGCAGTAGTAATGCGCCAGCCGCTCGACAAACTTTTCATGCGCCAGACCGACCAGGTAGCCCTCCTCTTCCAGATCCTGCATCAGGACATTACCCTCTTTTTCGATATAGGCAAAGTGGCAGAAACGGGTATCGCCCTGGTAAATATCGACTTCCCGCAGTTGCCCCGCCCAGTCGAAAATATCCTGATAGAGCTGGCGATGAATCGCGCACAGATGGGGCAAGCCGCGTATCAGCGGCCCCAGTTCAATCGTGGCGGCGCGGAGCGCGGTCATTTCATATGCCGCTTGCGCCAGTCGCTGGGCCTGATGAATCCCCAGCCGATTACGCATCACATTCAGCCCCGGATAGAGGTACGGATCGCGTCCTTCGCCAAATTTATCGCTCATAGTGCCTCCGAAGTTCGTCAAGGCGTGCCAGCGCTTCGTCGGCGGTCAGGGTTACTAAGGGGATCTCAATACCTTCGAGACGGCGGCTTTGCTGGAAGTTAACGTTGCGCCGCTGTTCCCAAAAGCGTGACTTTTGTTTATCGGTAAGTTTCTTCACCTGGCCTCCCTGAATATGCCTGTGCTTGCCCACAAGTATAAGCAGCAATTTCAGGTTACGCTGAGACAGGGAGAAAACGCGGGTGGCTCGCCCCCGCGCAGGCATATTTTATGGCAGGACTTTCGCGGAAAGGATAACGACTGGTTTTGTCGGCACATTCTGATAAGGCCCGACATCGTGCGTCGGCACCTGAGAGATTTTATCAGCGACGTCCATACCTTTTACCACTTTACCAAAGACTGCATAGCCAAAGTCACGCTGGCCGTGGTCGAGAAAAGCGTTATCCGCGACGTTAATAAAGAACTGGCTGGTGGCGCTGTCTTTATCCGCGGTACGCGCCATCGCGATCGTGCCGCGAGTATTACGCAGGCCGTTGTCGGCTTCATTCTTAATAGGCGGATTCGGTTTCTTCTGCTGCATCTGCTCGTTAAAACCACCGCCCTGAATCATAAAGCCAGGAATAACGCGGTGAAACGTGGTGTTGTTATAGAAACCACTGTTGACGTAATCGACAAAGTTTTTCACGGAAACCGGCGCTTTCTGGCTGTTCAGCTCCAGCTCAATATTCCCGGCGGAGGTGGTTAACAGCACATGAGGATCGCCTTTTGCTGCCAACGCTGCGGGAGAAAGAGCAGAAAGAGCGAAAACAGCTACGACAGCCGCCAGAGTCGATTTGAGCATGAGATTTCCTTAACAAGAGCAGAAATAAAGCAAGTGGACTGATTCTAAAGAGCCTTCCAGGGTCAGGCCAGTCCTTTACCTAATTTTACGTATCTGAAACAAATGTAACGTCACGGCACAATGCCTGAGCCTCGCAATATACCGTGATCATGATCACGTTAAAAATGTAACGGGCAATACGTTTGCTAATAATTATTTAAATGCGTCACTAAAGCGCCTAAAATCTGCCCGCTTAACGCGCCCTCCACGCGCTTCACTTCTCTTCAAGGCCAGACATGACTAACAGCAACCGCATCAAGCTCACATGGATCAGCTTTCTTTCCTACGCCCTGACCGGGGCGCTGGTGATTGTCACCGGGATGGTGATGGGAAATATCGCAGACTATTTTCATCTGCCCGTTTCCAGCATGAGTAACACCTTTACTTTCCTGAACGCCGGGATTTTGATCTCGATCTTCCTCAATGCGTGGTTGATGGAAATCGTCCCGCTGAAAACACAGCTACGCTTTGGTTTTATCCTGATGGTGCTGGCGGTTGCCGGGCTGATGCTCAGTCATAGCCTGGCGCTGTTCTCAGCGGCGATGTTTGTGCTGGGGCTGGTCAGTGGGATCACCATGTCGATTGGCACCTTCCTGATTACGCAACTGTATGAAGGGCGTCAGCGCGGTTCCCGACTGCTGTTTACCGACTCCTTCTTCAGCATGGCGGGGATGATTTTTCCCATGGTCGCCGCCTTCTTGCTGGCGCGTAGTATTGAGTGGTACTGGGTCTATGCCTGCATCGGCCTGGTCTATCTGGCGATTTTCATCCTGACCTTCGGCTGTGAATTTCCGGCGCTGGGTAAACATGCGCAGCACTCTCAGGCGCCTGTCGCCAAAGAAAAATGGGGCATTGGCGTACTGTTTCTCGCCGTCGCTGCGCTGTGCTATATCCTCGGTCAATTAGGCTTTATCTCCTGGGTGCCGGAATACGCCAAAGGCCTCGGCATGAGCCTGAATGACGCCGGGGCGCTGGTGAGCGATTTCTGGATGTCCTATATGTTTGGCATGTGGGCGTTCAGCTTTATCCTGCGCTTTTTCGATCTGCAACGCATTCTGACCGTGCTGGCGGGTATGGCGGCAGTACTGATGTATCTGTTTATTACCGGCACACAGGCGCACATGCCGTGGTTTATTCTGACGCTGGGCTTCTTCTCCAGCGCCATTTATACCTCCATCATTACGCTGGGATCGCAGCAAACGAAAGTGGCCTCGCCTAAGCTGGTCAACTTTATTTTGACCTGCGGTACCATCGGAACGATGCTGACATTCGTCGTCACCGGCCCGATTGTGGCGCACAGCGGCCCGCAGGCGGCCTTACTCACCGCAAATGGTCTGTATGCGGTGGTATTTGTGATGTGCTTTGCGCTCGGCTTTGTGTCCCGTCATCGCCAACATAGCGCCCCAGCGGCGCATTGATAATGATTGCCGGATGGCGACGCAATGCGTCTTATCCGGCCTACAGCGTAAGCCGTTGGTAGGCCGGATAAGGCGCAGCAGCCTTCCGGCAACCTATTTTCCCTCTCCTCCCGACGAGGTAGGCCTGGTGGTCTAAAACCCCCTCATTTTGTACATTATTTGTACAAACCTGAAAAGCCTGACAATTCCGCCACTTATAAAAATCCTGACAAATCAGCCATATACCCATTAAGAGGTATATAAAGGTGAATTTGATTTACATCAATAAGTGGGGTTGCTGAATCGTTAAGGTAGGCGGTAATAGAAAAGAAATCGAGGCAAAAATGAGCAAAGTCAGACTCGCTATTATCGGTAATGGTATGGTCGGCCACCGCTTTATTGAGGATCTCCTTGATAAATCCGACGCTAGCCTGTTCGACATTACCGTGTTCTGTGAAGAACCCCGTAAAGCCTATGACCGTGTCCACCTGTCATCCTACTTCTCTCACCACACCGCGGAAGAGCTCTCTCTGGTGCGTGAAGGGTTTTATGAGAAGCATGACGTAAAGGTACTGGTTGGCGAACGCGCAATTACCATTAACCGTCAGGAGAAAGTTATTCACTCCAGCGCGGGTCGTACCGTTTATTATGACAAGCTGATCATGGCGACTGGTTCATATCCGTGGATTCCACCGATTAAAGGCTCAGAAACCCAGGATTGCTTCGTTTACCGTACCATTGAAGACCTTAACGCTATCGAATCCTGCGCCCGCCGCAGCAAGCGCGGGGCGGTGGTCGGTGGCGGCCTGCTGGGGCTGGAAGCCGCCGGCGCGCTGAAAAACCTCGGCGTGGAAACTCACGTCATTGAATTTGCGCCGATGCTGATGGCGGAACAGCTCGATCAGATGGGCGGCGAGCAGCTACGACGCAAGATCGAAAGCATGGGCGTACGTGTACACACCAGTAAAAATACGCAAGAGATTGTTCAGCAAGGTACCGAAGCGCGTAAAACCATGCGTTTTGCCGACGGCAGCGAGCTGGAAGTCGATTTTATCGTCTTCTCTACCGGTATTCGCCCCCGCGACAAACTGGCTACCCAGTGCGGTCTGGCCGTCGCGCAGCGCGGCGGTATCGTCATTAACGATTCCTGTCAGACTTCCGACCCGGATATCTACGCCATTGGTGAGTGCGCCAGTTGGAATAACCGCGTTTACGGTCTGGTCGCGCCGGGCTATAAAATGGCCCAGGTCGCCGTTGACCATATCCTCGGCAGTGAAAACACCTTTGAAGGGGCGGATCTCAGCGCCAAACTGAAGCTGCTGGGCGTGGACGTGGGCGGCATCGGCGACGCCCATGGCCGCACGCCGGGCGCCCGTAGCTATGTCTACCTCGACGAAAGCAAAGAAGTCTACAAACGTCTCATCGTTAGTGAAGATAACAAAACGCTGCTCGGCGCAGTACTGGTCGGCGACACCAGCGATTACGGCAATTTGCTGCAACTGGTACTGAACGCCATCGAACTTCCGGAAAACCCGGATTCGCTGATCCTGCCGTCACACGCGGGCAGCGGCAAACCGTCTATCGGCGTGGATAAGCTGCCGGACAGCGCGCAGATCTGCTCCTGCTTCGACGTGACTAAAGGCGATCTGATCGCCGCCATCAATAAAGGCTGCCATACCGTGGCGGCGCTGAAAGCGGAGACCAAAGCCGGAACCGGCTGCGGCGGCTGTATCCCACTGGTGACGCAGGTACTGAACGCCGAACTGGCGAAACAGGGTATCGAAGTCAACAACAATCTGTGCGAGCACTTTGCTTATTCTCGCCAGGAATTGTTCCACTTAATCCGCGTAGAAGGCATCAAAACTTTTGAAGAGCTGCTGGCGAAACACGGTAAAGGCTACGGCTGCGAAGTGTGTAAGCCAACCGTTGCTTCGCTGCTGGCGTCGTGCTGGAACGAATACATCCTTAAGCCGCAGCACACTCCGCTACAGGATACCAACGATAACTTCCTGGCGAATATTCAGAAAGATGGTACCTACTCGGTGATCCCGCGCTCGGCGGGTGGTGAAATCACGCCGGAAGGTCTGGTGGCCGTGGGTCGTATCGCCCGCGAGTTTAACCTCTATACCAAAATTACCGGTTCTCAGCGTATCGGTCTGTTTGGCGCGCAAAAAGACGATCTGCCGGAAATCTGGCGTCAGCTGATTGAAGCGGGCTTCGAAACCGGTCACGCGTACGCCAAAGCGCTGCGGATGGCGAAAACCTGCGTCGGCAGCACCTGGTGCCGCTACGGGGTTGGCGACAGCGTCGGTTTCGGCGTGGAGCTGGAAAACCGCTACAAAGGCATTCGCACCCCGCACAAAATGAAGTTCGGCGTCTCCGGCTGTACCCGCGAATGTGCGGAAGCGCAGGGTAAAGATGTCGGTATCATCGCCACCGAAAAAGGCTGGAATCTGTACGTCTGCGGTAACGGCGGCATGAAACCGCGTCACGCGGATCTGCTGGCAGCCGATCTCGATCGCGACACTCTGCTCAAGTATCTCGACCGCTTTATCATGTTCTACATTCGTACCGCCGATAAGCTGACCCGTACCGCGCCGTGGCTGGATAATCTGGAAGGCGGCATCGACTATCTGAAATCGGTCATTATCGACGATAAGCTGGGCCTGAACGAACATCTGGAAGAAGAGATGGCGCGCCTGCGCGCAGCGGTGGTCTGCGAGTGGACGGAAACCGTCAACACGCCAGCGGCGCAGGTTCGTTTCAAACACTTCATCAACAGCGACAAGCGCGACCCAAATGTCCAGGTCGTCCCAGAACGCGAACAGCATCGTCCGGCCACGCCGTATGAACGTATCCCGGTAACTCTGGTGGAGGAAAACGCATGAGCCAGTGGCAAAACATCTGCAAAATCGATGACATCCTGCCGGGAACCGGCGTCTGCGCGCTGTCAGGCGGCGAACAGGTAGCGATTTTCCGTCCTTACCATAACGATCAGGTGTTCGCTATCAGTAACATCGACCCGTTCTTTGAGGCCAGTGTGCTGTCTCGTGGGCTGATTGCGGAACACCAGGGCGAACTGTGGGTCGCCAGCCCGTTGAAAAAGCAGCGCTTCCGCCTGAGCGATGGTTTGTGCATGGAAGATGAGCAGTTCTCTGTAAAACATTACGAAGCGCGGGTGAAAGAGGGCATGGTTCAGTTGCGCGGTTAATTAATTTTGGGAGGCGCAACGCCTCCCCTTTTTTGTATTTTTTTAAATTTTAATTGTTATTGCAAATTTAAGGATGATCAAATGTTTACAGACACTATCAACAAGTGTGCGGCTAACGCTGCGCGCATCGCACGCCTGTCGGCGAATAATCCGCTTGGCTTCTGGATCAGTTCCGCAATGGCCGGGGCTTATGTCGGCCTCGGGATTATTCTCATCTTCACCCTCGGTAATTTACTCGATCCTTCTGTGCGTCCTTTGGTGATGGGCGCCACCTTCGGTATCGCCTTAACGCTGGTGATTATTGCCGGCTCCGAACTGTTTACCGGCCACACCATGTTCCTGACGCTGGGCGTCAAAGCAGGCACCATCAGCCACGGTCAAATGTGGGCTATCCTGCCGCAAACCTGGCTCGGCAACCTGGCCGGTTCCGTATTTGTCGCGCTGCTTTACAGTTGGGGTGGCGGCAGTTTGTTGCCAGTCGATACCAGTATCGTTCACTCAGTCGCACTGGCGAAAACCACAGCGCCCGCCGCGGTACTGTTCTTTAAAGGCGCACTGTGTAACTGGCTGGTTTGTCTGGCAATCTGGATGGCGATCCGCACGGAAGGCACGGCGAAATTTCTTGCTATCTGGTGGTGTCTGCTGGCGTTTATCGCTTCCGGATACGAGCACTCCGTCGCGAATATGACGTTGTTCGCCCTCTCCTGGTTTGGTCATCACAGCGACGCCTATACCCTGTCCGGAATCGGACACAATCTGTTATGGGTCACTCTCGGCAATACTTTGTCCGGCGTCGTGTTCATGGGATTGGGTTATTGGTATGCTACGCCAAAATCGGAGCGCCCTGTTCCGCAAAAAATCAACCACATTAAGGTTACAGCCAGCCATTAAGGGGTAATGTCGTGGACCATTTGCCTATATTTTGTCAATTACGCGACCGCGACTGTCTGATCGTCGGCGGTGGCGATGTCGCAGAACGCAAAGCACGTTTGCTACTGGAAGCAGGCGCACGTTTAACGGTCAATGCGCTAACCTTTATTCCACAGTTCACCGTATGGGCAAATGAAGGCATGTTGACGCTGGTCGAGGGGCCGTTCGACGAAACGCTTCTCGACCCGTGCTGGCTGGTGATCGCGGCCACCGACGACGATACCGTCAACCAGCGCGTCAGCGAAGCGGCGGAGTCACGCCGTATCTTCTGCAACGTGGTGGATGCGCCGAAAGCCGCCAGCTTTATCATGCCCTCCATTATCGACCGCTCGCCGCTGATGGTAGCGGTCTCTTCCGGCGGTACCTCCCCGGTGCTGGCGCGTCTGCTGCGCGAGAAGCTGGAATCGCTACTGCCGCAACATCTGGGGCAGGTCGCGCGCTATGCCGGACAACTCCGCGCCCGGGTAAAAAAACAGTTCACCACCATGGGCGAACGCCGTCGCTTCTGGGAAAAATTTTTCGTCAACGACCGGCTGGCGCAGTCGCTGGCAAATGCCGATGAGAAAGCGGTTAACGCGACGACCGAGCAACTGTTTAGCGAACCGCTGGATCACCGCGGTGAAGTGGTGCTGGTCGGCGCCGGGCCGGGCGATGCCGGACTGCTCACGCTGAAAGGGTTACAACAAATCCAACAGGCGGATATCGTGGTTTATGATCGCCTCGTCTCCGACGACATTATGAACCTGGTACGCCGCGATGCCGATCGGGTATTTGTGGGGAAACGCGCAGGCTACCACTGCGTCCCGCAGGAGGAAATCAACCAGATCCTGCTACGTGAAGCGCAAAAAGGTAAACGCGTGGTACGCCTGAAAGGCGGCGATCCTTTTATCTTTGGTCGCGGCGGCGAAGAGCTGGAAACACTATGTCATGCCGGTATTCCTTTCTCGGTAGTACCGGGGATTACCGCGGCTTCCGGTTGTTCCGCCTACTCCGGTATTCCACTAACCCATCGCGATTACGCACAGAGTGTGCGTCTGGTCACGGGTCATCTGAAAACCGACGGCGAGCTGGACTGGGCAAACCTGGCGGCAGAAAAACAGACACTGGTGTTCTATATGGGTCTGAGTCAGGCGGTGACTATCCAGGAAAAACTGATCGCATTCGGTATGCAGGCTGATATGCCGGTCGCGCTGGTTGAAAATGGCACCTCTATCAAACAGCGGGTGGTCAATGGCGAACTGGCGCAGTTGGGCGAACTGGCGAAACAGGTGGTCAGTCCGGCGCTGATTATTGTTGGTCGCGTGGTCGGGCTACGCGATAAATTAAACTGGTTCTCGAATCATTGATTTCCGTGATGCCCTGTTATTCAGGGCGTCTATTTATTTTCGCCATTAAGTAATGATTTATTCTTACGTTACATTTTAATTAAATTAAATTCATTTATATTTAATATTATTCCCTGCAACAATTAGCCCTCACCGTCAAAAAAATAGCCTTTTCGCCCCTTTTTCGTGCTCCAGTAATTAGCCAGGCAAATACTTATTAATTCCTTAACAAACGAAGCAATTTTGGATACGCAGAGTCCAAACTATAAACTGACCTTTCTGACAAAATGTAAATCACGTTTTCTTTATACGCCCAGTTTAATTAAGGATAACCTATGCAAAGGAAAAAACTCCTGGCTATTGGTATTGCGCTTGCCCTGCAAACCTCTTATTACCCCGCTATGGCTGCCGATAATACCGACGATGATAATAAATGTCCCACTAATATTTCCTCATTATCTCAGGCTGAGAGGGAAAAATTGCCCGCCGAATGTCTTATTACTAAAGTAGAGCAGGATAATCACTGGGGATGGGCGGCTGGCGGTATTGCGGCACTGGCAGCCAGTGTCGCACTGGGCGTGCATAATAGTGACAGTGATGGCAACTCGCATCACACTGTTTCTCCGACACCGTCGGATGATGGCGGCGATGTCACACCAACACCTCCTGATGATACCTCTATCATATCCTACAGTAACGGCGTCACTGATGACAGAGGCGAGGATACGCTGAGTTTCAATGATATTAAGCTGGATAACGGCAAACATCTCGGCCCGGCAACGCTAAGTTATTCCAAACAAGACGAGCGATGGCAGTTAACCACCCTTAGCGGTAAGACGCTGGATGTCTCCGGCTGGAATGTCACAGACGATAACGCTGCCGTCATTGAAGGTACTCAGGAAAACGGTCTGTACTGGAAGTATGACAGCCGGGGATATCTGATCCTTGCTGATGACCAGACGCAGGTGACCACTGGGGATAACGAGACCCACGCTACCGATCGCGGAATGACCGTGAGCGGCGCTAACAAAACCGGCGTTATCATTTCCGGCGATAAAACCACCAATACCCTCACCGGCGACGCCATTGTTAGCGACGGCGCAGTCGGTCTGGTGATTACCGGCGATAACACCATCAACACGATTTCAGGCGATACGTCGGTTGACGGCGCCATCGGCGCCTTGATTTCCGGCAGCAACTCAAGTACCACGCTTTCCGGCAATATCAACGTCAGTGGAGGTGGAACGGGTATGGTTATCGATGGTAACCGAACCATCATTGATAATACCGGTACCTCCACCATTAGCAGTGAGGGCTCTACAGGTTCGATTATTCTTGGCGATAACACGCGTCTCATCAACGATGGTGAGTTAGAGGTCTCCGATGGCGCTACCGGGGCAAAGATCGTCGGCGATGGCGCAATTGTCGATAATACGGGTAATTCCACCACCCGTGGAGCAGGCTCTACCGGGCTGTACATTGAGGGTGACGACGCCTATGTGGTCAATGCTGGCGACCAGACGATTACCGATGGCGCTACGGGCACCCACATTAAGGGCGACAACGCCCGCATGATGAACGCCGGTAATGTGCATGTAGACGGTGCGGGCTCAACCGTCGCCGTCATTGACGGCAATAACGCCAAACTGACTCAGAACGGCGACCTGCTGGTGACCAATGGCGCGATGGGCATTATTACCAACGGTCAGGGCGTAACGCTGACCAACAATGGCAACATCACCGTGCATGACGAGGGATCGACTGGTTTTGTGGTGGCGGGAGAACAAAACACCCTCACCAACAAAGGCAACATAGACGCCAGTCTCAACGGTACGGGCGCTCTGGTCAGCGGTACTGAGTCAGACGTTAATCTGAGCGGCGACATCAACGTCGACTCGGTGCAGGACAGTGACGGCGTCTTCCAGGGGGCCACTGGCGTCAATGTCAGCGGCAGCGATAACGCGGTAAATATCCAGGGTAACGTCAACGTTAGCGCCAACTACGCCCAGGACTCGCTGATTTCTGATGAGATCCCACTCAACGGT
This sequence comes from Salmonella sp. FC25216, assembly GCF_057751355.1. NCBI lineage: Bacteria > Pseudomonadati > Pseudomonadota > Gammaproteobacteria > Enterobacterales > Enterobacteriaceae > Salmonella > Salmonella sp. FC25216. Next base: position 365,503 of record NZ_JBDGON010000004.1, on the reverse strand, counting down.
ATTGCCATCACCGGGAACAACAATGACGTGACGCTTGACGGTACGTTGAATCTCAACGCCAGCGACCTTAGCAATGTCGTCGGCCAAACCCAGGACATTACGGGTCTGGACATCCAGGGTGACAATAACAATGTGAATATCACCGGCGGCCTTAATATTACGGCGACCGGCTCTACGGATGATGAAAACAGCGCCATCCACGCTATTAATATTAACGGCAACAGCAAAGTCACGCTGAGCGGCCACTCTACCGCAGACTTAACCACCATGATTGGCGGGGACGTGATGCTGGCGAAGGTACAGAACGGCGGCCAACTGGTGCTGGACGAAAACTCCAGTGTCGATATCGACATGAACTTCCTGGACTCCTGGTATTATGACTACAACGCGCTGTTAGTCGCCTCCGGGGCGGATTCCGATATCGAGAATCAGGGCACTATCAACGACGATGGAGCTGCGCAACTGTTGATGGCGCGTGATGGCGCGCATGTCGCCAACAGCGGCGCTATCACCGCCTGGACAAAGGATAATCTCAATAACAGCGATACCCGCGCGGGCATTATCATCGCCATGGATAAAGGCTCCGTCAGCGAGAATAAGGCAGGCGGCAATATCACGTTGCTCTCGGATCAGAAACCTTTCTATAGCGGCGGCGGCATGCCGGAGTACTCACTTAAATGGTATGGTAATACCTATTACGCGATGCTGGCGAACAACTATGGCGAAGTCAGCAATGACGCCGGGGCAACAATTACGCTTCAGGGCGCGGGCGTATACGGCGTTTCAGCCGCCAAAGGTACTGCGAGCAATGCCGGTGATATTTATCTCGACGGTTTCGTCCCGACGCTGGATGATGCGGGCAACATTACCGGTAAAACATTCTGGCAGCCCACAAACCTCAATATAACCAGTGCAGGTATGGTTGCTGGCTCAACGGATTCGGGTAACGGCGACGCCACCGCCACCAATACCGGCACCATCACCGTCAATAATGCCGGGTTCGGCATGATGGCGCTCAACGGCGGCACCGCGATTAACCAGGGCACAATTACGCTGACGGCAGATGAAGGCGTCACGCAAGCCGATGAAAACCAACTGGTCGGCATGGCGGCATTAAACGGCGGTACGGTCATTAACGACACCACTGGCACTATTAATATCGACGCCAGTTTCGGCAAGCCGTTCCTCGCCGACAGCAGCAGCCTGGTCGTTAACTATGGCACCATCTGTATAGAGGATAGCTGTCAGGACAGCGCAACCTATAACCCAACCGATCCCTATGTTCAAAATGCCTTGCGGGATGGCGTGATCGCCGATACCGACGAAACGGTCACACTGGATCAAAAAACTATCATTATTGGCAACGTGGATAATAACGGGACAGTCAATGGCAGTGAACTGGCTATCCAGACCAACGGCGTACTGACCAACAATGCTTCCGGCATCATCAATAACACCATTACGATTTCCAGCGGTGAGCTGGATAATAAAGGCATCGTCAACAGCGTCACCATCACCAGCGGCACATTTAACAACGAGGGAACGGCAGACGCGCAAGTCGTCATGAACAACGGCACCTTTAACAATCTTGCCAGTGGCGACGTCAACCGCGGCGCTAAGCTTAACAATAATGCGGTGGTCAATAATAGCGGTACCTGGCATCTTGGATACGAAGACGAAGGGGCGGACAAAGGCACGCTGGATCTTAATCAGAGTTCGGTGTTCAACAACAGCGGCGAGCTGATTATTGATAACAGCAAAAATGCCATCAACATGCGCGGCGCCAGCACACTCTATAACACCGGTCATATGGAGTTCACCGCATCAGCCTATAATGGTGCCATCAATGTCTGGGGCGGTTCTGGCGATTTCATTAACGCTGGCACAGTGGATGCGACCACCCAAGCCGTATTCGCCAGCGGCGACAACGCCAGCGGCGATTACAACTCTTATTTCTGGAACCAGGAAAGCGGCGTTATTAACTACGATCTTGATGGCGGCGCAGTCGTCAAAATTAGCCACAGCAACTTCGTAGCGCAGAACGATGGTACCATTAACGTCAGCGGCAACAACGCTTACGGCATGTACGGTAGCAAAAATGCGCAGCTGGTGAACAACGGTACCATCAACCTCGGCACCAAAGGCACTACCGATACCGGCATGATTGCCATGGCGCTGGACTCCGGTGCAACAGCTGACGCTGTGATTGAGAACAACGGCACCATCAATATCTACGCCAGCGACTCGTATGCTTTCAGCGTGGCTGGCGCAGGCCATGTGGTCAATAATGGCACCGTGGTTATTGACGACAGCGTGACTGGTTCTGGCCTCATCAAACAAGGTGACAGCGTCAATGTAGAAGGATTGAATGGTAATAACGGCAACAATACCGAAGTTCACTACGCTGACTACAATCTACCTGCCGATCCAGCCGATACGGTCAATACCGCAAACGGCACTTCCGACACCGCCAGCAACGACCTGAACGGTTATGTAGTGGGCACCAGTGCCGACGGCAGCGCGGGTAAGCTAATGGTGAGCAACGCCAGTCTGGACGGCGTGGAGATTAATACCGGCTTTACCGCAGGTACTGCCGACACCACCATCACGTTTGATAACGTCGTTGAAGGCAGCAACCTATCGGATGCAGGCGCAATCCAGTCCACCACTGTGGTCTGGAACGCGCAGGGGAGTACGGATAGCAGCGGCAACGTTGATGTCACGATGACCAAAAACGCCTATGCCGATGTCGCCACCGACAGCAGCGTTTCTGACGTCGCGCAGGCGCTGGATGCAGGTTATACCAATAATGAGCTGTACACCAGCCTCAACGTCGGCACCACCGCCGAACTGAACAACGCCCTTAAACAAATCAGCGGCAGCCAGGCGACCACCGTCTTCCGCGAGGCCCGTATTCTCAGTAATCGCTTTACTATGCTGGCCGATGCCGCGCCGCAAATTAAAGATGGCCTGGCATTCAACGTGGTGGCGAAAGGCGATCCGCGTGCCGAACTGGGCAATGATACCCAATACGACATGCTGGCGCTGCGCCAGACGCTGGATTTGACCGCAAGCCAGAACTTGACGCTGGAGTACGGTATTGCTCGTCTTGATGGCGGCGGTTCGCAAAAAGCGGGCGATAACGGCCTGACCGGCGGCTACAGTCAGTTCTTCGGTCTGAAACATAACATGGCGTTTGGTGAAGGCCTGGCCTGGAATAACAGCCTGCGCTATGACGTGCATAACCTCGACAGCAGCCGTTCTGTTGACTATAGCGATGTCAACAAAGTCGCCGATTCCGATGCGCGTCAGCAGTACATGGAATTCCGTAGTGAAGGCGCAAAAACCTTCTCCCTGATGGACGATGCGCTGAAAGTGACGCCGTATGCTGGTGTGAAATTCCGTCACACTATGGAGGACGGCTACAAAGAGCGCAGCGCCGGAGACTTTAACCTGTCAATGAACTCTGGCAACGAAACGGCAGTGGACTCCCTTGTCGGTCTGAATCTGGACTATACCGGGAAAGATGGCTGGAGCGCCACCGCCACTCTGGAAGGCGGTCCGAACCTGAGCTACAACAAGAGCCAGCGCACGGCGTCATTACAGGGCGCGGCGGGTCAATCGTTCAGCGTGGATGACGGTCAAAAAGGCGGCGGCGTTAATGGACAAGCAACCATCGGCGTGAAATACAGCAGCAATGATACCGTGCTGCATCTGGACGCATACCAGTGGAAGGAAGACAGTATCAGCGATAAAGGCTTTATGCTTAACGTTAAGAAAACATTTCGTTAAATAAACGACATTATATAACACTAATACAGGCCGCTTATTATTAAGCGGTCCTGTTTAAATCATATTTTCTGGTAAAGATGAAGTCCTTATTTGGACTACCTATATGGTTTATTAATTGCTATCGTAATATACGCTAAATAGACATTATATTTATCCCATAAATAATATCCCTTTTATTCAACAAGGATTTTGATATGTTCAAATTTGTAAAAACTGCCATTGTGGCAGGGGTTCTGGCGACGCTCACCGCCTGTACGGGTCATATTGAAAACAAAAAAAACAACTGTAGCTACGATTATTTGCTGCACCCTGCAATTTCTATTTCTAAAATTATTGGCGGTTGCGGCCCGGCTGCCGATCAATAATAGAAACGACTGCGCAGATACAAAAAAACCGGGATTTCCCGGTTTTTTACAGGCCTGATAAACGGAACAGCGCAGGTGCCTTGTCCAACTTCGCTCGTTTGTAGGCCCGATAAGCTAGCGCCATCGGGCAGGCAATAACCGTTACGGTTTCGCCACAAAGCCAATGGCTTCGTAAACCGCTTTTAGCGTTTCGGCCGCACGCGCGCTGGCTTTTTCCGCCCCGTCTTTCATCACCTTCTGCAAGAACACTTCGTCGTTGCGGAAACGGTGATAGCGCTCCTGCAACTCAGACAGCATTCCGGAAACCGCCTCCGCCACTTCGCCTTTCAAATGACCATACATTTTACCTTCAAACTGTTTTTCCAGTTCAGGAATGCTCTGACCGGTCACGGCGGAAAGAATATCCAGCAGGTTAGAGACACCCGCTTTCTCTTTCACATCATAACGTACTACCGGCGGCTCGTCGGAGTCAGTGACCGCACGTTTGATTTTCTTCACTACCGATTTCGGATCTTCCAGCAGACCGATCACGTTATTACGGTTATCGTCCGATTTGGACATTTTCTTCGTCGGCTCCAGCAGCGACATCACGCGCGCGCCGGATTTCGGAATAAACGGTTCCGGTACTTTGAAAATATCGCCATACAGCGCATTAAAACGCTGGGCGATATCGCGACTCAGCTCCAGATGCTGCTTCTGATCTTCGCCTACCGGCACCAGATTGGTTTGGTACAGCAGAATGTCAGCGGCCATCAGCACCGGGTAATCAAACAGACCGGCATTAATGTTTTCCGCATAGCGCGCAGATTTATCTTTAAACTGCGTCATACGACTCAGCTCGCCGAAATAGGTATAGCAGTTCAGCGCCCAGCCAAGCTGCGCGTGTTCCGGCACATGGGACTGAACGAAAATAGTGCTCTTTTCAGGATCAATACCACATGCCAGGTACAGCGCCAGCGTATCCAGCGTCGCTTTACGTAGCTGCTGCGCGTCCTGACGCACGGTAATAGCATGTTGGTCTACGATGCAGTAGATGCAATGATAGTCATCCTGCATGTTTACCCACTGACGCAATGCCCCCATATAGTTGCCAATGGTCAATTCACCTGAGGGCTGTGCGCCACTAAAAACGATGGGCTTAGTCATTTTTTATTTCCTGGTTATCGCTATGCGGAAGCCCAAGTGCGGGCAAAAGATCGTTAAAACTGTCATAAATGACGTCCGGCTCGCTAAGAGCGATCGCTTCGCCATAATTGTAGCCGTATGTCAGGCCAACCGAAGGGCAGCCCGCCGCTTTTGCAGCCTGAATATCATTACGCGAATCGCCGACAAAAAGCATCTGCTCCGGCATCATGCCCAGCCGGCTTGCCACCAGCAACAGCGGCTCCGGATGCGGCTTCTTATTTTGCACATCATCGCCGCCGATAACCACACTAAAGTATTTGGCGATATCAAGCGATTCCAGCAACGGCGCGACGAACGGCGTCGGCTTATTCGTCACCAGACCTAATGACAATCCGCTGGCGTGCAGCGCGCCCAGCGTGTCGGCGACATGCGGAAATAAAAAGGTGCCCTCTTCCGCCACTTCGCCATAATACTTGTCGAACAGTTTACGCAGAATGCGTACCTGTTCCTCGGCAGGAATATCTTCATCAACGGGCGGTTTACCCATCGTCTTACGCAGCGCGGCACGTTCCTCGCGAGCCCAGGCCAACGCGCGCTCCATCAATACATCTGCGCCGTTACCAATCCAGGTAATCACGCGCTCCTCGCCCGCGACCGGCAGTTCCAGCGCATACAGCGCCATGTCCACCGCCGCGGCAAGCCCCGGCGCGCTATCCACCAGCGTACCGTCAAGATCAAAGGCGACGCCCCGAATATTCTGCAACTTATCCATGACTTACCTTTGCCAGCTCACTGCGCATTTCATCAATCACTTTTTTGTAATCGGGCTTATCGAAAATCGCCGACCCCGCAACAAACATGTCCGCACCTGCTGCTGCGATCTCGCCGATATTGTTCACCTTCACGCCGCCGTCCACTTCCAGACGAATGTCGTAGCCAGACGCATCAATCCGGCGACGCACTTCGCGCAGCTTATCCAGCGTCTGCGGAATAAAAGACTGACCGCCGAAGCCAGGATTCACAGACATCAGCAGGATCACATCCAGTTTGTCCATTACGTAATCGAGATAACTGAGCGACGTTGCCGGGTTGAATACCAGCCCCGCTTTACAGCCGTGTTCTTTAATCAGCTGTAGCGTGCGGTCAACATGTTCGGAGGCTTCCGGGTGAAAAGTAATGATGCTCGCGCCAGCGGCGGCAAAATCGGGTACGATACGGTCGACCGGCTTGACCATCAGGTGGACATCAATAGGCGCGGTAATACCATATTGACGCAGGGATTTCAGCACCATCGGGCCGATAGTCAAGTTCGGCACATAGTGGTTATCCATGACGTCAAAGTGTACAACATCAGCACCGGCAGCCAGCGCTTTTGCGGTGTCTTCACCCAGGCGAGCAAAATCAGCCGACAGAATTGAGGGGGCAATCAAATACTGTTTCATCCGCTTCTCCTTGAGAATTATTTTCTTGCAGGCGCTGCGACTCCTGGTTGGTACAGAGCCAGCAGTTCGTCCACCTTTTTACGTGTGCCGCCGTTGCTGCTTATACTGCGTCTAACTTTGACGACATGCAATTTTGCGAGTTGATACCACTCGCGCGTGAGCGCCGTATCATGGTTGGAAATGAGCACCGGTATCCGGTTACTGACCAGATTCTCAGCGATTTCCGCCAGATGCGCTTGTTGCGTCAGGCTAAAACTATTGGTGTGATACGCTGTGAAGTTAGCCGTGGCGGACAACGGCGCATAAGGCGGATCGCAATAGACCACCGACGACTTGTCCGCACGCGCCATACTGTCTGCGTATGACTCACAGTAAAAGAACGCATTCTGCGCCTTTTCTGCAAAGTGGTACAACTCCGCTTCCGGGAAGTAAGGTCTTTTATAACGACCAAACGGTACATTAAATTCCCCGCGTAAGTTATAGCGACAGAGTCCGTTATAACCGTAGCGATTCAGATATAAAAACAGTACCGCCCGACGAAAGGGGTCCTGGCAGGTGTTGAACTCCTCACGGAGTTGGTAATAGACCTCAGCCTGGTTAGTTTCAGGCATAAACAGCTCGCGCGAAGCCTGTACGTACTCGTCGGTACGTAACTTCACGATGTTATAGAGGCTAATAAGGTCGCTGTTGATATCGGCGAGGATATAACGAGAAAAGTCGGTGTTAAGAAACACCGATCCGGCACCCACAAAAGGTTCGACCAGGCACTCGCCTTTTGGCAAATGTCGTTTGATATCATCAAGCAGAGGGTATTTTCCCCCTGCCCACTTCAAAAAAGCGCGATTTTTTTTCATGCTGACTAACTAATTACACCTTCTCCGGCTGTGGAGAAAGCTCCGACAGCATCCTGCGCTTTAGGCTGTGCCGCGTTGCTTTACGGCGCATTTGGCGGTAGCAAATGCGCCCCTCGCGCCTGTCCTGAACAAAAATAGCTGTCAGCGACACTCACAGGCAATTGCAGGACACAGCCTGGATTATTTCAGATCGGCCTGAACCTGATGCAACGGTTTTGCCCACGGATTTTTCGCCTGCACATCAGCAGGCAGCGTGGACACTGCGCGTTTAGCATCTTCTTTCGAAGCATACACTCCGGTTACCAGCACATACCACGGTTGTCCATTACGCGTCGTCTCGTATACCACATAATTTTTCAGGTTCTCTTTCTTCGCCCAACGATTCAGGTTGTCGTAATTTGAAGAACTACTGAGCTGCAACGTGTAGTGGCTGGATGGCGCGCTCTTTAACGCGCCAACGTTGCCGGCGCTTTTCCCGCCGCCTGCGACAGGCGTCGTCGAGGCTTGCGCTGGCTTCGCGGTTTGTACCGGCGCGGCGCTTGCCGTCGCTTTCGGCGTCGCGGCTGGCGCTGCCGGTTCCGTGCGTTTCACTGGCGCGACCGGTTTCTTCGGTTCCGCGGTCGTGGTTTTCGCCGTTGTTTGCGGTTTCTTAGGTTCAATGACGGCCTGTTTACGTTCCGGACGCGAGGTATGACGTTCGGCAGGTTCGCTAACTGCCGCCTGACGCGACGCGCTACCATTGCGAACTGGCGCGACGGTTGCAGGCTCTGTCGGCAACGTAGAGTTCACCGCAACGTTGTTCATCTGCTCAGGATTCTGCGTCAGCGCATTATTCAGATCGCCCTGCACTTCCACGCGCTGCTGACCGTCAGCGACCACGGGCGACGGTCCCTGCGTCGGCGTTGAAGAAATCGGCGGCAACGAAATATCCTGCGACGTATTGCCCGCCGTTTGCTCTGCGGAGGTGGTACCCGGCGCAGGCTGGGTTGCATTAGCCTGATCGGCGGCGTTACCGGAAAGATCGATACTCTTTTCGCCAGAAGCCGACGGCTCGCTGGAAGACGTTGAGGGGGCTTTCAGCGCGGAACCGATACCGATAATCAACAGTAGCAGCACCAGTACGCCAACGCCCATCATCATGTACTGACGAGAGGCTGGCTTATGGGCCGCTTTTTTACGCTTACGTGGACGGCGTTCTACACGCTCCTCATCCACCGTATCGTCTTCATCGGATTCGTACTCTTCTTCGACTTCAGGTTCTTCACTACGCGCTCTACGCACACGCGTCGGACGGCGATCGTCAGCATCCAGATCAACGTCATCAAAGTTGATCTGCGGCTCATTATCGCGTTCTGAAGATTGACGAGAACGACCAGTACGACGATCGCTGGGATCGGGTTTCAGCTCGTCTTCTGGTTTGAATTCATCCATTTAACACCCCACTCAAAGGTTAATGCTTACGACATTGCACATAACCTGAAGCTAAAAAACTGACATCTACGCAATATCAGTCTGACCTTTCTTGTTGTTACGCCTGCTGACAGTCAGCAATCGCGCTAAGAACGACTTCGTGCGACACTCCGCCGCGTACTTCACTTTTCCCTATGGCCAGCGGAAGCACTAAACGCAGCTCCCCCGCCAACACTTTTTTATCTCGCAGCATGTGCGGCAAATAGGCCTGCGCGGACATCTCGCGAGGGCCGTTGACAGGCAACCCGGCCCGTTCGAGCAGAGCGATGATGCGCTGCGTATCAGCAGAACTAAACTGTCCCAGACGCTCGGACGTGCGCGCAGCCATCACCATACCTGCGGCAACGGCTTCGCCATGTAACCAATTGCCATATCCCATTTCCGCTTCAATGGCGTGGCCAAAGGTATGTCCAAGATTCAGTAAAGCACGTAAGCCCGCTTCACGCTCGTCGGCGGCAACAACTTCCGCCTTCAGCTCACAACAACGACGAATACAGTACGCCATCGCCGGGCCATCCAGACGCAATAGCGCATCCAGATTACCCTCAAGCCAGGTAAAGAAGTCCGCGTCGAGTATGATGCCGTATTTGATCACCTCTGCCAGCCCCGATGCCAGTTCGCGTGCAGGAAGCGTTTTCAGGCAATCAAGATCGACGACCACAGTAGCGGGTTGGTAAAACGCCCCAATCATGTTTTTGCCAAGGGGATGGTTGACGGCGGTTTTCCCGCCCACGGAGGAATCAACCTGCGACAGTAGGGTGGTTGGTACCTGGATGAAACGAACGCCTCGCTGGTAACTGGCCGCCGCAAAACCGGTGAGATCGCCAATCACGCCGCCGCCCAGTGCGACCAGCGTGGTATCACGACCATGCGGTTTTTTCAGTAACGCCGTAAACACCGTATCCAGCACCGTCAGGCTTTTATACTGCTCGCCGTCAGGAAGAATCACGCTGTCTACGTTAACGCCCGCCCGTTCGAGTGCGCCGCGAACCTTGTCCAGATAAAGCGGCGCCAGGGTTTCGTTGGTCACTAACATGACCTGATCGCCTGATTTCAGCGGCAAGAATGAAGCTGGTTCGTTAAACAAACCAGCCGCGATGGTGATCGGGTAACTACGTTCCCCGAGAGTGACTGTAATCCTCTCCATGACGCGACATCCACCTTAGTTACTTGTACCCGCTTACCCAGAGTATTCTGCTTGAATTAGTTGCTTTCCAGCATATGAATAATCTGGTTTGCCACAACCTTAGCGCTTTGATCGTCGGTGCGAATGGTGACGTCGGCAATCTCTTCGTACAGAGGATTGCGTTCGTTGGCCAGCGCTTCCAGAACTTCGCGAGGCGGCGCTTCAACCTGCAACAGCGGGCGTTTTTTATCACGCTGCGTGCGCGCCAGTTGTTTTTCGATGGTCGTTTCAAGGTAAACCACGACGCCACGCGCGGAAAGACGGTTACGCGTTTCACGCGATTTTACAGAGCCACCGCCGGTTGCCAGCACAATACCCTGTTTTTCCGTCAATTCGTTGATAACTTTTTCTTCACGATTACGGAAGCCGTCTTCACCTTCAACATCGAAGACCCAGCCCACATCAGCTCCGGTTCGTTTCTCAATCTCTTGATCAGAATCATAAAATTCCATATTGAGTTGTTGAGCTAACTGGCGCCCAATAGTGCTTTTTCCGGCACCCATAGGCCCAACCAGAAAGATATTGCGTTTCTCTGCCATTTTTTCGGTACTACTAAGACTATTCGTTAATGGTAAACCCGCTTCACAGACACCCAGCGCAGCAGGACATGAACTGAAACCTCATAAGATATTGCGAGAGTCAGACTGAAAATTATCTCAATACTCAAGCGGGTTTGGCAACTGAATAAATCACCAAGCCTGATTGTTGCAAAACCCGAGTTAGCGTTGCCGGACGGCGGCCAGAACAACATATCCGGCCTACAAATTGCTCTACTTTCAAACAATTGTGTGCAATCCGCAGAACCAATAAGTCTGCATCAGCGGACATTCAGCCGTTTATCATCGGTCTTATGCACACCTTCGGCAAGGCAAAGCGCATTTATCAATGCGTAAGCAACGAAAAGCACGACTCTCAAATCGGTACTCCTTGTATGCTAAATACATCCGCACGTCAAATCCCTGAGACGCGTTCAGTACAAAAACAGCGCTTTTTTATGCATAAATTATTCTGCCGCAACCAGTCTGGGGGTGATAAACACCACTAATTCGCGTCGCTCGTCCTCTTTGCCGTCATGGCGGAAGAGCTGACCAAACCAGGGGATATCCCCCAACAGCGGCACGCTATCGCTACCCGATTTATTTTTTCGCGAAAAAATACCGCCCAGCGCCAGCGTCTCGCCGCTTTTTACCTCTACCAGCGTTTCAATTTCCTGTTTATCTATCGCCAGCACTTCGCCGTCGGCCTGTTGTAGTACCTGACCGGGAACATTCTGGCTGATATGCAACTTCAGGCGGATGCGTCCTTTTTGCAAAACGGTGGGCGTCACCTCCATTCCCAGCACCGCTTCTTTAAATTCAACGGATGTCGCGCCACTTTCGCCGCTGGAGACCTGATAAGGAATTTCGCTGCCTTGCTTAATACTGGCCGGCTGCAGATGCGAAGCCAGCAGCCGGGGGCTGGCGATAATATCCAACTGCTGCTTCTGTTCCAGCGCTGACAGTTCCAAATCCAGCAGGCGTCCGTTAATGCGCCCGATGTTAAATCCTACGCGTGAGGTGGCGGCGGCGACGGATAAATCACTGGAAAGCGTCGTCACGTCGCCCACCGCTCCCGCTTGCTGGGCATCAGCCAGCGTCCACTTTACGCCCAGCTCCCGGAGACTCTTTTCGTTAATGGTGACGATATGCGCCGCCAGCTCCACCTGCGCCACCGGCAGATCCATTTGCGATACCCATTTTTCCAGCTCCGCCAGGGCCGCGCGGTTATCGCGCAACAGCAGACGGTTGGTGCGCTTATCTACCGTGATGGTTCCCTTCGCGCTCAGGAGTTTCTCGCCCGCTTTCGACAGTTCGGCGGCATCGGCGTATTGCAGGCTAATGCTGCGGTTTTCCAGTGGTAAATTAGCCTGAAGCCTTAATCGCTCGGCCTCCTGGCGCGCGCTGTGTTCTTTCTGCCAGGTCTGCGAATGCACATAGAGAATATTCCCTTCCTGACGCAGCACCAGCCCCGCGCTATCGACCACCGTCTGTAGCGCCTGTTTCCACGGCACATTCGTCAGATGCAGCGATAACGTGCCGCTGACGTCCGGCGACGCCACCAGGTTCTGCCGTTCCTGTTCAGCTAAGGCCTGCAAAACCTGCACCACAGGGACGTCGTCAACCACCAGCGTCACTTTCGCCGCTTTTCCCGCCTGCGCGGCGGGCATCAAGACTATCAGTATTATGGCTATCCATCGCTTCATTGTCCGCTCCCTGACGTAGCCACCGCCACTGCGGCGGCGCACAATTTTTACCGGTCGTTAACGTTAAGGTTTGCGCCGTCAGGCGGACAATCGTCCAGCCGTTTTCCAGCTTCTGCCCCTCTTCCACTCGCCGCCATTTTTGCTGACTGTCTTTAAGAATGCCGATCCATCGCTCGCCTTTACGCACCGCGCCCTGATACCGCCACTGCGAGAGTTCCGCTATCCGGCAGCGGTCCTCCGGCGGGCGAAAGGGATCGCGCATTCCCGTCAACGTCAGCAAACAAAAACAGAGCAATACACTGCGGCTAGCCTTCATTCGCCAGGCGCTCCAGTTGCAGCGTCATCAATAATTCCGCCCCCTCCCTACGCAATGAAAACCGACTTACGCTCATCTCGCTTTCGGCCAACCGGACAAACAGCGACGGCACCGCGTCCCAGGACGTTTTCAGCGCCATTTCGCCCCCCTGCGCCGACGGCTTCCAGTGCAGCAAATGCAGGGGAGGCGCCTGGAAATCTAACGGCGAAAAAGGACGCGGATTTTCAACGGTACGCCCGAAAAGTGGTTCAACCGCGACGCTCAGACGGCGCAGATTGCGCCACTGTTGCCGGGCGGCCTCGCGCTGCTGGCTTAACCGCATATGTTGCATATCCAGCGTTTTCCAGCCGGGATAGCCCACAGATAACGCGACCGCCAACGTCAGGCACAGCACGCCTGCACACCAACAAAAAACCCGACCACGGCGCGACATCCCGTACCAGATATCAAAGAGCACGTTCACGGGCGGCGCTCCTCGTTAACTGATAATGGAACTGCCAGCGCCCTTGCGCATCCTGCCGCGTGGCGCCCGTGCGGTTTAGCGGAAAACTGACATAATGACGAAGCGATGTCTCAAGCGTGAGCAGGGCGTCAAATGTTCTCGCCAGCCCTTCCAGCTCTAGCGTCTCTTGCTGATAATTGAGGCTTGTCAGCCATGCCTGATCCGGCAACAGGTTGGCAAGATCGATCAAGATAGATTGCCAGGCTTGCGTCAGTTCACGCTGCGCCTGACGTAGTAATCGCGCCTGTTGCTGCCGCTGACGCTGCTGTAACTGCGGCATGTTCGCCGCAAGCGCCATCGTGCGCCCGTTTTCCGCCGTCAGTAGCAGTTCGTTAATCCTCCCCTCCTGCCAAAAAGCCAACCAGGCGATCGTCGCGAGGCTTGCTATCAGCAGCAGGGACGCGCCCCATACCACGCACCACAGCCGCAGACACGCCACATAATATTGGCGTCGCCAGGGGAGCAAATTGACAGAATGCGCCATCAGCGTATCTCCCCCATGGCTAAACCCAGCGCAATCGCAAAGCGATAACCGTCCGGCGGAACCGGCGGTTGACGGACGATAACGGCGCGCCAGGGGTCGAATTCGCCTTCGGCGCATAACGAAATATGTTCCGGCATGACGGATAACGTTGCGGCAAGGTCATGCAGCGTCGTCGCCTCTCGCGCCGATTTACGCCCCCACGCATAGCGCGTCGCCCACAGCCACTGGCTCTCATCGCGCCAGACCAGACATTGCCGCCCCGAGGGTATAAACGGCAGTAAGCGCTGTAACGCGCAGGCATCGGGCGTCACGGCGGCGATACGCACATTGAGCGTTTGCGCCAGCGTTAACAGCGCTGAAATGTCTTTGCTTTGTGCGGCGGTAACGTTGAACGCAGGGCTCAGCGCATCGTCCTGAAAATCGAAACGTAATAAGTCTGGTTCCATATCCAGCTCACGCCCCATCGTTTGTGCAAGCCATGCGACTTGCTCACGTTCCCGCAGGCGCATCGGCGGATGCGGAAAAGCGCGTTGTAATGTCCGATTGGCGGGAAAAGAGAGGTGAATACGGTGACGTAGCGGTAGCTCGCGGCTCCAGGACCGCAGTACGTGAGCCAGCGATTGCGGGTCAGGAATCGTACCCTCTGCCGTGGAGGCGTTCATCAGCGGCAGTCGCCACCAACGTTGCAGGGACCAGCCTGATGCGCCGCGAACAACGGCGATGGCCAGCGCTTCATGCTGCTGAATATGCAATCCTATTTGCCAGGTTTTAAAAGCCATAACGGTCGATCTCCTTATCACCCGTCGCGTTAACGGGTATATCAATGCGTCTGGCTTGCCTTTATACTACCGCGCGTTTGTTTATAAACTGCCCAAATGACACTAAATGGGAAATCTCCAGTGAAGTTCGTAAAGTATTTATTGATCCTTGCAGTATGTTGCATCCTGCTGGGAGCAGGCTCGATTTATGGCCTTTATCGCTATATTGAGCCGCAGCTACCTGACGTCGCGACATTGAAAGATGTGCGTTTGCAAATTCCGATGCAGGTTTACAGCGCGGATGGCGAACTTATCGCGCAATATGGCGAAAAACGCCGTATTCCCGTTACGCTCGATCAAATTCCACCGGAAATGATCAACGCCTTTATCGCGACCGAAGATAGCCGCTTTTATGAGCATCACGGCGTTGACCCGGTAGGTATTTTCCGCGCGGCCAGCGTCGCGCTCTTCTCCGGTCACGCATCGCAGGGAGCAAGTACCATTACCCAGCAACTGGCGCGAAACTTCTTCCTTAGCCCCGAACGCACGCTGATGCGCAAGATCAAGGAAGCGTTTCTGGCGATTCGTATTGAGCAGTTGCTGAATAAAAATGAGATCCTCGAACTCTATCTGAACAAGATCTATCTCGGCTACCGCGCCTATGGCGTTGGCGCGGCGGCGCAGGTCTACTTTGGTAAGACGGTCGACCAGCTTAGCTTAAGCGAAATGGCGGTCATCGCCGGGCTACCTAAAGCGCCTTCTACCTTTAACCCGCTCTACTCGATGGATCGGGCGACGGCGCGCCGTAACGTAGTGCTCTCGCGAATGCTAAGCGAGGGATATATCACTCAGGCGCAGTACGATCAGGCCCGTAGCGAGCCTATCGACGCAAATTATCACGCGCCGGAAATCGCCTTCTCCGCGCCTTATCTGTCGGAAATGGTGCGCCAGGAAATGTATAACCGTTATGGCGAAAGCGCCTACGAAGATGGTTATCGTATTTACACGACCATCACCCGCAAAGTGCAGCAGGCCGCACAACAGGCTGTGCGTAATAACGTGCTGGACTATGACATGCGCCACGGTTATCGCGGCCCGGCGAATGTGCTATGGAAAGTGGGCGAAACGGCGTGGGACAGTAAAAAAATTACCGATACGTTGAAGGCGTTACCGACCTACGGACCGTTGCTTCCCGCCGTGGTCACCAGCGCTAATCCGCAAGAGGCGACCGCTGCGCTTGCCGACGGTACGTCCGTTTCGCTACGTATGGAAGGGATGCGTTGGGCGCGGCCTTACCGCTCGGATACGCAGCAGGGGCCGACGCCGCGTAAAGTTACCGATGTCGTCCAGACAGGCCAACAAATCTGGGTTCGTCAGGTGGATAACGACTGGTGGCTGGCGCAGGTACCGGAAGTGAACTCCGCACTGGTTTCGCTTAACCCGCAAACCGGCGCGGTACTGGCGCTGGTCGGCGGTTTCGATTTTAATCAGAGTAAATTTAACCGCGCGACGCAAGCGCTGCGTCAGGTGGGGTCGAACATCAAACCGTTCCTCTACACCGCCGCAATGGATAAAGGACTGACGCTCGCCAGTATGCTCAACGATGTGCCGATTTCCCGCTGGGACGCCGGGGCAGGTTCAGACTGGCGTCCGAAAAACTCCCCACCGCAATACGCCGGACCGATTCGTTTACGCCAGGGGCTGGGGCAGTCGAAAAACGTGGTGATGGTACGCGCCATGCGCGCAATGGGCGTCGACTATGCGGCGGAGTATCTGCAACGCTTCGGCTTCCCGGCGCAGAATATTGTACATACCGAATCGCTGGCGCTGGGCTCCGCCTCCTTCACGCCGATGCAGGTTGCGCGCGGTTATGCGGTGATGGCGAATGGCGGTTTTCTAATCGACCCGTATTTCATCAGCAAGATTGAGAACGATCAGGGCGGCGTGATCTTCGAAGCGAAACCGAAAATCGCCTGCCCGGAGTGCGATATCCCGGTCATTTACGGCAATACGCAGAAATCCAACGTGCTGGAAAACACCAATGTGGAAGAGGTCGCGGTTTCGCAAGAGCAACAAAACAGCGCCGTACCGATGCCTAAGCTGGAACAGGCAAACCAGGCGCTGGTCGCGCAAAACGGTACGCAGGAATACGCGCCGCATGTGATCAATACGCCGCTGGCGTTTCTGATCAAAAGCGCGCTGAACACCAATATCTTCGGCGAACCCGGCTGGATGGGTACCGGCTGGCGTGCGGCGCGCGACCTTAAACGTCGCGATATCGGCGGCAAAACCGGTACGACCAACAGCTCGAAAGACGCATGGTTCTCCGGCTATGGTCCTGGCGTCGTCACATCCGTATGGATCGGCTTTGACGATCACCGCCGTGATTTAGGCCGCACCACTGCTTCCGGCGCGATCAAAGATCAAATATCCGGCTATGAGGGCGGCGCCAAGAGCGCGCAACCTGCATGGGACGCCTATATGAAAGCCGTGCTGGAAGGCGTGCCGGAACAGCCGCTAACGCCGCCGCCGGGCATCGTCACGGTAAATATCGACCGCAGTACCGGACAACTGGCGAACGGCGGTAACAGCCGTGAAGAGTATTTCATCGAAGGCACGCAGCCGACACAGCAGGCGGTGCATGAGGTAGGAACCACCATTATTGATAATGGTGAAACACACGAACTGTTCTGATCAAAAAAGGCGCTCCGGCGCCTTTTTTATTGTGTTTGCCGGATGGCGGCGAACAGGGAGACGAACTTTTTGTTGGCTTGATAAACGCTGCGCCATCAGGCAATCCGTCCCTGCGCTTTCAACCACTCGCGTACCAGAAACAGCGCGCTGACGTTGCGGGCTTCGTTAAAATCGGGGTCTTCCAGCAGATCCATTAAATGCGCCAGCGGCCAGCGTACCTGCGGCAATGGTTCAGGCTCGTCGCCTTCCAGCGACTCTGGATAGAGGTCTTCCGCCACCACGATATTCATTTTGCTGGAAAAATAAGAGGGCGCCATGCTGAGTTTTTTTAAGAAGGTCAGGTTATACGCGCCAAACCCAACCTCTTCTTTGAGCTCCCTGTTCGCCGCTTCAAAAACGGTCTCGCCCGGGTCTATTAATCCTTTCGAGAAGCCCAGTTCATAGGACTCGGTTCCCACCGCATACTCACGAATAAGAATCAGATGCTCATCAACGATCGGCACAATCATTACCGCCTCACGGGTTGATGGCCGCATACGTTCATACACGCGACGCACGCCGTTGCTGAACTCCAGATCCACGCTTTCTACGTTAAACAGTCGGGATTGTGCGACGGTTTCTACTTTCAGAATGGTGGGTTTTTGTAATGATTTGCTCATTGTGAGAATCTTTGCAGTGAAATCTGTGGTCATTGTGCGATATACAGCACGGTTTCGGCAATGCGAATTGCCGTTTATTTACATTTATGTAACGTAATAAAAATTAATTATTATTTCAAATTAAAAGTCAATAGGTTGAAATAACTCCAGGAATTTGCTGATATTTCGTTTTTGGTGGTATTGCTATGATTTGCCTTCACTGGGATGCGCTTTACAATGCTCAAGTTCAACTCCACGCTTGCCGATAGCCAACCACAGAAAAATGTTTATTGGACAGGGTGCGACTGACCACGCCTGACAGACTTAGTAAGATGGGGAAAGCATGAGCACCATTCTGATTTTTATAGCTGCTTTGCTGGCCTGCTCTCTACTGGCAGTATGGCGGTTCCGGGTAAAGTCCAGACGAGGGAGTTTACCGTGGATCAGCGCCTTTCAGGACGCGCAAACGCGTAAACTGTTGCCTGAAGAGCGCAGCGCGGTAGAAAACTATCTCGATAACCTTAGCCAGATCCAGCAAGTTCCGGGGCCGACAGGCGCCAGCGCTGCGCCCATCTCGCTGACGCTAAACGCGGAAAGCAACAGTGTCGTGATACTGACCCACTCCATCACCCGCTACGGCATTACCACTGACGATCCCAATAAATGGCGCTACTACCTCGACTCCGTCGAAGTCCATCTGCCACCTTTCTGGGAACAGTACATCAATGATGAAAACAACGTTGAGCTAATCCTTACGGATACGCTGCCGCTGGTGATCTCTTTAAACGGCCATACGCTGCAAGAGTATATGCAGGAGTCGCGCGGCTACGCGCTACAGAATACGGCCTCTACGCAGGCGTCGATTCGCGGCGAAGAGAGCGAGCAGATCGAGCTGTTGAACATCCGTCAGGAGACCCACGAAGAATATGCGCTCAGCCGCCCGGCCGGCTTGCGCGAAGCATTATTAATTGTTACCTCCTTTTTCTTATTCTTTTTCTGTCTGATAACGCCGGATGTTTTTGTACCGTGGATGATAGGCGGCGCGATCCTACTGCTGGCAGCCGGACTTTGGGGACTTTTTGCGCCGCCGTCGAAAAGCGCGCTGCGGGAAATTCACTGTTTGCGGGGAACGCCCCGCCGCTGGGGACTGTTTGGGGAGAATAATCAGGAGCAGATTAACAATATTTCCCTGGGCATCATCGACCTTATTTACCCTGCCCACTGGCAACCTTACATTACGCAGGATCTAGGGCAACAAACGGATATCGATATTTATCTTGATCGTCATGTCGCCCGCCAGGGTCGGTTTTTATCCCTGCATGATGAAGTCAAAAACTTCCCGTTGCAGCACTGGTTACGCAGCACTGTTATTGCTATCGGTTCGCTGCTGGTGTTGTTTATGCTGCTGTTCTGGATCCCGCTGGATATGCCAATCAAGTTCACGCTATCATGGATGAAAGGCGCGCAAACCATTGAAGCGACAACGGTAAAACAGCTTGAAGAGGCTGGCGTGCGGGTGGGCGATACGCTGCACCTGAGCGGTAAAGGAATGTGTAATATTCATTCCGGCGCGACCTGGAGCGGACAGTCTAACTCACCGTTTATGCCGTTCGATTGCTCGCAAATCATCTGGAATGACGCGCCTGCGCTACCGCTGCCGGAATCAGACCTGGTGAATAAAGCGATGGCGCTAAGCCAGGCGGTAAATCGTCAGCTCCATCCAAAACCCGAAGACGACTCGCGCGTAAGCGCATCTTTACGCTCCGCGATACAAAAATCGGGCATGGTATTATTAGATGACTTTGGCGATATTGTTCTGAAAACCGCTGATTTGTGCGCGGCGGAAGACGAGTGCGTGCGCCTGAAAAATGCGCTGGTTAATCTCGGTAACAGTAAGGACTGGAACGCGCTGGTGAAACGCGCGAACGCCGGCAAACTGGACGGCGTCAACGTGCTGCTACGCCCCGTAAGCGCAGAATCGCTGGAAAATCTGGTCACGACCTCAACGGCGCCGTTTATTTCTCGCGAGACCGCGCGCGCCGCCCAGTCGCTGAATAGCCCCGCTCCCGGCGGATTCCTGATCGTCAGCGATGAAGGCAGCGAACTGGTCGATCAGGCCTGGCCGTCAACGTCGCTGTACGACTATCCCGCGCAGGAACAGTGGAGCGCTTTCCAGCGTCTGGCGCAAACGCTAATGCAAACGCCATTTAGCGCCGAGGGAATTGTCACCAGCGTGTATACCGATGCCAATGGCACACAGCATATCGGCCTGCATCGTATACCCGATAAATCCGGCTGGTGGCGTTACCTCGGCACCACGCTACTGATGCTGGCAATGATAGTGAGCGCGGTCTATAACGGCGTTCAGGCGTTCAGACGTTATCAACGCCACCGTACCCGTATGGCGGACATCCAGGAATACTATGAAAGCTGCCTCAATCCCAGGTTAACCATCTCTCCGGAAAATCTCATCTGATAACGCCGCCGTGCGGCAGGGTATGCTACCCTGTCGCGCAAATTGCGTTACCCTGGAGTTCCCCATGCATATTGATATTGACTGGCAAAACGTGGATACCGTTTTGCTGGATATGGACGGCACCCTGCTCGATCTCGCGTTCGATAACTATTTCTGGCAAAAGCTGGTACCGGAAACCTACGGTGCGCAGCAGGGTATTTCGCCGCAGGACGCGCAGAAATATATTCGCCAGCAGTATCATGCCGTACAGCATACGCTAAACTGGTACTGTCTGGATTACTGGAGCGAGCGCCTGGGTCTGGATATTTGCGCCATGACGACGGCGCAAGGGCCGCGCGCCGTTTTACGCGACGATACCGTGCCGTTTCTGAATGCGTTAAAAGCCAGCGGAAAACGTCGGATTCTGCTCACCAATGCACATCCACATAACCTGGCGGTGAAGCTGGAGCATACCGGTCTGGCCTCACACCTTGATTTACTACTTTCCACCCACACATTTGGTTATCCCAAAGAGGATCAGCGGTTATGGCGCGCTGTCGCTGAGGAAACGGGAATAAGCGCAGAGAAAACTCTGTTTATCGATGACAGCGAACCGATTCTCGACGCCGCCGCCCGGTTTGGTATTCGCTACTGTCTTGGCGTGACGAATCCCGATTCCGGCCAGGCGGAAAAGCAATATACGCGCCATCCGTCCCTGAACGACTACCGCCGTCTGATCCCCTCGCTGATGTGAAGGAGACGCCATGAAAGAAAAGTCCTCCGTTGAGGTCAGACTGGATAAATGGCTGTGGGCCGCGCGTTTTTATAAAACCCGCGCGCTGGCCCGCGAGATGATTGAAGGCGGTAAGGTGCATTACAACGGGCAACGCAGTAAGCCGAGCAAAATCGTCGAGCTGAACGCAACCCTTACCCTGCGTCAGGGAAATGACGAACGGACAGTGATCGTTAAAGCCATCACCGAACAGCGCCGTCCGGCCAGCGAAGCCGTCGCTCTGTATGAAGAGACGGCGGAGAGCGTGGAAAAACGCGAAAAAATGGCGCAGGCGCGCAAGCTTAACGCCCTGACCATGCCGCATCCGGACAGGCGACCGGACAAGAAAGAGCGCCGCGACCTGTTACGATTTAAACACGGCGACAGCGAATAACTGTCACCCGCAAGAGAGATGATTATGCCGCAACATGACCAATTACATCGTTATCTGTTTGAAAACTTTGCCGTTCGCGGCGAGCTGGTGACCGTTTCGGAAACCTTGCAACAGATCCTCGACAATCATAACTACCCACCGCCGGTGAAAACCGTATTGGCCGAACTGCTGGTCGCCACCAGCCTGCTCACCGCGACGCTGAAGTTTGCCGGTGACATTACGGTACAGCTCCAGGGCGACGGGCCGTTAAGCCTGGCGGTGATCAATGGCAATAATCAGCAGCAGATGCGCGGCGTGGCTCGCGTTCAGGGCGACATCCCTGACAATGCGGATCTCAAAACTCTGGTTGGCAACGGCTATCTGGTGATCACCATTACCCCGGAAGAGGGTGAACGCTATCAGGGCGTGGTGGGTCTGGAAGGCGATACTCTGGCGGCGTGCCTGGAGGATTACTTCCTGCGCTCCGAGCAGTTGCCGACGCGCCTGTTTATCCGTACCGGCGATGTCGACGGTAAACCAGCGGCAGGTGGAATGTTGCTCCAGGTGATGCCGGCACAGAACGCGCAGGCGGAGGATTTCGACCATCTGGCCATGTTGACGGACACCATTAAAAGTGAAGAGTTGCTGACGCTACCAGCAAATGACGTGCTGTGGCGTTTGTATCACGAAGAAGAGGTCACGCTCTACGATCCGCAAGATGTTGAATTCAAATGCACCTGTTCACGCGAACGTTGCGCGGGCGCGCTGAAAACATTGCCGGATGAAGAAGTGGACAGCATTCTGGCGGAAGAAGGCGAAATCGATATGCACTGCGATTACTGCGGCAATCATTACCTGTTCAATGCGATGGATATCGCGGAGATCCGTAACAACGCCTCTCCTGCCGATCCACAGGTTCATTAATCGCATCTTATACGGCACCGTCATTGCCTGATGGCGCTGCGCTTATCTGGCCTACAGCATCCCGCTCCGTAGGCCGGATAAGGCATTTATGCCGCCATCCGGCAAAAAGCTTACTCGTTGTAGTAATTCACATCCAACCGCTTACCATCAATAATGATATCGCGCCAGGCTTTGGGAGCTGAGTCTAACCGATGCCCGGCAATCGCGCGCAAAAGTTGCGTCTTAGAAAACCCGTCCGGCAATTGGGCCAACGCCCTTTGCGTCCATTTCCGATCTTTTAAGCCAAAAACCCGGCTCTCGGCAACTATAAAGTTATACAGCACCTGCTCAGGCTGACCGTCACCGTTAAGATCCTGGCTCACCAGCACGCAGGCATCCTGTTCGAAGCAAGAAGCGGCCGAATAATTCTGCTCTTTGACAAACGCCCAAAATGCGGCATCCGGCTTCTGGCTACCGGGCGCAATCATCACCACCCGCGCTAAATCGTCCGCCGTCGGGGAAACCTTATTTTCCTGCAAAAGCGTCATCAGTTCCCGCTTGCGCTTTCTGTCCTGCGTAAACATCCCGTCATCCTGCAACGATTTCAGCGCTTCACGGCCAGTTTTACCGCTGTGATCCAGCATATACAGGCTGATCTGATCCGCAGTAATTTTACCGCTGTGGTAACGCGCCATATGGCTGTTGACGCTAATACGCCAGGCATCAAGTACAGGCGAGGCCAGCAACAGCAATATCGCCAGCGTCAGCAAAGAGACGCTCAGTATCACCTTGCCTTGCCATTCACCTGGATCGCGCCCGCGCCGTAACAGACCGATCAGATAACCGAAGGACCATACCAGCAATACAAACACCGTCAGCGCACCATACAGACGATCCGGCGTCCAGCCGTATTGCTGAATGCGTACCCATAACGCCCAGCCCGCTAGCAGCATATATATCGGGGCAACGCAAAGCGAGGCGCTAATCATGCCGGGTAGTACGCGCGGATAAGGTAATACGCGCTTTTGCGGTTCACTGACGATCGCCACAAGGAGCAGCAACATCAGCATCAGCGTGGATAACAGCCCCGCAGCGGAAACACGCGCAGAAATCGCCTCCAGTCCGGTAAAGGGCAACGTCACAATAAACAGCAATGCCAGCAGCGACACTATCGGCAGTAAACCCATCGCGATCAGCGTCAGCAGCTTTTGTACCGCCGCTACAAGGCGCGACTGCGTGCGGGCGAGAATGACCGCCAGCGCCGTAATCAGGCCGATGGCCACATAAGCAAAGCCTTCAGTTTCAAAGAAAAGGGTGCTGAAAAAGTGGATGCCCACCAGTTTAAATAGCGCGCTCCAGAGCAGCAGAACCAGCCAGAACAGTCCGTTAGCGACCAGGACAATAAGCAATGTCAGTACGTTATGCCATAACCGCATATAAAACTGGGGATAACGCACCGAACCGGTTTGCGAATGCAACTGATATTGCATCCAGGGTAATACCAGCATCGCCATCAACACAAGCCGGAGGCCATACTGCCAGAGGAGATCGGCCTGGCGCCATTTATCCACTGCCTCAACCTGCCATTTCAGCCAGCCGCTCATTGCCAGCACTACCACAAAGATTAGTGCCAGCCAGCCCCACAGCGCCCCCTGTTTAAAAGAGACCACGGTAAGCAATAGCATTGACGACAACGCTATCGTTGCGGGCATACCATAGAACAGCCAGTCGCTATTATACGGTACCAGCCAGGCCATCAGCAGGTAGCACAATACTCCCTGTAGCAAACCGGTGAGCATCATACCCCAGCGAGTAGTACGTGAAAGCGCTACACTTTCCATGTCGTTATCCAGAATGATGAGAAAGTCGCATTATTGCATCATCTCTTCACCGCCAGGCGTCGTCATGCATAATTCAGAAAAAAACGCAGAGAGGTGAATCGATATTGTTAATGTTGGTGTTACGTCACTTTCTTACATGAATGCGATTACCATCACATTATGTCGGTCAAAAACACTTCCTTTTAACGTTTTCAGAACATTTTCCACAACAAAAGTAGGTTTCCTGCCATAATAACCGCCTCTGCGTGACAGGAGACACAGTGTTTTTCGTCAATCGTGATTTTGTCCAGATACGTAAATCTATGAGCCTTGTCGCGGTTAACCAACTTCAAAAAACCTTATTATTTCCGGTAATACATATTGGCTAAGGAGCAGTGATATGCGCGTTAACAATTTAACCCCGCAAGATCTCAAGGCTTATGGTATCAATGACGTCCAGGATATCGTTTACAATCCCAGCTACGACACCCTCTATCAGGAAGAACTTAATCCTGGTCTGGAAGGCTATGAGCGTGGCGTATTAACTAACCTGGGCGCCGTTGCCGTTGATACCGGTATTTTTACCGGTCGTTCGCCTAAGGATAAGTATATTGTTCGCGACGACACCACGCGTGATACGCTCTGGTGGTCCGATAAGGGTAAAGGTAAAAACGATAATAAGCCGCTTTCCCAGGAAACCTGGCAACATCTGAAAGATCTGGTGACGCATCAACTTTCCGGTAAACGCTTATTCATTGTTGATGCATTCTGCGGCGCAAATGCTGATACGCGTCTTTCCGTACGCTTTATTACGGAAGTCGCCTGGCAGGCCCATTTCGTTAAAAATATGTTTATTCGCCCAACGGACGAAGAGTTGGTGGATTTCAAGCCTGACTTTATCGTCATGAACGGCGCGAAGTGCACCAACCCGCAATGGAAAGAGCAAGGGCTGAACTCGGAAAACTTCGTGGCGTTCAACCTGACTGAACGTATTCAGCTCATTGGCGGCACCTGGTACGGCGGCGAAATGAAAAAAGGGATGTTCTCGGTAATGAACTACCTGCTGCCGCTGAAAGGTATCGCATCAATGCACTGTTCTGCCAACGTGGGTGAAAAAGGCGATGTCGCGGTCTTCTTCGGCCTTTCCGGCACCGGAAAAACCACACTATCCACCGACCCGAAACGTCGTCTGATTGGCGATGATGAGCACGGTTGGGATGACGACGGCGTATTCAACTTTGAAGGCGGCTGCTACGCCAAAACCATCAAGCTGTCGAAAGAAGCGGAGCCAGAAATTTATCACGCGATTCGCCGTGATGCGCTGCTGGAAAACGTCACCGTGCGCGAGGACGGCACCGTTGATTTCGACGATGGTTCCAAAACCGAAAACACCCGCGTCTCTTACCCGATCTATCACATCGATAACATCGTTAAGCCCGTATCCAAAGCAGGTCACGCCACTAAGGTTATCTTCCTGACTGCGGATGCCTTCGGCGTGTTGCCGCCGGTTTCCCGTTTAACCGCTAACCAGACGCAGTACCACTTCCTGTCGGGTTTCACCGCTAAACTGGCCGGCACCGAACGCGGCGTTACCGAACCGACCCCCACCTTCTCCGCCTGCTTCGGCGCCGCGTTCCTGACGTTGCACCCGACGCAGTACGCTGAGGTGCTGGTGAAACGTATGCAGGCGGCGGGCGCGCAGGCTTATCTGGTTAACACTGGCTGGAACGGTACCGGCAAACGTATCTCCATTAAAGATACGCGCGCGATTATCGACGCCATTCTGAACGGTTCTCTTGATAACGCGGAAACTTTCCGTCTGCCGCTGTTCGATCTGGCGATCCCGACTGAACTGCCGGGCGTGGATACCCGCATTCTCGACCCGCGTAACACCTACGCGTCGCCGGAACAATGGCAGGAAAAAGCCACCGCGCTGGCGAAACTGTTCATTGAGAACTTCGAGAAGTACACGGATACCCCGGCAGGCGAAGCACTGGTTAGCGCCGGACCGAAGCTGTAAGGAATATGCCGGATGACGGCTTTGCCTTATCCGGCCTACAATGTGTGAAATACCAGGTCGGATAAGTGTAGCGCCATTCCAGCGTTGAGAAGAAAGGGAGGTTAATACCTCCCTTTCTTATGCCTCTTTTGTGGTCCCCTGGACGCGAGCCACAGGCACCGGCAGCCAGGCGCGAATCGACAATCCACCACGCTCGCTGGTGCCAATCTCCAGCATCCCGTTATGGTTATCGATAATGCGCTGCACAATCGCCAGACCCAGCCCTGTTCCGCTGGTGCTACGGGCGCTGTCGCCGCGCACAAAAGGCTGGAACAGATGTTTACGCTGCTCCGGCTTAATGCCCGGCCCGTCATCTTCTACCTGGAACCAGGCGCGATGCGACTCAGTGCCGCTGCTGACCTTAATCCAGCCGTTGCCATAACGGGCAGCATTGACCACCATATTCGCCACCGCGCGCTTAATAGAGAGCGGGTGCATTTTCACCTGAATGCTGCCTGCCTGAAGCGCAGTGTTAATCTCACGCTCATAGCCGCTTTCCGCCGCAATCACCTCACCCAGTACGGAATTGAGATCCGCCATCTCCATCGGCATTTCCTGACCGGTACGCAGATAGTCAATAAACTGTTCGATAATGGCGTTACACTCTTCGATGTCTTTATTGATCGACTCCGCGAGATAACCATCTTCCTCGCCCATCATCTCCGTCGCCAGACGAATGCGGGTCAGCGGCGTGCGCAAGTCGTGGCTGACGCCCGCCATCAATAGCGTACGGTCATCGGCCAATTGTTTCACACCGGCTGCCATATGGTTAAACGCACGGGTCACAGAGCGCACCTCAGAGGCGCCATATTCACGCAGCGGCGGCGGAATAATTCCCTTTCCTACCTGCAAGGCGGCATGTTCAAGATCCACTAACGGTCGGTTCTGTATGCGAATAAACAGCCACGCGCCGCCTATTGCCAATAGCATGATCGCCAGCGTGTAACGGAACAGCGGAGAAAAATCGCCCTGATGAATCTCGGTCAGCGGCACGCGCACCCAGATATTGGGCGACAGCCAGGTTTTCAGCCACACGACGGGCGAGCTTTTGTTGACCTCAACGCGCACTTCCGTCGGGCCGCCAAGCTGCTGCGCCATCTGATGGCTTAAGAATTCGTAGTGTTGCGCCCAACGCAGCCCGGCCTCTTCGGCAGCTTCGTTGGTGTAGAGAGAGATCCCCAGTTCGCGATAGATTTCCCGGCGAAACGCAGGAGGCACGACTAACTGCGTACCGTCCTCCAGTTGCAGCTTATCGGTCATCAGCATGCGGACCTCGTAAGCCAGAACCTTATTAAACTGCTGGAGGCTCGGCAAAATCGCGAAGTTCAGCACCACCAGGTAGGTCGTCACCAGGCTGACGAACAGCAAGGTGACGATGAGCAACAGCGTGCGGGCAAATGAACTTCGCGGCGAGAAGCGCATTCGCCTCATGCTTTAGAGCCGTCCGGTACGAAGACGTAGCCCAGGCCCCATACGGTCTGAATATAACGCGGATGCGCCGGATCTTCTTCCACCATGCGGCGCAGACGGGAGATCTGGACATCGATGGAACGTTCCATCGCGGAATACTCGCGGCCACGGGCCAGATTCATCAGCTTATCGCGAGAGAGCGGCTCGCGCGGATGGCTGACTAACGCTTTCAGTACCGCAAACTCCCCGCTGGTCAGCGGCATCGGTTCATCTTCACGGAACATCTCGCGCGTACCGAGGTTCAGTTTAAACTTACCGAACGCGATAACGGCCTCTTCCTGCGACGGCGCGCCGGGCAGTTCGTTTGCCTGACGACGCAGCACGGCGCGGATACGCGCCAACAGCTCGCGCGGGTTAAACGGTTTAGGAATGTAGTCATCGGCACCGATTTCCAGCCCGACGATACGGTCAACCTCTTCACCCTTCGCCGTGACCATAATGATCGGCATTGGATTACTTTGACTACGCAGGCGACGACAAATCGACAGACCATCTTCACCTGGCAGCATTAAATCCAGTACCATGAGATGGAAAGATTCACGGGTCAGCAGACGATCCATCTGCTCGGCGTTAGCGACGCTTCGAACCTGGAAGCCCTGCTCGGTCAGATAACGTTCCAGTAGCGCCCGCAGACGCATATCGTCATCAACCACCAGAATCTTATAATTCTCTTGCATTGTCTGTACTCCCAAAGGTTCGCAACAAATGTAAGTGTGTATTCTTAAAAAAGCTCACGTGAGTCACCAGCGAATTCTGGTATGAATTTCAGGCTAAATTGTTACAAAGCATATTTAACAGCAGCTTAAATATACAATTAATCAGCAAACCCATTATTTATTCTGTCGGGACGATCACGTTATACCCCGTGTGCGCAATATCGACAGCAAAGGTAAATCAACGAGATGAAAACGCCCCTGATCACCCGCGAAGGGTACGAAACACTCAAACAAGAGCTCAATTATCTCTGGCGTGAAGAGCGCCCGGAGGTCACCAAAAAAGTGACCTGGGCTGCGAGTCTGGGCGACCGCAGCGAGAATGCCGACTATCAGTATAATAAAAAGCGCCTGCGTGAGATCGACAGACGTGTCAGATATCTGACCAAATGCATGGAAAATCTCAAAATCGTGGATTATTCCCCGCAGCAGGAGGGCAAAGTCTTCTTCGGCGCCTGGGTGGAAATCGAAAATGACGACGGCGATACGCTGAAGTTCCGCATTGTCGGTTACGATGAAATTTTTGGACGTAAGGATTACATCTCTATCGACTCGCCGATGGCGCGGGCACTACTGAAAAAAGAAGTGGGCGATCTGGCGGTGGTCAACACCCCTGTCGGCGAAGCAAACTGGTACGTCAATGCGATCGAATACGTCAAATAAGACAAGAAGAATCCTAAGCCCCCGCTGATGGCTGGCATTTTTGTCAGCCAATCCGTATAACTATCCCCTGATTTTTATCCTGAAGACGAAGCTAACCCATGATGAATGATTCTTTCTGCCGCATTATTGCGGGTGAAATCCAGGCACATGCCGGACAGGTTGAAGCTGCCGTTCGCCTGCTTGACGAAGGGAACACCGTGCCGTTTATCGCACGTTATCGTAAAGAAATCACCGGCGGTCTGGATGACACGCAGTTGCGTAACCTGGAAACACGTCTGGGCTATCTGCGTGAGCTGGAAGACAGGCGTCAGGCCATCCTCAAGTCCATTTCCGAACAAGGCAAACTGACCGATGAGCTGGCTGGCGCCATCAACGCTACGTTAAGTAAGACCGAGCTCGAAGATCTCTACCTGCCCTATAAACCTAAACGCCGCACCCGTGGACAAATCGCCATTGAAGCCGGCCTTGAGCCGCTGGCCGATCTGCTCTGGAACGAGCCGTCCCACGATCCTGATGTGGAAGCGGCAAAGTATATTGATGCCGACAAAGGCGTGGCGGACACGAAAGCCGCGCTCGATGGCGCACGCTACATTCTGATGGAGCGCTTTGCCGAAGACGCCGCATTGCTGGCGAAAGTGCGTGATTACCTGTGGAAGAACGCCCATCTGGTTGCCACCGTCGTGAGCGGCAAAGAGGAAGAAGGGGCAAAATTCCGCGACTATTTCGACCATCATGAGCCAATTGCCAACGTCCCGTCTCACCGTGCGTTAGCAATGTTCCGTGGTCGTAACGAAGGCATTCTGCAACTTTCGCTCAATGCCGACCCACAGTTTGATGAGCCGCCAAAAGAGAGCTACTGCGAACAAATCATCATGGACCATCTCGGCCTGCGTCTGAATAACGCCCCGGCGGATAGCTGGCGCAAGGGCGTAGTGAGCTGGACATGGCGCATCAAGGTCTTAATGCACCTCGAAACCGAACTGATGGGCACCGTGCGCGAACGTGCGGAAGACGAAGCGATTAACGTGTTTGCCCGTAACCTGCACGACCTGCTGATGGCGGCACCGGCTGGCCTGCGCGCCACAATGGGCCTTGATCCTGGCTTGCGTACCGGCGTAAAAGTCGCTGTCGTTGACGGCACCGGCAAGCTGGTGGCGACGGATACCATTTATCCGCATACCGGTCAGGCGGCCAAAGCGGCTACCGTTATCGCCGCGCTGTGCGAAAAATACCACGTCGAACTGGTAGCGATTGGCAACGGTACGGCATCGCGCGAAACCGAACGCTTCTATCTCGACGTGCAGAAACAATTCCCGAACGTGACGGCGCAGAAAGTGATCGTCAGCGAAGCGGGGGCGTCCGTTTATTCCGCTTCTGAGCTGGCGGCGCAGGAGTTTCCGGATCTGGATGTTTCTCTGCGCGGCGCGGTGTCCATTGCCCGCCGTCTACAGGACCCGCTGGCTGAACTGGTGAAAATCGACCCGAAATCGATCGGCGTCGGCCAATATCAGCACGATGTCAGCCAGACCCAGTTGGCCCGTAAACTGGATGCGGTGGTAGAAGACTGCGTAAACGCCGTCGGCGTCGATTTGAATACCGCCTCCGTGCCGCTGCTGACCCGCGTCGCGGGCTTAACGCGTATGATGGCGCAGAACATCGTCGCCTGGCGCGATGAGAACGGTCAGTTTCAGAATCGCCAGCAACTGTTGAAGGTGAGCCGTCTGGGGCCGAAAGCGTTTGAGCAGTGCGCGGGCTTCCTGCGTATTAACCACGGTGATAACCCGCTGGATGCGTCTACCGTCCACCCGGAAGCCTATCCGGTTGTCGAACGAATTCTGGCGGCGACGCAGCAAGCGCTAAAAGATCTCATGGGCAACAGCAACGAATTGCGTCACCTCAAGGCCGCCGATTTTACCGACGATAAATTCGGCGTGCCGACCGTGAGCGATATCATCAAAGAGCTGGAAAAACCAGGCCGTGACCCGCGCCCTGAATTTAAAACCGCGCAGTTCGCCGATGGCGTCGAAACCATGAATGACCTGTTGCCGGGTATGATTCTGGAAGGGGCGGTCACTAACGTCACCAACTTCGGCGCGTTTGTCGATATCGGCGTCCATCAGGATGGTCTGGTTCACATCTCTTCCCTGTCGACTAAATTCGTCGACGATCCACACACCGTGGTGAAAGCCGGCGACATCGTGAAGGTGAAAGTGCTGGAAGTGGATCTGCAACGTAAGCGTATTGCGCTGACGATGCGTCTGGACGAACAGCCCGGCGAAACCACTGCTCGCCGTAGCGGCGGTGCCGATCGCGCTCAGGGAAACCGCCCGGCAACAAAAGCGGTGAAACCGCGCGGTCGGGACGCCCAGCCAGCCGGTAACAGCGCCATGATGGATGCGCTGGCAGCCGCACTGGGGAAAAAACGCTAATCGGGTAATACGCAGGCCGGATGATCTCTTATCCGGCCTGCGATTTTGCAATACGTCCAACCCTTTCTTTTTTAATTAACAATTAAATCTTACCCATTAGAATCTGTTAATTAATTCTCTTCTGCTATCCGTACTATTAATTATCACTCTATTAACAGATGAAACCTTAATTAAACATTAAAAATAGTGGATATTTGCACAACAGGGGGATTTGCAAAAAGACAAATAAATGTTGAGCCATATCAACATTGGCGCAAATTATCGCTTATTTGTACATTCCGTCACATTTTAACCGTTGAAGATAGAAACCATTCTCATTATCATTGTGTTGTTGATTATTTACTCTTTCCTTCGTTGGCTAAATATCGGGTCTCCTGCCGCCCCCCTGAGCGCCGCATGAGGTATACATCCAGTTAGCAAGAAACAAGTAGGTCGTATGCAATTCACTCCTGACACTGCGTGGAAAATCACCGGCTTTGCGCGTGAAATCAGCCCGGCGTATCGTCAAAAACTGCTTTCGCTCGGCATGTTGCCCGGCTCTTCATTTAATGTCGTCCGCGTCGCGCCCTTAGGCGATCCGATCCATATCGAAACACGACGCGTGAGTCTGGTATTACGTAAAAAGGATTTGGCGTTAATAGAAGTGGAAGCGGTTTCCTGTTAATACAGTGAGTCTATAAAAATGAAAAAATTAACCATTGGTTTAATTGGTAATCCTAATTCCGGCAAGACCACCTTATTTAACCAACTCACCGGCGCGCGTCAGCGCGTAGGGAACTGGGCGGGCGTCACCGTCGAGCGTAAAGAGGGTCAGTTTTCGACAACTGACCACCAGGTCACGCTGGTAGATTTACCCGGCACCTATTCGCTGACGACCATCTCGTCGCAAACCTCTCTCGACGAACAGATCGCCTGCCACTACATCCTGAGCGGCGATGCCGACCTGTTGATAAACGTTGTGGACGCCTCCAATCTGGAGCGTAACCTCTATTTGACGCTGCAACTGCTGGAGCTGGGTATCCCCTGTATTGTCGCGCTCAACATGCTGGATATTGCCGAAAAACAGCAGGTTCGTATTGATGTCGACGCTCTGTCCACGCGTCTGGGTTGCCCTGTCGTACCGCTGGTATCGACTCGCGGTCGCGGTATCGAGGCGCTGAAACTGGCCATTGACCGTCACAACGCTAACGACAATGTCGAACTGGTGCATTATGCCCAGCCGCTGCTGCGCGAGGCGGGTTTCCTGGCCGACGCGATGGCCCAGGAGATGCCTTTACAACAGCGCCGCTGGCTGGGTCTGCAAATGCTGGAGGGCGATATCTACAGCCAGGCTTACGCAGGCGAAGCGGCGCAAAACCTGGACACCTCCCTTGCCCGTCTGAAGGACGAAATGGACGACCCGGCGCTGCATATCGCCGACGCCCGTTACCAGTGTATCGCCGCTATTTGCGACGTGGTAAGCAATACCCTGACAGCCGAACCCAGCCGTTTCACCACCGCAGTTGATAAAATTATCCTGAACCGTTTCCTCGGCTTACCGATTTTTCTGTTCGTGATGTACCTGATGTTCTTGCTCGCCATTAACATCGGCGGCGCGTTGCAACCCCTGTTTGATGCCGGTTCCGTCGCTATCTTTATTCATGGCATTCAGTGGATTGGCTACACTCTGCACTTCCCGGATTGGTTAACCATCTTCCTGGCGCAAGGTCTTGGCGGCGGGATCAATACCGTCCTGCCGCTGGTACCGCAGATCGGGATGATGTACCTGTTTCTCTCCTTCCTTGAAGACTCCGGCTATATGGCGCGCGCGGCCTTCGTCATGGATCGCCTGATGCAGGCGCTGGGGCTGCCGGGTAAATCCTTCGTGCCGCTGATTGTCGGCTTCGGCTGTAATGTACCTTCCGTTATGGGCGCCCGCACGCTTGACGCTCCGCGCGAACGCCTGATGACCATCATGATGGCGCCGTTTATGTCCTGCGGCGCGCGTCTGGCGATTTTCGCCGTCTTTGCCGCCGCCTTCTTCGGGCAAAACGGCGCGCTGGCGGTCTTCTCGTTGTACGTGCTGGGTATTGTTATGGCGGTATTAACCGGCCTGATGCTGAAACATACCATTATGCGCGGCGAAGCCTCTCCGTTTGTGATGGAGCTGCCGGTTTACCACGTACCGCATATCAAGAGCCTTATTATCCAGACCTGGCAACGCCTGAAAGGTTTTGTACTGCGCGCCGGTAAAGTCATTATCATCGTTAGTATTTTCCTGAGCGCGTTTAACAGCTTCTCACTGAGCGGCAAAATCGTCGATAACATTAATGACTCAGCCCTCGCCTCTGTAAGCCGGGTGATCACGCCAGTCTTTAAACCGATCGGCGTCCATGAGGATAACTGGCAGGCGACCGTGGGTCTGTTTACGGGCGCCATGGCGAAAGAAGTTGTCGTCGGTACGCTGAACACGCTCTACACCGCCGAAAATATTCAGGACGAAGCGTTTAACCCTGCCGACTTTCATCTCGGCGATGAACTGCTGGGCGCGGTTGACGATACCTGGCAAAGCCTGAAAGACACCTTTAGCCTGAGCGTACTGGCCAACCCGATCGAAGCAAGTAAAGGCGACGGCGAAATGGCGACCGGAGCGATGGGCGTAATGGATCAAAAATTCGGCAGCGCCGCGGCGGCGTACAGTTACCTGATTTTCGTCCTGCTTTACGTACCGTGTATCTCGGTGATGGGCGCTATCGCCCGCGAGTCCAGCCGCGGCTGGATGAGCTTCTCAATCCTGTGGGGACTGAATATCGCCTATTCGCTCGCCACGCTGTTCTATCAGGTTACCAGCTTCAGTCAACACCCTACATACAGCCTGATCTGTATTCTGGCGGTGATCGTCTTTAACGTTGTGGTGTTAAGCCTGTTGCGCCGCGCCCGCAGCCGTGTGGACATTGAACTACTGGCAACCCGCAAAAACGTCAGTTCCTGTTGTTCGGGCACTGCGGGCAATTGTCACTAAGGGATGTAAAAAATGGCTTCATTGATACAGGTTCGCGATCTACTGGCGCTACGGGGTCGCATGGAGGTAACGCAGATCAGCCATACGCTGCACGCCCCGCAGCCAATGATCGACGCCATGCTGAATCAACTGGAGATCATGGGTAAAGCGGTACGTATCCCGGAAGAACCGGACGGCTGCCTTTCAGGTAGCTGCA
This sequence comes from Salmonella sp. FC25216, assembly GCF_057751355.1. Classification (NCBI taxonomy): domain Bacteria; kingdom Pseudomonadati; phylum Pseudomonadota; class Gammaproteobacteria; order Enterobacterales; family Enterobacteriaceae; genus Salmonella; species Salmonella sp. FC25216. The sequence continues at coordinate 330,781 of NZ_JBDGON010000004.1, read as the reverse complement.
AAAGTTGTCCGGAAGGTAAAGCCTGCCTGCGCGAATGGTGGGCCTTGCGTTAACCTTCGCCGGATAGCGACGTAACACTTCTCATCCGGCCTTTATCCCGCGTTATGTTGCCCGGTACGCGTCACGCTGCCGGGCAATTTTGCGTAATGCCTTCCACAAAGATGAAAGCGTTACCGCCGTCCGCATTTATCTCCCCATGCGCCTCGCAAGCGCACTAATTCTCTACTGCAATCAGCCCGGTCAGCGCGTAGTGTCACGTCATTGAACTTCACCGGTGACGGATCGATATGGCGACCTCAACAACATCCACGCCGCATGACGCGGTATTCAAACAGTTTTTATGCCACCCCGATACTGCACGAGATTTTTTGGAAATCCATCTCCCGTCGACATTACGTCAAATCTGTAATCTGAATACGTTACGGCTGGAGTCCGGTAGCTTTATTGAAGAGGATTTACGCCCCCATTATTCCGATATTCTTTGGTCGCTGGAAACAAGTGAAGGTGAAGGTTACATTTACGTGGTTATTGAACATCAGAGTACGCCGGACGCGCATATGGCATTTCGGCTGATGCGTTACGCGATGGCTGCAATGCAACGACACCTGGAGGCCGGGCATAAGACGTTGCCGTTAGTGGTACCAATGCTGTTTTACCACGGAAACCGAAGCCCGTATCCGTTCTCATTATGCTGGCTGGATGAATTTGCCGACCCGGTTATGGCGCGTAAGCTATACGCCACCGCCTTTCCTCTGGTCGATATTACGGTCGTGCCGGACGACGAGATTATGCGGCACCGCCGCGTCGCGCTGCTGGAACTCATACAAAAACACATCCGCCAACGTGATCTGATGGGGCTTGTCGAACAGCTGGTCGCCCTGCTGGTTAAGGGATACGCTAATGACACCCAGCTTCAAAGTCTGTTTAATTACATGGTGCACACTGGCGACGCCGCGCGCTTCAATACGTTTATCCGCCAGGTGGCTATGCGTATCCCACAGCATAAGGAGAAGATCATGACTATCGCAGAAAGATTGCGTCAGGAAGGGCATCGTAACGGGTTACAGAAAGGGCTACAACAAGGCAAACAGGAAGGCCAACGGCTCGCCGCATTGCGCATTGCCCGCTCCATGCTAACCGATGGTTTCGATCGCGATACCGTGCTTAGGGTTACCGGGCTGGCGCCTGCCGATCTGGCGTCTGAAAGCCATTAATCTTGCAGAATGGTCTGGGCCCGGTAACGCCCTGGTTACAGCGATGATTTTAGCGTCATCAGCGCCTGGCAAAACGCCGCCGGATGCGAGATAAACGGCGCATGGGCCGCCTTCGCCATTATCTGCGATGTACTGTACGGCCATAACGTATCGAGCAAAGGCGCGATTTTACGCGGCACCAGACCGTCCAGATAACCATACAAACGCAAAAACGGCATGTTCACATTTTTAAGCGCTTCTCGTAGATCGACCGTTTTTAAGATTTCCAGTCCGCCATTGAGCACGTCTACATCCGGCATAGGCTGCGCCAGCACTACGCTTTTTAAGGTGCGGGCATCCTGACGCGCCGTCTCCGTCCCTAACGTTTGCAGCGCCAGAAAACGCTCCACCGTGCGCTGAAAATCGTCGCTAAGCTGCTGCTGAAATCCGCCGAGGATTTCCGGTTTTATTCCCGGCCACCCCTCACGCGCGCTAAAGCATGGCGAAGAGGCGACAGTCACCAACGCCTGAACGCGTTGAGGGTGTGTGAGCGCCATCTGACTCGCCACCAGCCCACCCAGACTCCAGCCAAGCCAGATAGCCTGGTCCGGCGCGTTTTTCGCTACCTGCGCCGTCATCTCTTCAAGCGTCATGGCGCCAAACCCCGTGCTACGACCATAGCCCGGCAAATCGACCAGATGCAGCGTAAAATGCGAGCCGAGTTCCTCGCGAATGCAATGCCATACCTCCGCATTCAATCCCCATCCGTGCAGCAGCACAAGATGACAATTTCCCTCGCCGTAGGTCTGCCACCAGATGTCATTCATCAGTTACTGTTCTCTTTTGCCTAACAAGGATGCACCTATGCTAACAGTACCGGGATTATGCTGGCTATGCCGAATGCCGCTGGCGTTAAGTCACTGGGGGATTTGTTCCGTATGCGCGCGCGCCGTCCGTCAGCGTATCAGCCAGTGCCCGCAATGCGGATTACCTGCCGCGCATCCTTTGCTCCCCTGCGGTCGCTGCCTGCAAAAACCGCCGCCCTGGCAGCGTCTGGTGAGCGTCAGCGACTATACGCCGCCTTTGAGTTTACTGGTGCATCAGCTTAAATTTACCCGCCGCAGCGAAATTGCCGCCGCTCTGGCGCGTCTACTGTTGCAAGAGGTTCTCATGGCGCGCCGCAGCACTGGCTTGCAGCTTCCCGACAGAATCGTCAGCGTTCCGCTCTGGCCGCGCCGACACTGGCACCGGGGATTTAACCAAAGCGATCTGTTATGCCAACCGTTAGCGCGCTGGCTTGGCTGTGCATGGAACAGCCAGACCATCACGCGGGTACGGGCGACCGCAGTCCAACATCATCTCAGCGCCAGGTTACGTAAACGCAATTTGAAAAACGCGTTTCGCCTTGAATTGCCGGTACGGGATCTCCATATGGTTATTGTGGATGATGTCGTCACTACCGGAAGTACCGTCGCGGAAATCGCGCAACTGCTTTTGCGCAACGGCGCAGCGACTGTCCAGGTATGGTGCCTGTGTCGAACCTTGTAGAGCCTCGATGATGGGCGTATTATAACCAACTAAAATAGTCAACTATTAGGCCATTACTATGATCCGTATTTCCGATGCTGCACAAGCGCACTTTGCCAAACTGCTGGCAAATCAGGAGGAAGGGACGCAAATCCGCGTATTTGTTATTAATCCCGGCACCCCTAACGCGGAGTGCGGCGTTTCTTATTGTCCGCCCGACGCCGTGGAAGCCACTGACACCGCGCTCAAATTCGATTTGCTGACCGCTTATGTCGACGAGCTGAGCGCCCCCTATCTGGAAGATGCGGAAATTGATTTCGTGACCGACCAGCTAGGTTCTCAACTCACATTGAAAGCACCAAACGCGAAGATGCGCAAAGTGGCCGATGACGCGCCGCTGATGGAGCGCGTGGAGTATGCTCTGCAATCGCAGATTAACCCTCAGTTGGCGGGCCACGGCGGTCGCGTCTCGCTGATGGAAATTACCGATGAAGGCTATGCTATTCTGCAGTTTGGCGGCGGTTGCAACGGTTGCTCTATGGTTGACGTCACGCTGAAAGAAGGGATCGAGAAACAGTTGCTGAATGAATTTCCGGAACTGAAAGGGGTTCGCGATTTGACCGAACACCAGCGCGGCGAGCACTCATACTACTAATATTTTACCCGCATCCATGCCCGATGGCGCTTGCGCCTATCGGGCCTGCCGTCTGCGCTACCGTAGGCCGGATAAGGCGTTTACGCCGCCATCCGGCGCTATCAGCCACACCTCAGGTCGATGGTCTTTCTTCTCCCCCGATAACATGACCTGTGTCTCATAATTTAAATTTTGCCTGCCAGAGCCATTTTCAACACCCCTATGTTACCCGTATCATTCTTATGGGCACCTAACATCCATATAACATCTGACTACGCTCATTCGTTTCAACGTTAATCAGTATTGGTGCTATTGTGGCTCTGTTCCCGTCGGGGATAACAGGAATTTGTCGTCGAAACAATGACGTTACCCATAACAAAGTAAAGGCCAGGTAAATCATGCCATTAGTCATCGTTGCTATCGGTGTTATCTTGTTACTTCTTCTGATGATCCGCTTCAAAATGAACGGATTTATCGCCCTTGTCCTGGTAGCGCTCGCTGTCGGGTTGATGCAGGGAATGCCGCTGGATAAAGTCATCGGCTCCATCAAAGCCGGTGTCGGCGGTACACTTGGCAGCCTGGCCCTGATTATGGGATTTGGCGCCATGCTGGGCAAAATGCTTGCCGACTGCGGCGGCGCTCAACGTATCGCCACTACCCTGATCGCGAAATTTGGTAAAAAGCATATCCAGTGGGCCGTGGTGTTAACCGGCTTTACCGTCGGCTTCGCTCTGTTCTATGAAGTGGGCTTCGTCCTGATGCTACCGCTGGTATTCACCATTGCCGCGGCGGCGAATATTCCGTTACTGTACGTCGGCGTGCCGATGGCCGCGGCGCTCTCCGTCACACACGGCTTCCTGCCGCCGCACCCGGGCCCAACCGCGATTGCCACGATTTTCCATGCTGATATGGGTAAAACGCTGCTGTTTGGTACGATTCTGGCGATCCCGACCGTGATCCTTGCCGGCCCGGTTTACGCCCGTTTTCTGAAAGGCATTGATAAGCCGATCCCGGAAGGCTTGTACAGCGCGAAAACCTTTACGGAAGAAGAGATGCCGGGCTTTGGCGTCAGCGTCTGGACGTCGCTGGTTCCGGTTATTCTGATGGCGATGCGTGCGATTGCCGAGATGATTCTGCCAAAAGGCCACGCTTTCCTGCCCGTTGCCGAGTTCCTGGGCGACCCGGTCATGGCTACGTTGATTGCCGTACTGATTGCGATGTTCACCTTTGGCCTGAACCGCGGGCGTTCGATGGATCAGATTAACGATACGCTGGTCTCCTCCATCAAAATTATCGCCATGATGCTGCTGATCATTGGCGGCGGCGGCGCGTTCAAGCAGGTGCTGGTCGATAGCGGCGTGGATAAATACATCGCTTCAATGATGCATGAAACCAATGTCTCTCCGCTGTTTATGGCGTGGTCTATCGCGGCGGTTCTGCGTATCGCGCTGGGCTCCGCGACTGTCGCGGCGATTACCGCAGGTGGCATTGTGGCACCGCTGATCGCCACTACCGGCGTTAGCCCTGAACTGATGGTTATCGCGGTCGGTTCCGGGAGCGTGATTTTCTCTCACGTTAACGATCCAGGCTTCTGGCTGTTCAAAGAGTATTTCAATTTGACTATCGGCGAGACCATTAAATCCTGGTCGATGCTGGAAACGATCATCTCCATCTGCGGCCTGATTGGCTGTCTGCTACTGGGTATGGTGGTCTGATAAAATATTGCCGGGTGGCGCTTCGCTTACCCGGCCTACAAAAATCCTCGTAGGCCAGGTAAGACACATTGCGCGCCGCCATCCGGCAAAATAACGTTACGCCTTCTTCACGGCCGCTTTTCGGCGTCTGTCCAAATCCTTAATCAGCTTGTTCACTCCCTCATCGGCAAACATGGCCTCAAGAGACGCGGACAATTTTCGCCGCCAGTTTTTATACTGATAGCTGGTGCCCGGCACGTTAACCGGATCGGCCATATCCAGCCAGTCCTCCGGCTGAAGCCCCAACAGACCGCTGTTACTGTCGGCGATATAGCGCTGAAGTCCGCGATTTAGTATCGGCGTCATCGACATTAACGATGCCTTATGCCCGGCGCGTTTTGGCAGACAGCCATATTTATGCAGCGCGTCCAATAGCCCCTGTTTCGCCCGCTCGCGATCCTCATACAGCCCGCGCAGAATCACTTCATCCGGATAAAGCCCCAGAGCTTTACCCAACGTCAGGTCACCGCATTCCCAATAGCCGCGCAGCGTGGGGAGATCGTGCGTCGAGGCGACAGCCATCGATTGTTGCGGATACGCGCCTGGCGCGCGGAAGTTTTTCTCAAGGTCATTTTCAAACCACAGCACTTTATAAGAATAGACCCCGCTATCGCGCAGCTTGCCGACAATCTCAACTGGCACCGTCCCCAGATCTTCGCCTATCACCATACAGCGATGACGTTGGCTCTCCAGCGCCAGAATAGCTAACAGATCGTCAACCGGATACTGAACATATGCCCCGCGATCCGCTGTTTCGCCATACGGTATCCACCACAGACGCAGCAACGACATAACATGGTCAATGCGCAACGCGCCGCAGTTTTGCATATTGGCGCGCAGCAGGTCGATAAAGGGTTCATACGCCCGGGCGACAATGATATGCGGGTCCATTGGCGGCAGCCCCCAGTTCTGACCGAGCGGGCCGAGGATATCCGGCGGCGCACCGACGGATGCTTTCAGGCAATACAGCTCCCGGTCGCACCAGGTTTCCGCGCCGCCTTCCGCCACGCCAACCGCCAGATCGCGGTACAGACCAATCGGCAACTTAAAACTCTGACAGGTATCCCAGCAGGCGGCGAATTGGCGCCAGGCCAGCCACTGAAGCCAGAGGTAAAACTCCACCTCTTCGCGGTGCGCTTCACAGAATTTTTTCACAGCGGGAGACTCTACCGACTGGTACGCCTCCGGCCAGGCTGGCCAGCCCCAGCGCTGCTCATCCTCTTTCACCTGATACGCATGCAGCGCGTCGAATGCCGCCTGCCAGTAAAGGCTCTCGCCTTCGCGGGCGATAAAGTGACGAAACTCCGCCATTTGCGCATCGTCGCGAGCGGCAAACCTCGTCCACGCTATCCGCAGCGCCGTGATTTTCAGCGCGGTAACGGTAACGTAATCCACCCATTGCGCATCTCGCGCCTGTCGCAGTCTTTGCTGTGTGGCGGGCATTTGCCACCACGCCTGCGCCTCTTCGCTCAGGCGGAAATCTTCGACAGCGTTAACATCAATATATATCACGTTCAGCCAGCGACGGGACGAGGGGCTGTAGGGACTGGCGCTCTCCGGATTCGCCGGATAAAGCGCGTGGATCGGGTTCAGGCCGATAAACGCGCCGCCGCGTTTCGCAACGTCGGCCAGCATCGACTTCAAATCGCCGAAATCGCCAATACCCCAGTTTTTTTCTGAACGAAGGGTATAAAGCTGGACGCAGGCCCCCCACAGTTTTTTCCCTTCCAGCAGCGCCTGCGGTTCATAGCATCGCGGCGGGGCAACGATAATACGACAGTGCGTTCGCTGTTCATCCTGGGTCAACGTCAGGGTGTGGTAACCCTCCGGCAACGTAGCCGGAAGGTTAAGTTTTTTACCGCCCGTCACGCGCCCTTTGTAATGCACGCCCTCTTCAGTGGTCAGCAGCCAGGCAAACTCACCGCGCCCCTGTACCGGTAACGCCATTTTTTTACCCGCAGTATAAACCTTCACATTCGGCACGATCGCCTGTGGTCCGGTGGTCGTACCGTGCATCGCCGCCAGCAAACGTCTCTTGGTTTCAGCGCCAATAGACTGCGGTTTGCCATGAGCATTGATGTAACTGGGGCTGATCCCCGCCACCAGCGCGGCACTATCGAGACGTTTATTTTCCATCGCGCTCCCTTAGCGTTTTGCCTGCCAGATACGGGCCTGATAATCGCGAATAGAGCGATCGGAACTGAACATACCGCAGCGCGCGGTATTGAGGATCGCGGCGCGCGTCCACGCTTCCTGGTCGCGATACAGCGCATCCACCAGCTTTTGCGCCTCGACATAAGCGGCGAAGTCCGCCATGACCAGGTACGGATCGCCCCCCTGTTTGCCGAGGCTATGCAGCATCTGGTCAAAGGCATGTTTATCGCCATCGCTGTATTGACCGCTTTCCAGCTCTTTTAGCACCGCATCCAGCACTTTGTCTTTTTTACGCCATTTCACCGGGTCGTAGCCTTTAGCTTTGAGCGCCTTCACCTCTTCCACAGTATGGCCAAAAATAAAGATATTCTCTTCGCCCACCTTCTCAGCGATTTCAACGTTAGCGCCGTCCAGCGTTCCCACTGTCAACGCCCCGTTCAGCGCCAGCTTCATGTTACCGGTGCCGGACGCTTCTTTCCCGGCAGTAGAAATTTGCTCGGAAATATCCGCCGCGGGAATGAGCATTTCCGCCGCCGAGACGCAGTAATCCGGCAGGAAAACGACCTTCAGCTTATCGCCCACCGCCGGGTCGTTATTAATGGCTTCCGCGACCTTATTGATAGCAAAAATGATGTTCTTCGCCAGGTAATAGCCCGGCGCCGCCTTCGCGCCAAACAGGAATACGCGCGGTACGCGGTCAGCCTGTGGATTTTCGCGGATCTCTTTGTACAGCGCCAGAATATGCAACAGATTCAGATGCTGACGCTTGTACTCGTGCAGGCGTTTGATCTGAATATCAAAAATCGCATGGCTCGAAATCTCAATCCCGGTACGGGCCTGGATAAATTTCACCAGCCGTTCTTTGTTCGCCCGTTTGATGTCGCGATACTGCTGACGGAATGTGGCGTCGTCAGCGTATTTTTCGAGGTTGATCAACTGGTCGAGATCGTTAGCCCACTCTTTTTTCAGCGTTTTATCCAGCAACGCCGCAAGCTGCGGATTGCACTGCTTGATCCAGCGACGCGGCGTAATGCCGTTGGTGACATTGTGGAATTTGTTCGGCCAAAGCTGGTGATATTCCGGGAACAGATCTTTCACGACCAGATCGGAGTGCAGCGCCGCCACACCGTTGACCGCAAAGCCGCTGACCACGCACATATTGGCCATGCGTACCTGGCGGTCATGCACCACCGCCAGTTTTGCCCATACCTGCTTATCGCCCGGCCAGGTGTTATCGACCAGCGTCTTAAAGCGGTCATTAATCTGCTTGATAATCTGCATATGACGCGGCAACAGAGTTTTGATTAATCTCTCGTCCCAGCACTCCAGCGCTTCCGGCATCAGGGTATGGTTGGTGTAGGCGAAAGTGTTGCGGGTAATCGCCCAGGCATCGTCCCAGCTTATCTGGTGTTCATCCAGCAATACGCGCAGCAGTTCAGGGATGGCAATAGTCGGGTGGGTATCATTTAGCTGAATGACTTCATAATCCGCCAGCTCATGCAGTTTGCGTCCGGCCAGATGATGGCGACGCAGAATATCCGCTACCGAGCAGGCACACTGGAAGTATTGCTGCATCAGACGCAGTTTTTTACCCGCCGTGTGGTTATCGTTGGGATAAAGCACCTTCGTCAGTTTTTCCGCATCGATACCCTGCTGTTCCGCACGCAGGAAAGCGCCGTCGTTGAATTTGGTCAGATCAAACGGATGCGCATGGGTCGCCTGCCACAAACGCAGCGGTTGCGCGACGCCGTTACGATAGCCCAACACCGGCAGATCCCAGGCCTGGCCTGTAATCACAAAGCCGGGCTCCCAGCGCCCTTCTTTGGTGACTTTACCGCCGATCCCAACCTGAACGTCCAGCGCCTCGTTGTGGCGGAACCACGGATAGCTGCCGCGATGCCAGTCATCCGGCGCTTCCATCTGCTTGCCTTCAACAAATGACTGACGGAACAGCCCATACTGGTAGTTCAGACCATAGCCCGTGGCGGACTGCCCGACGGTCGCCATCGAATCGAGGAAGCAGGCGGCCAGACGTCCCAGACCACCGTTGCCGAGCGCCGGATCGACTTCCTCTTCCAGCAGATCGGTCAGGTTGACGTCATGCGCTTTCAGCACATCGCTAACGTCCTGGTACCACCCCAGATTTAACAGGTTATTTCCCGTCAGGCGGCCAATCAAAAATTCCATCGAAATGTAGTTCACATGACGCTGGCCTTTCGTCGGCTGCGCTACCGGCTGCGCGCTCAGTAATTCTGCCAGCGCGCCGCTAACGGCCTGCCACCACTGACGAGACGTCATGTCGGACGCCGACAGTAAACCGAAACGCTGCCACTGACGCGTCAGGGCGGCCTGGAATTGATCTTTATTGAAGGTTGGCTGTGACATAGGAAATCCGTCCTCGGGTAATAAAACAACGTTGTCGCTAGTTTGCCAGGCTCGATGTTGACCTTCCTCCTCCCGGCACGGATTAGGGAGGGAGGAGGAGCGGGGATGAGCATAAAAGTGTGATCGCCGCCACTTAACCCTGCATAAACGCGCCGACTCCTGCCAGCGGTGTCCAGTGTTACGCATAATCAAATGAATAAACAGAAATAACAATAAATCACGGAGGGGTATTTTCGAAAGATTATATGAACGCCGAAATAGTTTCTTACTTGAAATATTCAGCGGCGGGAGATTCACCGACTTAACATAATTAATTAAATGCCTGGTATTGCCATTGTGTTAAATCCGGATCATGACCAGGACATTATTTACAACAGCAGCAATATGACCTCAGCCCAGTTCTGACGCCCGTTTCAACTGCACCAAATACTTTTTTAATACCGTTATTTAGAATTGTGACAGAGTGCAAATTCAGACACATAAAAAGTCTGCTTAGCTTGCATTAAAATGCTTTCTGGTCGACCTTGTATTTATTAATTACGAAGCGCAAAAAAAATCGCAGTTCCCCCATTCCTCACAGTGAAGTGATTGCTATGTTGATTCCGTCTAAATTAAGTCGTCCGGTTCGTCTCGACCATACCGTGGTTCGTGAGCGGCTGTTGGCTAAACTTTCCGGCGCGAACAATTTCAGGCTCGCCCTGGTAACCAGTCCTGCTGGCTATGGGAAAACCACGCTTGTCTCACAGTGGGCGGCGGGCAAAAATGAATTAGGCTGGTACTCTCTCGACGAAGGCGATAACCAGCAAGAGCGATTCGCCAGTTACTTAATCGCCGCTATCCAGCAGGCCACCGGCGGACACTGCACTACCAGCGAAGCGATGGCGCAAAAACGTCAGTACGCCAGTCTGACTTCCCTCTTCGCGCAGCTCTTTATTGAACTGGCGCAGTGGCATCGCCCGCTTTATCTGGTGATTGACGACTACCATTTGATTACCAATCCGGTGATTCACGATGCGATGCGCTTTTTCTTACGTCATCAGCCGGAAAATTTCACTCTGGTGGTGCTATCGCGTAATTTGCCGCAACTGGGCATCGCTAACCTGCGCGTGCGCGATCAGTTGCTGGAAATCGGTAGCCAGCAGTTGGCTTTTAACCATCAGGAAGCAAAGCAATTTTTTGACCGTCGTCTTTCATCGCCGATTGAAGCCGCTGAGAGCAGCCGAATGTGCGACGATGTTGCCGGTTGGGCCACTGCGCTACAGTTGATCGCCCTTTCCGCCCGCCAAAATAATCACTCGGCGCACCAGTCCGCCCGGCGACTTGCTGGTATTAATGCCAGCCATCTGTCCGATTATCTGGTAGACGAAGTACTGGATAACGTGGATGTCAGCACCCGACATTTTTTACTTAAGAGCGCTATCTTACGCTCAATGAATGATGCGCTGATCGTACGCGTGACCGGCGAAGAAAACGGCCAGATGCGGCTGGAGGAGATTGAGCGTCAGGGGCTATTCCTGCAACGCATGGACGACACGGGGGAATGGTTCAGCTATCACCCGTTGTTTGGTAGCTTTCTGCGCCAGCGTTGCCAGTGGGAACTGGCGGCGGAACTGCCGGAGATCCACCGCGCAGCCGCGGAAAGCTGGATGGAACAAGGCTTTCCCAGCGAAGCCATTCATCATGCGCTGGCGGCGGGCGATGCGCAAATGCTGCGCGATATTCTGCTTAATCATGCGTGGGGGCTGTTTAATCATAGCGAACTGGCGCTGCTGGAGGAGTCATTAAAAGCGTTGCCGTGGGAAAGCCTGCTGGAAAATCCGCGGCTGGTATTGTTGCAGGCCTGGCTGATGCAAAGCCAGCACCGCTACAGCGAAGTGAATACATTACTGGCGCGTGCCGAGCAAGAGATCAAAGGGGTCATGGACGGCACGCTGCATGCTGAATTTAACGCGCTGCGCGCTCAGGTCGCCATCAACGATGGCAATCCGGAAGAGGCAGAGCGGCTGGCGAAACTGGCGCTGGATGAGCTTCCTCTCGCCTGGTTTTATAGCCGCATTGTCGCGACCTCCGTTCACGGCGAAGTGCTGCACTGTAAAGGCGATCTCAGCCAGTCTTTATCGCTGATGCAGCAAACCGAACAAATGGCGCGCCATCATGACGTCTGGCATTACGCGCTGTGGAGCTTAATTCAACAAAGCGAAATTCAGTTCGCCCAGGGATTCCTGCAGGCCGCATGGGAAACGCAGGAGAGAGCCTTCCAGTTGATCAAAGAGCAACATCTGGAACAACTGCCGATGCATGAGTTTCTGGTACGTATCCGCGCGCAATTGCTGTGGGCGTGGGCGCGCCTTGACGAAGCGGAAGCCTCGGCGCGCAGCGGTATCGCTGTGCTGTCCACCTTCCAGCCGCAACAACAGTTGCAGTGTTTGACGCTACTGGTGCAGTGCTCGCTGGCGCGCGGCGATCTGGATAATGCCCGCAGTCAGCTTAACCGACTGGAAAACTTATTAGGCAATGGCCGTTATCACTGCGACTGGATCTCTAACGCCGATAAAGTGCGTGTCATTTACTGGCAGTTAACCGGCGACAAGAAATCCGCCGCCAACTGGTTACGCCATACGCCAAAACCGGCGTTTGCCAATAACCATTTTCTGCAAGGCCAGTGGCGCAATATCGCCCGCGCGCAGATCCTGCTGGGCGAATTCGAGCCTGCGGAAATCGTGCTGGAAGAATTAAATGAGAACGCCCGTAGCCTGCGCTTAATGAGCGATTTAAACCGCAATCTGCTGTTACTCAATCAGCTTTACTGGCAATCCGGGCGGAAAAACGATGCCCAGCGCGTATTGCTTGATGCCTTACAGCTCGCCAACCGCACCGGATTTATCAGCCATTTTGTGATTGAAGGCGAAGCCATGGCGCAACAATTGCGTCAGCTTATCCAGCTCAATACGCTGCCAGAGATGGAGCAGCATCGCGCGCAGCGCATCCTGCGAGAGATTAACCAACATCACCGGCATAAATTCGCCCATTTTGACGAGGGCTTCGTCGAGCGCCTGCTTAACCATCCGGATGTCCCGGAGCTTATTCGCACCAGCCCGCTCACCCAGCGTGAATGGCAGGTGTTAGGGCTTATCTATTCCGGTTACAGCAACGAACAGATTGCCGGCGAACTGGCGGTGGCCGCGACCACCATTAAGACGCATATCCGCAACCTCTACCAGAAACTCGGCGTCGCGCACCGTCAGGACGCGGTGCAGCACGCGCAGCAGTTACTGAAGATGATGGGGTACGGGGTGTAAATTAATGCCTGATGGGCTTATCAGGCCTACGATCGCGCGCAGAGTGTAGGCCGGATAAGGCTGTCTCTTTAGCACAGCTCTAATTGAATATGGTGGTCGGCGATGACCTGCATCACGCCCGCCGGTGGTAGGATATCGGTGTAGACCGCATCGACCATACTAATGCTGCCCATGTTTACCATCGCATTACGACCAAATTTAGAGTGATCCACCACCAGCATCACGTGGCGCGAATTTTCGATAATCGCGCGCTTGGTGCGCACCTCATGGTAGTCAAATTCCAACAACGAGCCGTCGCTATCAATACCGCTAATACCGAGAATGCCGAAATCCAGACGGAACTGGGCGATAAAGTCCTGCGTCGCTTCGCCAATAATACCGCCGTCGCGGCTGCGGAGTTCGCCGCCGGCCAGGATAATACGAAAATCCTCTTTCGCCATTAGCGTGTTCGCTACGTTCAAATTGTTGGTCACGATCCGCAAATTACTGTGCCCTAACAGGGCGTGCGCTACGGCCTCCGGCGTCGTGCCGATATCAATAAACAGCGTCGAACCATTGGGGATCTGGGTCGCGACTTTACGAGCGATACGCTCTTTTTCTTCCGTTTGCGTCGCTTTACGATCGTGCCACGGCGTGTTCACCGAGCTGGAGGGCAGCGCCGCGCCGCCGTGGTGGCGCAAAATCATATTCTGTTCCGCCAGATCGTTAAGATCCCGACGGATGGTTTGCGGGCTGACAGAAAAATGCTCCACCAGCTCTTCCGTACTGACGTACCCCTGTTTTTTTACCAGTTCAATGATCGCGTCATGCCGTTGTGTTTGTTTCATGAATAATCTCTGAAAGTAACCAACCTTATGCCGGATAGCGGCATTCGCCCTACCCGGCCTGGAAAAATATCTCGACCACAGGCCGGATACGCCTCACGTTCGTTTTCGCGCATTCAACGTATCAACAAGGGCCATCGCTAAACCGACGATAAGCCCGGCGATGTGCGCGCCGTTCGCCATAGACATGCCAAACCAGTCAAGCCAGCCAGCGACTATCCACAATAATGCAAAAATAATTAAGCCGCGCTGGAGGTAAATTCCGCTTTGCGGATCGCGCTCTCCGCGCAGCCACACGTACCCCATCAACGCATAGACGACGCCGGACAGCCCGCCAAACCACGGACCGCTAAATTTCTGCTGTACATAGCCGCTTAGCAGCGCGCTTATCACCGTAATGACGATTAATTTACCGCTGCCCAGGCGCTTCTCTACCGCCCCGCCGAGATACCACCACCACAGCAGGTTAAAAAGAATATGCATCAGTGAGAAGTGCATAAAGATATGGGTGAAGTAGCGCCAGAATTCAAATTTTAAGGCCGGATCGAACGGCCATGCCAGCCACACCATCACCGTCTGATCGCCGACGATATTCATCGCGATATAGACCAGCACGCAGGCGACCATCACGATCCAGGTGACGGGGCCGGCTCGTTCACGCAACGTGGTGAGAAAGGGAAAACGGCGGTAGTGCAGCCCGCTGTTAGTCTGCCCGGACTGCCAGCTAGCCGCCAGATAACGCGGATCGCCGGGATTTTCTATAAACCGCGCCAGCTCGGCCCGCACGCGTTCGGCCTGCGATTCATCCGCCAGCCAGATATCGCTTTGATTATGTTGCTGAATAGTAAGAATGACGCCCTGGGTGGCCATGTAATCAACAAATGCCTGCGCCACGCGGGGATTCGCAAAGGAAGTAATCATCAACATTGTTGCTGTCGCTTAGTCCATACAAAAGAAGACAGTATATATACCCTTCTCGTCGGAGGCTGCATCTTTGTGGGATTAAGCGCCATTTGCGATGTCGGCAGGGAAATGGCGATGCCAGGCCTCAAACCCGCCGTCAATGCTGTAAACCGCATCATAGCCTTGCTGGAGCAGATACTGCGCGGCGCCTTTACTGCTGTTGCCGTGATAGCACATCACCATCACGGCGGTATCGAAATCATGCTCACGCATAAACGCGCCCAGCGTATCGTTGGTCAAGTGAAACGCCTGCGGCGCATGACCCATGACATAACTTTGCGGATCGCGAATATCGACCAGCACCGCCGCGCCCTGATGCAGTTTCTGATACGCCTCTTCTACAGTGATACATTCAAATTGTTCCATGAATCGCTCTTTCATATTGCCGGTGAAGCCAATTAAGGCATTTTATCGCCCAGTGTACGTTGACGGAGTAGCTTAACGCCATAATGTTATACATATCACTCTAAAATGTTTTTTCGATGTTACCAATAGCGCGTTTCTTTGCTATTATGTTCGATAACGAACATTTTTGAACTTTAACGAAAGTGCAAGAGGACAGCATGGAAACCATAGATCTGATCGTGATAGGCGGGGGCATTAACGGTGCAGGCATCGCGGCTGATGCCGCCGGACGCGGTTTGTCCGTACTCATGCTGGAAGCGCAAGATTTAGCCTGCGCGACCTCTTCCGCCAGTTCTAAACTTATCCACGGCGGCTTACGCTACCTGGAGCACTACGAATTCCGTCTGGTCAGTGAAGCGCTGGCAGAACGTGAGGTGCTGTTGAAAATGGCGCCGCATATCGCCTTCCCGATGCGTTTTCGTCTGCCGCACCGCCCGCATTTACGTCCGGCATGGATGATCCGTATCGGTCTGTTTATGTACGATCACCTCGGCAAACGTACCAGTTTACCCGGTTCCACCGGTGTGCGGTTTGGCGCAGATTCGGTACTCAAACCTGAAATCGTGCGCGGATTCGAATATTCCGACTGCTGGGTAGACGATGCGCGTCTGGTGCTGGCCAACGCACAGATGGTGGTGCGTAAAGGCGGCGAAGTCCTTACCCGTACTCGCGCAACCGCCGCTCGCCGGGAAAATGGCCTGTGGATTGTCGAAGCGGAAGATATCGACACCGGTAAAAAATATGTCTGGCAGGCGCGCGGACTGGTTAACGCCACCGGTCCGTGGGTCAAACAGTTCTTCGACGAAGGGATGCACCTACCGTCTCCGTATGGCATCCGCCTGATCAAAGGCAGCCATATCGTTGTGCCGCGCATCCATAATCAGAAGCAGGCGTATATTCTGCAAAACGAAGATAAACGTATCGTCTTTGTCATCCCGTGGATGGAGGAGTTTTCGATCATTGGCACAACCGATGTCGAATATAAAGGCGATCCGAAAGCGGTAAAAATTGAAGAGAGCGAAATTAATTACCTGTTGAAGGTCTATAACGCGCACTTCCAAAAACAACTGGGACGCGATGACATCGTCTGGACATACTCCGGCGTCCGTCCGCTGTGCGATGATGAGTCCGACTCGCCGCAGGCTATCACTCGCGATTACACCCTGGATATCCACGATGAAAATGGCAAAGCGCCGCTGCTTTCCGTGTTTGGCGGTAAGCTCACGACCTACCGTAAGCTGGCCGAACACGCGATGGAAAAACTGGCGTCTTATTATCCAGGCATCGGGCCGGCATGGACCAAAACGTGCGTACTGCCCGGCGGCGACATCGACGGCAGCCGCGAAGATTACGCGGCGAAGCTGCGTCGTCGTTATCCGTTCCTGACGGAATCGCTGGCTCGCCACTATTCGCGCACTTACGGCAGCAATACGGAGTGGATTCTCGGCGAAGCCACGTCACTGCTTGATTTAGGCGAAGATTTCGGCCATGAGTTTTACGAAGCGGAACTCAAGTATCTGGTGGATCACGAATGGGTGCGCCGTACTGAAGACGCTATCTGGCGTCGTACCAAAGAAGGCATGTGGCTGACCGCCGAGCAGCAGTCGCGCATCACCCAATGGCTGGCGGAGTATATTGGCAAACGCCAACTGTCACTGGCGTCCTGAGAAAAATGCCGGCTGGCGGTGAACGCCTGATCCGGCCTACAAGAATACATAAACGTAGGCCGGGCAAGCAAAACGCCGCCGGCATCGGGTTTTACAACCGCACCGGATCAATATGCCAGATATTTTCGGCATACTCCTTGATGGTTCTGTCCGATGAGAAGTAGCCCATATTGGCAATGTTGAGCATCGTTTTCGTCGTCCACTCTTCCGGGCGACGATACAACTCATCCACCTTATCCTGGCAGTCCACATAGCTGCGGTAGTCCGCCAGCACCTGGTAGTGATCGCCAAAGTTAATCAGCGAATCTACCAGATCGCGGTAACGGCCTGGCTCTTCCGGATTAAAGACGCCGCTACCAATCTGCGTCAGTACCTGATGTAGCTCTTCATCTTTTTCATAATAGTCGCGAGGTTTATACCCCTGCCTGCGCAACGCTTCCACCTCTTCTGCAGTATTACCGAAGATAAAGATATTCTCCTCGCCGACATGCTCCTGCATCTCTACGTTCGCGCCATCCAGCGTACCAATGGTGAGCGCGCCGTTCAGGGCAAATTTCATATTACTGGTGCCGGAAGCTTCTGTCCCTGCCAGCGAAATCTGCTCAGACAGGTCGGCAGCGGGAATAATCACCTGTGCCAGACTGACGCTGTAGTTCGGGATAAACACTACTTTCAACTTGTCGCCAATCTGCGGATCGTTGTTAATCACTTTCGCCACGTCGTTGATCAGATGAATGATATGTTTTGCCATGTAATAGGCGGAAGCCGCCTTACCGGCAAAAATATTCACTCTCGGCACCCAGTCGGCCTCCGGATTTTCTTTAATGCGATTATAGCGGGTAATGACATGCAGTACGTTCATCAACTGCCGCTTGTATTCGTGAATACGCTTAATCTGCACGTCAAATAACGCTTTAGGGTTCACCACCACGTTCAATTGTTGCGCAATCACCACCGCCAGCCGTTTTTTATTTTCCAGCTTCGCCTGACGCACCGCATGATTGACCAGCGGATAATCACAATGCTGCTCCAGCTCGCTGAGCTGACTAAGATCGGTACGCCAGGTACGACCAATATTCTCATCCAGCACTTCAGAAAGCGGCGGGTTTGCCAGCGCCAGCCAGCGGCGCGGCGTAACGCCGTTAGTGACGTTACAAAAACGAGTCGGGAAAATCTTCGCAAAATCCGCGAACAGCGACTGCACCATCAGGTTGGAATGCAGTTCAGAAACGCCGTTGACTTTATGGCTAACCACCACCGCCAGCCAGGCCATCCGTACCCGGCGTCCGTTCGACTCATCAATAATCGACGCGCGTCCAAGCAGACTGGTATCGTTGGGATATTGCTCCTGCAACGTTTTCAGGAAATAGTCGTTAATCTCGAAGATAATCTGCAGGTGACGGGGCAGAATTTTCCCCAGCATATCGACCGGCCAGGTTTCCAGCGCCTCGCTCATCAGCGTATGGTTGGTATAAGAGAAGACCTGACAGCACACCTCAAACGCGTCGTCCCAGCTAAATTTATGTTCATCAATCAGCAAGCGCATCAGCTCCGGAATTGACAGCACCGGATGCGTATCATTAAGGTGAATGGCGATTTTATCTGCCAGATTCGCATAGGTTTTATGCAGTTGATAATGACGACTCAGGATATCCTGCACCGTCGCCGAGACCAGAAAATACTCCTGGCGCAGGCGTAGCTCTCGTCCGGAATAGGTGGAGTCGTCCGGGTAGAGCACCCGTGATACGTTCTCAGAGTGGTTTTTATCTTCCACCGCCGCAAAGTAGTCGCCCTGGTTGAATTTACCGAGGTTGATTTCACTACTGGCCTGCGCATTCCACAGCCGTAGTGTGTTAGTGGCGTCGGTGTCGTAACCGGGAATGATCTGATCATACGCGACGGCCAGGATCTCTTCCGTCTCAATCCAGCGCGCTTTTTTGCCTTCCTGCTGAATTCGCCCGCCAAAACGCACCTTATAGCGCGTATTGTGCCGCTTGAACTCCCACGGGTTGCCATATTCCAGCCAGTAATCCGGAGACTCTTTTTGCCGCCCGTCGACAATATTCTGCTTAAACATGCCGTAGTCGTAGCGAATGCCGTACCCGCGCCCCGGCAATCCTAACGTCGCCAGCGAGTCCAGGAAGCAAGCTGCCAGCCGTCCTAAGCCGCCATTGCCCAGCCCCGGGTCATTCTCTTCGTCGATCAGCTCTTCGAGATCTAACCCCATGGCCTCGAGCGCGCCTTTAACGTCGTCATAAATGCCCAGCGAGAGCAGCGCGTTAGAGAGGGTACGGCCAATCAAAAACTCCATCGACAGGTAATAAACCTGCCGGGTTTCCTGCGATAATTGGGCTCGATTAGAACGCAGCCAGCGCTCCACCAGACGATCGCGCACTGCGAACAACGTGGCGTTCAGCCATTCGTGTTTATTGGCAATGACCGGGTCTTTACCAATCGTAAACATCAGCTTATAGGCAATAGAATGCTTAAGCGCCTCAACGCTGAGTGTGGGCGATGCATAAGTAAACGGAGCATTCATATAAATGATTCCTGGATGACTATTTCAAGCGATAGTACAGCTCGCGGTATGATTTCGCGGCAACTTGCCAGCTAAAATCCATCGCCATCGCCTGCCGTTGTACAAACCGCCAAAGCGAAGGCCGTGACCACAACACAAAAGCACGCCGAATCGCGCGTAGCAACGACCAGGCGTTACTATCTTCAAAGACAAAACCGCTGGCGATACCGTCCGCCAGATTTTCCAGCGAACTGTCGGAGACCGTATCGGCCAACCCCCCGGTACGCCGCACCAGAGGCAGCGTGCCATACTTTAAGCCATATAACTGCGTTAAGCCGCACGGTTCGAAACGACTTGGCACCAGAATTACGTCCGCGCCGCCCATAATGCGATGCGAGAAAGCTTCGTGATAGCCGATCTGTACACCAACCTGACCTGGGTGTTCCGCCGCCGCCGCGAGGAAACCCTCCTGAAGCACCGGATCGCCCGCGCCGAGTAGCGCCAACTGCCCCCCCTGCTCCAGCAGCCCCGGTAATGCCTCCAGTACCAGATCCAGTCCTTTCTGGCTGGTCAGACGGCTTACCACGGCAAACAGCGGCACTTTGTCGTTAACCTTCAACCCCATCGCAATTTGTAGCTGACGTTTGTTTTCCGCCTTCTCTTCCAGGGTATCGCGCGTGTAGCGCGACGCCAGCAGCAGATCGGATTCCGGGCTCCAGATCTTCTCATCCACGCCATTCAGTACGCCGGACAGACGCCCTTCCAGGTGACGCTGGCGCAGCAGGCCTTCCATACCATAAGCAAATTGCGGCTCGGTAATTTCACGCGCATAGGTCGGGCTAACTGCCGTAATATGGTCGGCATAGTACAAGCCGGCCTTCAAAAAGGAGATTTGTCCGTTGAACTCCAGCCCATGCATATTAAAAAATGACCACGGCAGTTCGATGTCATCCATATGCTTTGCATAAAACATGCCTTGATAGGCGAGGTTGTGTACGGTAAAGACCGATTTCGCCGGACGTCCGCGCGCCGCCAGATAGGCGGGCGCCAGCCCGGCGTGCCAGTCATGGGCATGCACCACGTCAGGGCGCCAGAATGGATCAAGTCCGCAGGCCATTTCGCAGCCGACCCACCCTAACAGGGCAAAACGCAGCACGTTGTCGGTATAGGCATATAAATTCGTATCGTGATAGGGGCTGCCCGGACGCTCATACAGATGCGGCGCGTCGATTAAATAAATGCCTACGCCGTTATAATGCCCGAACAGCAGCGATATTTTACCTGCGAAAGTATCGCGACGGCTTACCACATGCGCGTCGGGTATCCCCCGACGGATATCGGGAAACCCTGGAAGCAGAACGCGAACATCAACACCATCCGCAATTTGTGCCGCAGGCAACGCGCCTATCACATCCGCCAGGCCCCCAGTCTTTAGCAGGGGGAACATCTCTGAACATACATGTAAAACCTGCATTATCGCTCCTGTTTGACCTGCAGTTTGCGCAGCATTTCACGCGTGACCAGTACAATACCTTCTTCTGAACGGTAGAAACGACGAGCGTCCTCTTCCGCATTTTCACCAATCACCATGCCTTCCGGGATAATGCAGGCACGGTCAATAATACAACGACGTAAACGGCAGGAGCGTCCTACCCAAACCTCAGGTAACAACACTGCCGAGTCAATATTACAAAAAGAATTTATTCTCACCCGTGGGAAGAGCACAGATTGCACCACCACCGAACCGGAGATAATGCAGCCGCCGGAGACCAGCGAGTTCAGCGTCATACCATGGCTACCGGAGCGGTCCTGCACGAATTTCGCAGGCGGTAGCGATTCCATATGCGTACGGATAGGCCAGTTCTGGTCATACATATCCAGCTCCGGCGTCACTGAGGCTAAATCCAGATTTGCTTTCCAGTAAGCTTCCAGCGTACCTACATCGCGCCAGTACGGTTCAGCTTCCGGATCGGACTGCACGCAGGAAAGCGGGAAAGGATGCGCGTAAGCCATGCCTTCGCGGGTGATTTTCGGGATAATGTCTTTACCGAAATCATGGCTGGAGGCGTCATCTTTATCGTCCGCTGCCAGCAATTCATACAGATAATCGGCGTCAAAAACGTAAATCCCCATACTGGCCAACGCTTTGCTATCGTCACCAGGCATCGCGGGAGGATTCGCCGGTTTTTCGACAAAATCAATAATCTTGTCGCTTTCATCTACCGCCATCACGCCGAACGCCGTCGCTTCGTTGATCGGCACCGGCATACAGGCCACCGTGCAACGCGCGCCCTTTTCAACGTGATCGATCAACATACGCGAGTAGTCCTGCTTGTAGATATGATCGCCTGCCAGGATGACGACATATTCCGCTTTATAGCGACGAATAATGTCCAGGTTCTGGGTCACAGCATCCGCCGTACCGCGATACCAGTTTTCGCCCTGCATTCGCTGTTGGGCTGGCAGCAGGTCAACAAATTCGTTCATCTCTTCGCTAAACAGCGACCAGCCGCGTTGAATATGCTGTACCAGCGTGTGGGACTGATACTGAGTGATCACGCCGATACGGCGAATCCCGGAGTTCAGACAATTCGATAAGGCAAAATCGATGATGCGGAACTTCCCGCCAAAGTGGACGGCAGGCTTGGCGCGTTTGTTCGTTAAATCTTTTAGACGCGTGCCGCGGCCGCCGGCCAGGATTAGGGCAACAGATTTCAGTGGCAGCTGGCGCGCCAACATTACACGATCGTTCTTCTCTAAACTCACCATGATTAACTCCTTTTTTATCCTCTCTGGAACACACACAGTCCATGCGCAGGTCCCTGCCAGACAGCCGTTATCACCGGATTATCCTCTCCAGCGAATGGGGGAACGGCGCGCCATTCCCCTTTGGGTAAAACAATATCTGTCACCTCAAGCGTGGCATTTATCGCAATCAGAAAACGGTCCGACAGTAGAATTTGCATCAGCTTAGGTCCGTTTTGCCACTCATCCGCACTCAAGGGTTGCGCGTTTTTATTAAGCCAACGCACGTTGCCATCGTCTTCTTCCCACCAGCTATCGCCGGTTAAAGCCGGTATCTGCTGGCGCAAACGAATCAGCGCGGCGGTAAACATGGTTAACCCACGGTTTGCCTGCTGCCAGTCCAGCCAGGTTAAGGCATTATCCTGACAGTAGGCGTTATTGTTGCCGTGCTGGCTATGGCCGTGTTCATCGCCTGCCAGCAGCATCGGCGTTCCTTGAGAGAGCAGTAGCGTCGCCAGCAGGGCATGAATGCTGTCGCGCCGCCGCTCAATTAAATCAAGCGGACCGCCTAATCCTTCTTTACCATGATTGTCGCTGTAATTGTTGTTGGTGCCGTCGCGATTTTCCTCACCGTTCGCCTCATTGTGTTTCTGATTGAAACAGACACAGTCCCGTAGCGTAAAACCGTCATGCGCAGTGATCAGATTGACAGAGGCGCCGGGCTTGCGGCCATTGCGTTTAAACACATCGCTGGAAGCGGCGAAACGACAGGCAAATTCCCCGGTCGCCAGGTTACGCGGCAACCAGAATCGGCGGGCCGCATCGCGAAAATGGTCGTTCCACTCGGCAAACGGCGGCGGAAAATTTCCGACCTGATACCCTCCCTCGCCAACATCCCACGGTTCAGCAATCAGCTTGACCGTTGATAACACAGGACATGCTTTAATCGCGGCGAACAGCGGCGCATCCTGGCGAAACGTCGGCGTTCGCCCCATGACGGACGCCAAATCAAAACGAAAACCATCGACATGGCAGGTTTCTACCCAATAGCGCAGACACTCGCACGCGTATTCCACCACGCAGGGATGGCTTAAATTGAGCGTGTTGCCGCACCCCGTCCAGTTGTGATAATCGCCATCGTCCTTTATCCAATAATAGCTACGGTTATCAATTCCGCGCAGGGAGAAGGTTGGACCGTCCAGGTCCAGTTCGGCGCTATGGTTTAATACGATGTCCAGAATGACCTCAATCCCGGCGCGATGCAGCGCTTTCACCGCATCGCGAAACTCGTCCAGCGCCGTCTCGGGCGAACTGGCCCAGGCGGGATGCAGCGCAAACATCGCCATCGGGTTATAACCCCAATAGTTGGTCAGTCCCATGCGTTGCAGGCGCGGCTCGCTGGCAAACTGCGCCACCGGCAACAGTTCCAGCGCCGTAATGCCAAGCTGTTTGAAGTACGCCACCATGACCGGATGACCAAGCGCTTTATAGGTGCCGCGTATCTCCTGGGGGAGCTCCGGATGCAGGTAGGTAAGCCCTTTGACATGAGCTTCATAGATGATCGTTTTTCCCCACGGCGTACGTGGCGCAGCGTCATCTTCCCAGTCATAATGATCGCTGATTATCACGCTTTTCGGCGCCATCGCCGCGTTATCGCGGTAGTCCGGTTCATCGTGTCCGCCGTGCAACAGCGGATGATCTTTTAGCTCGCCCTCGACCCGGCGCGCATAAGGGTCAAGCAGTAACTTCGCCGGATTAAACCGATGCCCCTGCGCTGGTTGCCACGGGCCATGTACGCGATAGCCATAACGCAAACCTGGCCTGGCGCCTGCCAGATAACCATGCCAGACATCGCCGCTACGTCCTGGCAGGTCGTAGCGATGCTCATCCCCCCGGGAATTAAAGACGCACAGCTCCACACGCTCCGCATGGGCGGAAAAGAGCGTGAAATTCACGCCATGACCGTCATACGCTGCGCCATGCGGCGTTGCTTCGCCGATCGCAAGCTGCGTCATTCCCCCTCCTGCATCAGCCAGATCGTCGCCAACGGCGGTAACGTCAGGCTAAGAGAGTACTGACGACCATGGCTTTCGATCTCATCGCTGTGCACCATGCCGCCATTGCCGGTGTTGCTACCGTGATAATGCATCGAGTCGGTATTGAGAATTTCACGCCAGCGTCCCGGCTGGTTGATGCCAAAGCGGTAGTCGTGACGGGGAACAGGCGTGAAGTTGCTGGCAACGATGATTTCGTTACCGGCTTTATCGCGGCGCACGAAAATCAGTACCGAGCGTTCATTGTCATCGACCACCAGCCACTCAAAGCCGTAAGCATCAAAATCCAGCTCATGCAGCGCTTTATGGTGGCGATAGGTGTGGTTGAGATCGCGCACCAAACGCTGAACCCCGTGGTGCCAGTTATCGCCCCCCTCCAGCAGGTGCCAGTCGAGGCTGGCGTCATGGTTCCACTCGCGTCCCTGGGCAAACTCATTACCCATAAACAGCAGTTTCTTTCCGGGGAAGGCCCACATCCAGCCATAATAGGCGCGCAGGTTGGCAAACTTCTGCCACGCATCGCCCGGCATGCGATCGAGAATGGATTTTTTACCGTGAACCACCTCATCGTGCGACAGCGGCAGAACAAAGTTTTCGGTATGGTTGTACAACATACCAAAGGTCAGCTTGTCGTGATGATACTGACGGTGCACCGGGTCCAGTTTCATATAGTCCAGCGTGTCGTGCATCCAGCCCAGATTCCACTTGTACCAAAACCCCAGGCCGCCCGTTTCCGGCGGACGCGTCACGCCAGAGAAGTCTGTCGACTCTTCCGCCATGCTGACCGCGCCGGGCACCTGCTCGCCAATAATGCGGTTGGTATTACGCAGAAACTCAATGGCTTCCAGGTTTTCACGACCGCCGAACTCGTTCGGTATCCACTCGCCCTCTTTGCGGCTGTAGTCGCGGTAGATCATAGAGGCCACCGCATCGACACGCAGCGCATCAATCCCAAAACGCTCCATCCAGTACAGGGCGTTGCCCACCAGATAATTACTGACTTCACGACGACCATAGTTGTAGATCAGCGTATTCCAGTCCTGGTGATACCCCTCGCGCGGATCGCTATGCTCATAGAGGTGGGTCCCGTCAAACTCCGCGAGGCTAAATTCATCGGACGGAAAATGGCCCGGCACCCAGTCGAGAATGACGTTGAGCCCCGCCGCATGGGCCGCATTGATGAAATAGCGGAAGTCGTCTCTCGTACCAAAACGGCGGGTCGGCGCGTAGAGACCGGTCGGCTGGTAGCCCCAACTGCCGTCGAACGGATGTTCGTTGACCGGCAAAAGTTCCAGGTGCGTAAAACCCATCCATTTGGCGTAAGGCACAAGCTGATCCGCCAGCTCACGATAGCTCAGCCAGAAGTTGTTATCCGTATGGCGACGCCATGAACCTAAATGCACCTCATAAATCGAAATCGGCGCGTCAAACTGATTGGCTTTTTGTCGTTCTTCGCTTTGCGTCACTTTCTCCGGCAGTCCGCAGATCATCGACGCCGTTTCCGGACGCATCTGCGCCTCAAAAGCATAGGGATCGGCTTTAATGCGCAGATTACCGTTCGCATCAAGCAGCTCGAATTTATACAGTTGTCCATTATGCGCGCCGGGGATAAACAGCTCCCAAATACCGCTCTCTTTGCGCAGACGCATCGGGTGGCGACGCCCATCCCAATAGTTGAATTGCCCTACAACCGAAACGCGACGAGCATTAGGCGCCCAAACGGAAAAACGGGTGCCGGTGACGCCGTCCATCGTATCGGCGTGCGCGCCCAGCGTTTCATAAGGACGCAGGTGGGTGCCTTCCGACAATAGCCAGGCATCCATTTCCTGTATTAATGGACCAAAACGGTAAGGATCGTCGATGAGGTTCTGCTGTCCGTGCCAGACTACGGCGAGCTGATAGCGAAAGAAATTTTTACGTCGGGGTAAAACGCCGCAGAAAAAACCGCGAGCGTCGAGGCATTCCAGTTTGCCGACTTTACGTCCGGTTTTGGGTTCAATCACCCATACGTCGGTGGCGTCAGGTAATAGGGCGCGGACTTCCAGTCCGGCTTGGGTCTGGTGCATTCCGAGTACGGAAAAAGGGTCCGCAAAATGTCCTGCAATTAGCGCATTAATCACGTCTCTATCGATACGACTGGACATGGTTTGTCATCCTGTTTTGTGGCGTCACTCCATCTAACTGAATTCAACATCAGGTAGTGACACTTCTTTGACCTGAACGGCGCAGCACACTGTGCATCCTATCTGCGTCGTCCTACCTTCAGGTTAGGCTTAATACCCGTAGGATTAAGCTACCCTTAAAGAATAGCCAATGCTCTCTTTAACTCCTGATAAAAAATGAAACATCCGCGTTTACTCCTGTATTACGCAAAAAAAGGGTGACGATGCACCCTACATATCAATCAGATCTCTGATTGCCGACTACACCTTATCCAGCCTACAGAACCGCACGTAGGCCGGATAAGCGCGGCGCCATCGGGCAGCTACCGCTACGCCAACTGACGCAGCATTCGACGCAGCGGCTCCGCGGCGCCCCATAACAACTGGTCGCCTACGGTAAAGGCCGACAAGAACTCCGGCCCCATGTTCAGCTTACGCAGGCGACCAACGGGCGTAGTCAACGTGCCGGTCACCGCCGCCGGGGTTAATTCACGCATAGTGATATCACGATCGTTCGGCACCACTTTCGCCCACGGATTATGTGCCGCCAGCAGTTCTTCTACCGTCGGAATGGATACCTCTTTTTTCAGCTTAATGGTGAACGCCTGGCTGTGACAGCGCAGCGCGCCGACGCGCACGCACAAACCATCAACCGGGATCACAGATGCGGTATTGAGAATCTTGTTAGTTTCCGCCTGGCCTTTCCACTCTTCGCGGCTCTGGCCGTTATCGAGCTGTTTATCGATCCAGGGGATCAGGCTTCCCGCCAGCGGTACGCCAAAGTTATCAACCGGCAGCTCGCCGCTGCGGGTCAATGCCGTAACTTTGCGTTCAATATCAAGAATTGCGGAAGAGGGCGTCGCCAGTTCATCGGCGACATGACCATACAACTGACCCATTTGGGTTAACAACTCGCGCATATGGCGCGCGCCGCCGCCGGAGGCGGCCTGATAGGTCGCGACAGATACCCAGTCAACGAGATTATGGGCAAAGAGACCGCCCAGCGACATCAACATCAGGCTAACGGTACAGTTACCGCCCACAAAGGTCTTAACGCCATTATTCAGGCCGTCGGTAATCACATCCTGGTTGACCGGGTCGAGAATAATAATGGCATCGTCTTTCATGCGCAGCGTAGAAGCCGCGTCAATCCAGTAACCTTGCCATCCGCTTTCGCGCAGCTTTGGATAAATTTCGTTGGTATAATCGCCGCCCTGGCAGGTCACGATAATATCGAGCGCTTTTAGCGCATCCAGATCAAAAGCGTCCTGTAGCGTACCGG
The DNA here is from genome assembly GCF_057751355.1 of Salmonella sp. FC25216. Lineage (NCBI taxonomy): Bacteria > Pseudomonadati > Pseudomonadota > Gammaproteobacteria > Enterobacterales > Enterobacteriaceae > Salmonella > Salmonella sp. FC25216. The sequence continues at coordinate 303,215 of NZ_JBDGON010000004.1, read as the reverse complement.
TAGCGGTGTCGCCGAAGGTTGGCGCCGCCTGTCCGAACTGGGAGGTAGAAAAGAAAACAGGGCGAATAGCGTCGAAATCGCGCTCCTCTACCATGCGTTGCATGAGAACAGAGCCGACCATTCCGCGCCAGCCGATAAAACCAACATTTTTCATAGCGTTTTTTTCCTGCAAAGAGATGTGCTGTGTATGCGCGCCAGTATCCTGTGGCGCATCCTTCACCATACAAAAAGCAGCCAAAGTCGCAAGTGAAATTAATCAATGATAGCGAAGCCATCAGTAATGCGACTTATCCTGCCTTACCGCGCAAGCAGAAAGTCCAGTGGCGATTATCCGGGAATTTGCGTTAGGAATGGAATCATTTCCGCCGCTACTTTATTGATCCTGATTATGGATCAGCGTGGAAATCTACTTATTTTTATGTGTGTACTGCAGGGAGGTTTAAAAACAGAAAATGATTGCTGCGAACAAGCTCGCAGCAATATGTAACGTGAAACTCAACTCAGCAACTGAAACGCAATCATCCCGATAATCGCGCCTGTCGTGCCGAGGATAGTTTCCATCATTGTCCAGGTTTTTAACGTCTGCGCTTCGGTCGCGCCGGTAAATTTACCGAACAACCAGAAACCGGCATCGTTAACATGAGAAACCACAATTGAACCACCAGCGATACAGATAGAGAGCGCCGCCATCTGCGCACCGGAGAAATTCAGTTGCTCAATGACCGGCATCACCAGACCGACCGCGGTTAAACACGCCACGGTCGCGGAACCCTGAATGATGCGCACCGCCGCCGCCAGCACAAAGCAGGTAATGGCAATCGGCAGTCCCATACCGGTTAACGCTTCGCCCAGCGCCGGGCCGACGCCGGAATCGACCAGCACCTGTTTGAACACTCCGCCTGCGCCAATGACCAGCAGGATAATGCCCGCCGGTTGCAGCGCGTGACCACAGATTTCCATCACTTTATCTTTCGGCATCCCCTGACGCATCGCCAGGCCGTAAATCGCCACCAGACATGCGACCAGGATGGCGGTAAAGGGGTGACCGATAAACTCAAACCATTCGTAAGCGGTGGAACCTTCCGGCACAAAACGCGCGGCGATCGTTTTCAGCCCCACCAGCACCAGCGGTAGCAGGATGAGCGACAGGCTGAAGCCGAAAGAAGGCATTTTGCCTTCTCCCAGATGCGGCTCGGTAATGTCGTCAGGAATACGCAGCTCAACATAACGGCTGATGAAATTCCCCCACAGCGGCCCGGCGATAATCATGCCGGGGATCGCCGCGCACAGACCAATCAGAATCATCCAGCCGAAATCAGCATGCATCTGGGAAGCCAGTAGCATCGGCGCGGGGCCAGGCAACAAAAACGCCGCCGCCGCCGCCACCCCCGCAAATAGCGGAATGACCAGCTTCACGAGGTTGGTGCCGGTATGACGCGCCATTGAGAACGCGACGCTAATCAGCAGCACGATCGCGACTTCGAAGAACAGCGGGAGCGCGCAAATCAGCCCGGCAAGGCCAATAGCATAGTGTGCGCGGTTATGGCCAAAAGATTTAAGCATTCTAACGGCAATCTGATCGACCGCGCCGGTTTCATGCAGGATTTTACCGAACATCGCCCCCAGCGCGACCACAATCGCCAGGAAGCCCAGCGTACCTCCCATCCCTTTTTCCATGGTCGCGGCGATTTTATCAAGCGGCATACCAGAAAAAAGCCCCGCGCCCATCGAGACGACCATCAATGCGACGAAGGCGTGCATACGCGCTTTCATCACCAGAAACAGCAGCAGTAAGACAGAACCGACGGCGGTTAAAACCAGTGTTAATGTACTCACAGCGTACTGCCTTTATTGATGGCCTCAATGGTGCTCGCCACGACGCCTTCCAGCGGCTGGTCGATATCCACCACCAGAACATCGCGTTCGTCGGCACCCGGCTCTTGCAGCGTTTCAAACTGCGTCACCAGCATCTGGGTTTTGAAGAAATGGCCTTTACGCGCTTTCAGACGGCTTTCAATGACGTCGAAATCGCCTTTCAGATAGATAAAGGAGAGATTCGGGTTTCCCTCGCGCAGTAGGTCGCGATAGTGTTTTTTCAGCGCGGAACAGACGATCAGCGAGATTTTATTGGTACGCTGCATCGCGAAAGCGGCGTCGTTCAGCGCCTGCAACCACGGTTTGCGGTCATCATCATTCAACGGCTCGCCGGAAGCCATTTTTTCAATATTGCAGCGCGGATGCAGAAAATCGCCGTCCAGAAACGCGGCATGAAGCTGATGCGCCACGGCGCTTGCGACAGCGGATTTACCGCTGCCTGATACGCCCATCAGAACGTAAACGTGGTGATCATGATTAGTCGTGCTCAAAGCGGGCCCCCACTCTACAAGTTGCAAAATTTGTTACGGGTAACTGTTATCGGTAACATTGTCCAGCCGCACCATTCGCGACGCAATGACCATTCGTGCCAAAAGTGAATAAGTGTGAGCTACTTCAAAGTTGTCAGACTAAATAGATCCGCCCGGTGACAAGGTGAAACCTAAATCTAACATTTTCGGCGTGACCGTTTCGCCGCGAATGCGGGCCAACAGACGTTCTGCCCCAATGCTGCCCATTCGCTCGCGCGGCGTCAGGACACTTGCCAGACGCGGTTCCATCACCTGGCCGATATCATGACCGTGGAACCCGGCGATCGCCATATCGTCCGGGATTTTTAGTCCCAGGCGCTGGCATTCGAAGGCCGCGCCCACCGCCAGGTCATCGTTGGTGCAAAAAATACCGTCAAGCTGCGGATATTCGCGTCGCGCCTGGCGCATGAGTTCGATACCGGAAGAGTAGGATGAAGATTGCTCCATCATCACACTGTAGGGAACCAGGCCTGCGTCCAGCATCGCCTGCTCATAGCCCTTCTGCTTGATGATAGTACGTTCGTCGAGGCGCGCCCCCAGATAGGCGATATGGCGATGGCCGCGTGCGATAATCGCGGCGGTCATCTGGCGGGCGGCGTCAAAGTTGTCAAAACCAACGGCGATATCAAGACACGGCGACTGGCTGTCCATCAGTTCAACCACCGGAATCCCGGCTACTTCGATCATTTTTAAGGTGCGCGGCGTATGGGTACGCTCAGTAAGGATAAGGCCGTCGATATTCCAGGAGAGCATTGATTCCAGGCGCTCCTGTTCCATCTCCGGTTTATAGCCGTAGTGCGCCAGCATAGTCTGATACCCGTGGGCATCGGTGACGCTTTCAATACCGCGTAAAACTTCCGCAAAGACCTGGTTGGTTAAAGACGGCAGCAGAACGCCAATGGCGCGGCTGGTGGCGTTGGAAAGAATGTCTGGCGCGCGATTAGGAATGTACCCGAGCTCATCAAGCGCAGCCGCAATTTTACCCCGCAGCGCGACGGAGACCTGCTCCGGATTACGCAAAAAACGGCTGACCGTCATTTTGGTCACGCCGACACGGTCGGCCACATCCTGAAGTACGGGTCTTTTCTTTTTCATCGTCCTGAAAGGTATAAAAGGGATAGATTCTTCCAGTTTACCACGGACATGCGTGAACCTTCGCAGAGAAAAAAGGAGTTCATTATTGTGAGAAATACACAAAATCATTCGAGTTGCATCAAGGCGGCGACGCAGTGACAAATTCGTCAGGAACGAATTTGAACAACCGAAGGTTGCCTCTGGTGAGGGACAAGGATGTCCCTCATTAATCCCCGGGAGCGTACATAAAGTACGTGACCGGGGGGAGTAAGGAAAGCCAACACAGATGCGGCCTGAAGGATGACGTGTATTTTATACCGGCGGCAGATCAAACAGCAGCACTTCGCTGTCGCTGTCGGCATGAATCGAGATTGCCTGCTCATCCCAAATCGCCAGGCCGTCGCTGGTCGTCGCTTTGGTGCCGTTAATGGTCACGTTACCTTTTACCACCTGTATCCAGACGCGGCGCTCAGCGGCAATCTGATGCACCGACTGCTCCTCTTTCACCATCGCCCAGCGATACAGCGCCATATCCTGGTGGACCTTCAGCGAACCGTCGCGAGCATCTGGTGAAAGCACCAGTTGCTTGCCCTGCGCGGCGTCGAAGCGGCGCTGTTCGTAGCGCGGCGTGATGCCTGTTTCTTGCGGAATAATCCAGATCTGATACAGCCGCAGACGATCCGTTTTGCTTGGGTTGTACTCGGAGTGGCGAACGCCGGTCCCGGCGCTCATAATCTGGAATTCGCCTGCCGGAACCTGTTCTTTATTGCCCATACTGTCCTGGTGTTCTACGGCGCCTTCCAGTACATAGGTCAAAATTTCCATGTCTTTATGCGGGTGAGTGCCGAACCCCTGGCCCGCGTCAATCACATCATCGTTAATCACACGCAGCGCCGAGAACCCCATAAAGTTCGGATCGTAATAATCGGCAAAAGAAAAGGTATGCCAGGAGTCAAGCCAGCCATGATTCGCATGACCGCGGTCGCTTGCTTTGCGTAAGTAGATCATTGTGTTCACCCCAATTCGTGTTGATGGATTGAGTGTGAACCTAATCCTTCAATGATGATAGGGGGTGAAAATTGACTCCTCTGTTCAAAAAATATGAATAAGTTCAAAGGAGCCGATAACACTTATTTTGCAAGGGTTATGGTGGCGGGAGAAGCCTGTTCAAATGCCCGTTCCAGAAGCTCCAGATTGGTGAGAACCTCAGATTCCCTGACGTAATTTGGCGCGCCGGTAGTGAGCGTCTCATACAAGGCATCATAAACGCGACCATAGTCACCTGTTTCCGGTTTCACCTCTTCTTTTACGGTTACGCCTTCGTCGCTGACATACTCCAGCACACCGACAGATTCGTCTACCGCAAAACCCGGTTCGCCTGGCATAATGTTCGCTTTCAGGCTGGTTTCTTGCTGATCGATACCATACTTCACAAACGAGCCTTTGGTCCCGTGTACGATAAATTTCGGGTAGTCAATTTTCACCAAATGGCTGGTTTTAACGATCGCCTTCAGATCGCCGTAAAATAACTGCGCTTCGAAGGTATCATCCGGATTCGCTTTATTACGCAGGCTACGAATGTCATACGCGACATGATCCGGACGGCCAAACAACGAAATAATTTGATCCATCGTGTGCACGCCAAGACCGTAGAAGGCGCCATCCTGCGGCAGTCCCGGCCTGGTTTCCGCTACCGGGCGGTAATAATCGAAATGGCTTTCAATTTCGACAATCTTGCCCAGTTTCCCGCTCTCAATCACTTTTTTAGCTGTCAGGAAGCAAGAGTCAAAGCGACGGTTCTGATAGGGCGTCACAATTAATCCTTTGCTTTGCGCCAGTTCAAACAAGACCTTTGCTTCAACCATCGTCGGCGTAAAGGGTTTTTCCACCAGCACGTTTTTACCGGCTTCCAGCGCCCGTTTTGCATATTCAAAGTGGCTATCGGCGTGGGTGCAAACGATCACCAGTTTCACCTGCGGATCGTTCAGCACATCGTCAAGATCGCTGGTGAAATGGATATGTGACCAGGCAGGCGCCTGCTCTTCCGGTTTCGCATGACGGCGGAAGATGTGCGCCACATGCCAGCTCTCTTTACGGTTGAGAACATAGGGAAGATGGTAGCGGGTGGTGCTTTTACCAAAACCAATGAATGCGCAATGTAAAGTCATAGCCAGATCCTTTTTTAAAGGTGATTACCTACACCATAGCGCAAAGCTGCTTGAGACTGAATGTTGGATTCTTTGCCGGATGGCGGCGGAGTCTTATCAGGCCCGGCGCGTTATACAGCCAAAAGATCGGGCGTCAGTGGCGCAGGCAGATTATTCACGGCCTGCGCGCAGCAACCGGAGCGTACACAGAGTACGTGAGGATTACGAGCACAGCCCGGGATTAAGCTGGCAAGCAAACTAGCCCAAAACCCAGCCAAAAAAAAAGCCAGCACCCGGCTGGCTAAAGTAATACTGGAAGCAATGTGAGCAATGTCGTGCTTTCAGGTTTTCCGTCAAGGTCCCCCTGAACGCAAATCAATAATAATCATTCTCATTCGCACTTGTCTAGCTTTTTTTGTAAAAAAAAGGCGTTGACGTCCTTTTGAAAGTCAGTGATGTTGAAAGGGTTATTAATCCGTTGAGGAACCCGTAATGAATGATATCGTGATACGCCACGCTGAACCGAAAGATTACGACGCTATCCGTCATATTCATGCCCAGCCGGAGGTATATCACAACACCCTACAGGTTCCCTACCCTTCCGGCCATATGTGGCAAGAGCGGCTGGCCGAGCGGCCGGGCGTTAAGCAGCTGGTCGCCTGCATTGATAATAGCGTCGTTGGCCACCTTAGCATTGACGTTATTCAGCGACCACGCCGCAGCCACGTTGCCGATTTTGGGATATGCGTTGATGCGCAATGGCAAAATCGTGGCGTCGCCAGCGCGCTGCTCCGCGCCATGATCGATATGTGTGATAACTGGCTGCGCGTCGAACGTATTGAATTAACTGTATTTGTCGATAATGCCCCTGCGGTAGCGCTTTACAAAAAGTTTGGTTTTGAAATTGAAGGCACCGGCAAAAAATACGGTCTGCGCAACGGTGAATACGTTGACGCCTATTTTATGGCGCGGATTAAATAATTAATTTGGCCCCCATTATTGGGGGCCAAATTAATATCCATACTTTTTATCAGATTGTATCCTGAATCTTTATATTTTTTCTGAAGCTTGCTCACACTATTTTTATTGGCATTTTGCCAACAGCTAATTTCATCCTTCCTTTTTGCTTTTTTTTGCTTTTGCCCGTCACTTTATGGTGATTATCACAACAATATACTTCCCCTGATATTAACGTAACTCAGGTGAGGTGAACCATGAAATTTGAACGCCACCATGAAATATTGAAAAAAATTGGCACGTCCGGGATCGTAAAAGTCTCTGTTCTGGCGAAAAGTCTGAACGTCACAAAAGAGACAATTCGTTCAGATCTTAATGAATTGGCCAGACTCGGTTACCTGACCCGCTGTCATGGCGGCGCGTTTATAACTCTCGATTCGCTGGATAACGTAGCGAAAAACGAAATTGCTTACGCACTTGAACATTACGAAAAAACACAGGGCATAAAAAAGGGTCGCTCCGATATGAAAAGTCATGTATGTGTAATTGGATCATTTAATGTCGACATAATCAGCTATTTGCCCAGGCTTCCCGCGGTCGGCGAGTCGCTGCTTGCCAATAAATTTATTTTTTCTCCCGGCGGAAAAGGCTGCAACCAGGCGTTGGCGGCAAGCTACGCAGACTCAGACGTACATTTTATTACTAAAGTCGGTGCGGATCATTTTAGCGAATATGCTATCAATTTTATGAACGCCTCAAAAATACATAAAAGCATTATTTACCAGACTCAGGGAACGCAAACCGGTACTGCAACGATCCTGGTTAATGAGGACACCGGAGATAACGTTATCGCTATCTATCCTGGCGCCAATATGACTATTACACCAGATGAGGTCGTGATCCAACAAGAAGCGATTATTAACGCTAATATTGTTCTTCTGCAGCTTGAAACTAATTATAGCGCATTGCGCCAGGCCATCGCTCTGGCGCAAAAAAACAGTATCCCGGTAATTATTAATCCAGCGCCGTATAACGACGGGGTTAATTCTATTATTGAAAATATTGATTACATTACGCCCAACGAAACAGAGGCCGGACTCCTGGCAGGGATTGAGGTTACAGATATTGCCTCCGCCAGAGAGGCGGCAAAAATTATCCACCAGAAAGGTGTAAAAACCACCATTATCACTTTAGGCAGCAAAGGTTCGTTGGCCTATGACGGGAGAAAATTTATCTATTCCCCAGCGTTCCCGGCGGTAGTCAAAAATACCGCGGGCGCAGGCGATGCGTTTAACGGCGCGCTCGCTTCAGGCCTCGCCAAAGGCAAACCGCTGGAGTCTGCGCTGTGCTACGCCAGCGCCTTTGCCTCCCTGGCAGTAGAGACCGCTAACGCCTCTGATATGCCGGAACATGAATCCGTCATTCACCGTATTCAGAGCACATCATATCAGCAATCTATCTCTAGCCATTAAAAGGAGTAAATAATGAATAATGCCAACACAACGTTAAAGGTGCTCTTTATTGGAGAATCCTGGCATATCCATATGATCCATTCAAAAGGATATGACAGCTTTACCTCAAGTAAATATGAAGAAGGAGCCACCTGGCTACTGGCGTGTTTAAAAAAAGGAGGTGTTTCTGTCGACTATATGCCCGCACATACGGTACAAATCGCTTTTCCAGAAAGCGTGGACGATTTAAATCGTTATGACGTTATCGTGATCAGCGACATCGGCAGTAACACTTTTTTATTACAAAACGACACTTTCTATCAGCTAAGAATAAAACCAAATGCCCTTGAGTTAATCAAAGAGTATGTTCGTAACGGCGGCGGATTATTGATGATTGGCGGCTACCTTTCCTTTATGGGAATTGAAGCAAAAGCAAATTATAAAAATACGACGCTGGCCGAGGTACTACCGGTAGTGATGCCTGATGGCGACGATCGCGTTGAAAAACCGGAGGGCGTCTATGCTCAGGTTGAAAACCCTGAACACCCGGTTATTAAAGGCTTTTCTGATTATCCTCCTTTTCTGGGATATAACCAGGCTGTCGCGAAAGAAAATACCGCCGTGGTGTTAACCATCAATAACGACCCCTTACTGGTCTTCGGCGAATATCACCACGGGAAAACCGCTTGCTTTATGAGCGACTGCGCGCCGCACTGGGGAACACAGCAATTTATGGCATGGCCGTTTTACACCGACCTGTGGGTCAACACGCTTAAATTTATCGCCAAACGATAACAATACGGGAGTAACGCGGGTTACTCCTTTGCTAAATAAAAGGATTGATGTATGAAAAAAAATAAGTACTCAACTCCCTTGCTGATGATTGCCACTATTCTCGCGGGTATGCTTTCGCCTATGCAATCAGCGGTTAACGGTCAGCTTGGACACTGGTTACAGGATGGCAATGCGTGTGCAGTCATCTCTTTTGCCAGCGGTCTGGTGGTGATGTTTTTTATTATTATGGCCCGCAAGGAGACGCGCCAGCAATTTGCCGCGATCCCTTCGCTGATTAAAAATAAAAAAGTACCTCTGTGGAACTGGTTTGCTGGTCTGTGCGGCGCAATGGTGGTATTTTCCGAAGGCGCTTCCGCCAGCGCGCTTGGCGTAGCCACCTTTCAGACCGCATTAATTTCGGCCTTGTTGCTCTCCGGTCTGCTTTGCGATCGCTTTGGTATCGGCGTGGATGAGAAAAAGTTTTTTACGCCCTGGCGTATCACCGGCGCGCTTTTTGCCGTTATCGCCACGATATTTGTCGTCTCTCCGCAGTGGCACTCAACCTCTTTTATTTTGCTGGCCATCCTGCCATTTCTGGCGGGGCTGCTGGCAGGCTGGCAGCCCGCTGGTAACGCCAAAGTGGCGGAAGCCACCGGCTCAATGCTTGTCTCCATTACCTGGAATTTTATTGTCGGCTTTTGCGTGCTTGGCGCAGCGCTGGCGATTCGCGTCGCGTCAGGGCATGTCAGCGTCCAGTTGCCGGACGTCTGGTGGATGTATCTCGGCGGCCCGCTGGGGCTGATGTCCATCGGCCTGATGGCGATCCTGGTCCGGGGTCTGGGGCTGTTAATGTTAGGCGTCGCGTCCACGGCGGGTCAGTTACTGGGGTCTGTATTGATTGATAAATTAATTCCTTCATTAGGTAATACCGTTTATTTAGTCACCATTATCGGCACTCTGTTTGCTTTGGTCGGTGCGATTGTCACCACCATTCCGGAATACAGAGCATTGAAAGCCGTCAATAAGATGGAGGTCTCAGGATGAAAGGTTATCTGCAAACCGTAACAGGCCCGATTGCGCAGGCCGACATGGGACTTACGCTCCCGCATGAGCATCTGTTTAACGATCTCTCTTCCGTCGTGGATAAACCCTGTTATGCCTTCTCAGAACAATTAGTCGGCAAAAAAGTGAGCGCGGAATTACAGTGGGGACTTAAACATGACCCCTACTGTTGCGCCGATAATATGGATAAAAAGCCTATTCAAGATGTGATTTTTGAAGTGAACAATTTTATGGCGCTGGGCGGCAGGACGATTGTTGACGCCACGGGTTCCGAATCTATCGGACGCGATGCGCAAGCGCTGCGGGACGTGGCGCTGCAAACTGGCCTTAACATTGTGGCCTCATCCGGGCCTTATCTGGAAAAATTCGAAAGTAGCCGCATTCACCAACCGATTGATAAACTGGCGGCGCGCATCGACAAAGAACTGAATCAGGGAATTGGCGATACCGATATCCGTGCCGGAATGATTGGCGAAATCGGCGTCTCGCCAGCCTTTACCGACGCAGAGCGTAATAGCCTGCGCGCGGCGTCGCTGGCGCAAAACAATAGCCCGCAGGTGGCGATGAATATTCATATGCCGGGTTGGCTCAGACGAGGCGAGGAGGTGCTGGCGATTGTCCTTGATGAGATGAAAGTCGCCCCTGGCAAAGTGTCTCTTGCCCATTCCGATCCTTCCGGTAAGGACGTGTCCTATCAGCGGAGCCTGTTGGATCGGGGCGTGTGGCTGGAGTTCGATATGATTGGGCTCGATATCACCTTCCCCAACGAGGGCGTTGCGCCTGGCGTACAGGAGACCGCGGATGCCGTCGCCCATCTTATTGAGCTTGGTTACGCCGACCAGCTCGTGCTCAGTCACGATGTGTTCCTGAAACAGATGTGGGCAAAAAATGGCGGTAACGGCTGGGGCTTTGTGCCCAATGTTTTCCTGGCCTATCTGGCCGAGCGGGGCATTGACGGCGCCACATTACGTAAACTGTGTATCGATAATCCGGCGCGCCTGCTTACCGCCTGAATTGTTTCAGACCCGGCGGCATACGCCGGGTCATTCCCTTAATATCCCGCCGTTAAATCATCCACCGAACGCGGGTCGGACGCACCGTACAGTTCGCCATCCGGTCCAACCATTATACTTTGGGTGCTTCCCATCGCTTCTTTCAGCGCGACTTTCTGCCCTTTCTGTTCCAGCAACTTCAGCGTATCGGGGCTGAAGCCTTTTTCTACCCGCAGTTCATCCGGCAACCATTGATGATGGAAACGCGGCGCGTTGGTCGCTTCCGCGACATTCATGCCAAAATCAATAGTATTGACCACCATTTGCAGTACGGTAGTAATAATACGGCTACCGCCAGGACTGCCGGTCACCAGCCAGGTTTTGCCATCTTTAACGACGATAGTGGGCGACATCGACGACAGCGGACGTTTTTTCGGTCCGACCGCATTCGCCTCACCGCCCACCAGGCCATAAACATTGGGTACACCAGGTTTAGCGGAAAAATCATCCATTTGATTATTCAGCAGAATACCGGTATTTCCCGCCACAATTCCTGTGCCGAAGGTGGTATTCAGGGTATAGGTCACCGCCACAGCATTGCCGTCTTTATCCACCACTGAGAAATGCGTCGTCTGATCGCTTTCATACGGGGCCAGTTTGCCAGGGCGAATTTCACTCGACGGTTTTGCTTTATTAATATCTATCTGTCCAGCAATAGATTTTGCATACGTTTTGCTGGTTAACGCCTGCCACGGTACGTTAACAAAATCCGGATCGCCTAAATATTCCGAACGGTCGGCATAGGCATATTTCTCTGCCTCCGCCATTATTTGTATAGCGTCCGCGCTGCCGAATCCATATTTATTCATATCGAAATTTTCGAGGATATTCAGGATCTGGACGATATGAATTCCACCGGAAGACGGCGGCGGCATAGAGAAAATCTGATACCCACGATACTCGCCGCTAACAGGCGTTCGTTCTACCGCCTGATAGGCCGCCAGGTCGTCTGTGGTAATCAGTCCGCCGTTTTGCTGCATCTGCTGGGCTATCTGGCGGGCAATATCGCCTTTATAGAAGGCATCCGGACCATTTTCCGCAATCATTGTCAGACTGTTCGCCAGGTCCTGTTGTACCAGTTTGTCTCCCTTCTTTAGCGGCTCGCCGTCTTTCCAGAAAATTGCTTTACTGTTCTCATGATGAGGGAGCACTTCACTGCCGTAGGTTTTGAGATCGTCAGCCAGCGCATCGTTAACAATAAATCCCTCTTGCGCCAGTTTAATGGCCGGACGCACCACGCTGTTGAGCGGCAGGGAGCCGTACTTTTCCAGCGCCAACGAGAGTCCCGCGACGGTGCCAGGCGTACCGGATGCGAGAGGCGACGTCAGCGATTTTTTACTGTCCGGGTTGCCCTGTTCATCAAGGAACATATCGCGCGTAGCGCCAGCAGGCGCCATTTCACGAAAATCGATCGCCGTAGTAGCGCCATCTTTAGTGCGCAACAGCATAAATCCCCCGCCGCCCAAATTCCCGGCTTGCGGATGCGTGACCGCCAGCGCATAGCCCACGGCTACGGCGGCATCCACGGCATTACCGCCCTGCTTTAAGATATCCACGCCAACCTGTGTCGCCATTACATCCACGGACGCCACCATCCCTTGCGTAGCCCGAACAGGATGAAAGACATCTTCTTCAACACCATAGGAGACTGGCGGCGCGACGGGAGGATTGGCCACCGCGCTAAACGTCCCCCCGGCCAGCAGAGCGGCGATCGCCACCCAGCGCATAAACGTTGGTTTCATCGTTGTTTTTCTCCAGATAAAGGGGTGTATGTCCCGTTTAATCCTGGTCCACAACGCTTAAAAAATCATCATCATGGCGAAATAGAGGTACACTTAAAAAGAGGCCTCATCGGGAGGAGACGACAATGAAACGCTTACTACTTATTACGGCTTTGTTACCATTTGCGGTATTGGCCCAGCCAATTAACACTATGAATAATCCTCATCAGCCAGGTTATCAGATCCCAAGCCAGCAGCGTATGCAGACGCAGATGCAAACGCAGCAGATTCAGCAGCAGGGTATGTTGAAACAACAGATGCAAACGCAGGCGCGCAGCCAGCAGCAAAATCTACAGTCGCAGTTGAATGCCAATACGCAGCGGGTTCAGCAGGGACAGCCGGGCAACGGTATGCTCGGTCAGCAAACGCTGCCCAATACGCAGGGCGGAATGCTCAGCGGCAGCGGAAATCCGGACCGGATGCTAAATCATTCCCAGCCAATGTTGCAGCAGGACAGCGGGACGCCGCAGCCTGACATCCCGCTGAAAACCATCAGCCCTTAAAACTGAAAGTGAGGGCCGATGTCATCAATACGATCGGTGCAGATACAATCCACGCCCCAGCGCAGTAGCTCTGCCGCCCGCTGGGGCTGATTGACGGTATACACCAGAATCCGCAGACCCGCGGCCTTAATCTCTTGCACTCGCGTCTCATCGAGTAATTTATGGTTGAGATGGAGGGAAACACAGCCCAGACGGGTCGTCAGTTCACGCCAGTCTGCACGCCATTTATCCAGCAGTAACCCGCGCGGCAGCTCGGGCGCCGCTGCCTGCGCCGCTTCCAGCGCCTCTATCTCAAAGGAAGAAAGCAGCGGCGGCGTCATCCCGGCCCACAGTTCGCGGGCGGCCAACGCCACGACGCGTCCTGTTAGCCTTCCGCTCCCCGTTGTCGGTTTGATCTCAATATTCGCCATCATGCCGTGTTTACGGCAGCGCTCCGCCACCTGCGAGAGCAACGGTAGCGGCTCGCCTTTAAATTCGCCGCTAAACCAACCGCCAGCGTCCACACGCAATAAATCCTGCCAGTTCAACTCGCCCGCCACACCCCAACCGTTGCTGGTGCGCTCCAGGTTATCGTCGTGCAGCAGGAAAATTTCGCCGTCTTTCGACAGCCTGGCATCAAACTCAATCATGGTGTGCCCGTATCGCGCGCCCACGTCAATCGCCGCCAGAGTGTTTTCCGGCGCCAGTTTACCGCCGCCGCGATGGGCGACAATGTGGGGATAAGGCCAGTTACTCATACACGTTGTCCTGTTTCGCCATCAAAAAGATGCCGCTGATGTTCCGGCAGATGCAGCCATAGCGTACTGCCCGCCGCCGGGCGCTGCTGATGCGCCAACCGCACCACCAGTTTCTGATCGCCCCAGCGCCCATGCGCCAGATTATCCGCGCCCAGAATCTCCAGCGTGTCTACCGTTAGCGGCACGCCGCCTTCCGCCTGCGAGCTTAACGCAATATGCTCCGGGCGGATACCCAGCGTCATGTTACGTCCGGCATGACCCCGATAGTCCGCACCTATCGGCAACGCCAGACCGCCAGGCAATTCGAAACGGTCGCCGGAAGCGCTGATAACGCCGTCCAACAGATTCATCGCCGGGCTGCCGATAAAGCTCGCCACGAAGCGACTGGCTGGTTTTTCATACACCTCTACCGGCGTGCCAATCTGTTCTGCGACGCCTTTATTCATCACCATCACCCGCTGGGCCAGCGTCATCGCCTCTACCTGATCGTGAGTAACATAGAGCGAGGTGGTACGAAGGCGACGATGCAGATGTTGTAACTCCAGACGCATCTGCACGCGCAGCTTGGCGTCGAGGTTAGAGAGCGGTTCGTCGAATAAAAAGACTGCCGGCTCGCGGACGATCGCGCGCCCCATTGCCACGCGCTGCCGTTGACCGCCGGAAAGCTCGCGTGGACGGCGTTTAAGCAGGCCGTCCAGCTCCAGAATGCGCGCCGCCTCCCGCACGCGTTCTTCAATATGCGCTTTGCTCATACCGCGAATTTTTAGTCCCCACGCCATGTTCTCCTCTACGCTCATATGGGGATAGAGAGCATAGTTCTGAAATACCATCGCGATGCCGCGATCTTTGGGCTCCATCTCGGTGACCCGTTTGCGATCAATCCAGATATCGCCGCTGGTCACGCGTTCCAGACCGGCCACCATCCGCAACAACGTTGATTTGCCGCAGCCGGACGGCCCGACCATCACGATAAATTCGCCATCCGCGACATCCAGCGTCAGCGGTTGAATTACCTGGGTTTTGCCGTCCCAGCTTTTGGTTACTGCCTGTAGTTTTAAACCAGCCATAGAGGTTGCATCCCCTGATTATTCATGAACGTCGCTGGCGGCTATTTTTGCCCAGGGCAAGGCACGAGCGACGAAGTTTGGTGGGCCCAAATTAGACGCGAGTAACACGGCACTGGGCAAAAATAGCCCCAGCCCTGTGGGACGCGTGCCGAAATCGCGTACTCTGCGTTGTCGGATTTGGACATAGGCCCACTATGTCCATCATCCTCCGCCTTGATTACGCGATTTCGGCTCAGCGTCGACGTCACGAATAATCAAGGGATACAACCTACTTCTCACTGTCCACTAAACCACGCACAAACGCCCGTTGCATGGCTAACACAATTACGACCGGGGGAATCAGAGTCAGCAGCATCGCGGCCATCACCTGGTTCCATTGCGTGGTGCCTTCGCCAGTGGCGATCATCCCTTTGATACCCGCTACGGCAGTGCCAAGATTCACGTCGGTGATAATCAACAGCGGCCACAGATACTGGTTCCAGCCGTAGATAAAGGTGATGACGAATAACGCCGCCAGGTTGGTTTTCGACAGCGGCAACACGATGTCGCGGAAAAAGCGCATCGGCGACGCGCCGTCAATACGGGCCGCCTCCACCAGTTCATCCGGAAGCGTCATGAAGAACTGACGAAACAGAAAGGTGGCGGTGGCGGACGCCATCAGCGGTAGCGTCAGACCGGCATAGCTGTCGAGCATTTTCAGGTTGGCGATAACTTCCACCGTCGGAAAGATACGCACTTCAACCGGCAGCATCAGGGTGATAAAAATCATCCAGAAGAACAGGTTACGCAGGGGAAAACGAAACCAGACGATGGTGAATGCGGAAAGCATAGACACCGTGATTTTGCCTACCGTAATGCTGAACGCCATAATGAAACTGTTAAGCATCATCAGCCAGAACGGCGCGCTATTAACACCGACGCCGTTGACCCAAATAGTTTTGATATTCTCCAGTAACTGCGTGCCGGGAAGCAGCGTCATCGGCGTCTCAAACACCGCGCGGTCGTCCAGCGTCGCCGCGACAAACGCGACATACAGCGGAAACAAAATGACCGCGATCCCCAGAATCAGCATGGTATGGCTGAATATTGTCAGCCCGCGACGATTCTCTATCATTGGTAACGCACCTTACTTTCCACATAGCGGAACTGCACCACCGTCAGAATGATGACGAGGAACATCAACACCACCGACTGCGCGGCGGACGCCGAGAGATCCAGGCCGGTAAATCCTTCGCGATAGATCTTATAAATCAGCGTCGTGGTGGCCTGTACCGGCCCGCCAGCGGTCGCGGCGTCGATCACCGGGAAGGTGTCGAAAAAGGCATACACCAGGTTGACCACCAACAGGAAGAAACTGACCGGCGCGATAAGCGGCAAAGAAAGCCGGAAGAAACGACGAATCGGCCCGGCGCCGTCAATGGCCGCCGCTTCCACCAGCGAGCGGGGAATGGATTGCAGCGCGGCAAAGAAGAATAAAAAGTTGTAACTAATCTGCTTCCAGACTGATGCAAATACCACCAGGAACATCGCCTGACCGCTGTTTTGCGCGTGGTTCCAGTCATAGCCGAATTCGCCGAGGAAATGGGTGATTAATCCCCGCCCCGGGTTAAACAGGAAAATCCACAATACGGCGGCGACGGCGGGCGCGACAGCATAAGGCAGCAACATCAGCGTCTGATAAAAACGGCTGCCGCGGACCACGTAATCCACCAGGGCGGCAAAAAACAGCGAGACCAGCAGGCCGCTAAACGTGACCAGCGCGCTGAATTTAATCGTCGTCCAGAAGGCGTCGAGATAATAACTGTCGTGAAAAAGCGCGACGAAATTCTCCAGCCCGACAAATTGGCTGGAAAAACCAAACGGATCGACGCTTTGCAGCGAATACCACAGCGCTTCGCCCGCAGGCCAGATAAAGAAAATAACGGTGATAACCAACTGCGGGGCAACCAGTAAATACGGCAGCCAGCGCGAGCGGAACACCGGACGGGATGATGACATGAAGGTGTTTTTCCTGAACAGCGCCGGGTGGCGGCTTCGCCTGACCCGGCCTATGGTCTTGTCGGCCCGGTAAGCGCAGCGCCACCGGGCATGCCACACATTACGATTTACTCGCTTTCTCAAAACGACGCAGCAACTGATTCCCGCGATCCACCGCGGTATCCAACGCCTGTTGTGGGGTTTTCTTCCCGGTCCAGACACTTTCCAGCTCTTCGTCCACGATGGTACGAATCTGCGGCATATTGCCCAGACGCAGCCCTTTGGTGAAGGGTAACGGCGGCTTATTCAACATCTGCCGAGTGGCGATATCCGCACCGGGATTTTTATCGTAATAACCCTGCTCGCGGGTCAGTTCGTAGGCAGCGGTGGTAATCGGCAGGTAGCCAGTTTTTTGATGCCATTCAGCGGCGTTTTCCGGTTTTGCCAGGAAATCGAGGAATTTGGCGACGCCGGTATAGGTTTCTTTATCTTTACCCTGCATGACCCACAGGCTGGCTCCGCCGATAATGGCGTTTTGCGGCGCGCCCTTGATATCGGCGTCGTACGGCATCATACCCACGCCATAGTTGAATTTGGCATACTGGCGGATATTGGCGAGCGAACCGGAGGACGCGGTTGTCATCGCGCAGTCACCGTTATAAAACTTCTCAGTAGACTCGTCCTTACGCCCAACGTAGCTAAAGTCGCCTTTCTTATTCATCTCTTCCAGCAGCGCGATATGTTTCACCTGCTCTGGCTGATTAAACTCCAGCACCGCATCTGTACCGTCAAAGCCATTGTTTTTACTGGCGAAGGGGAGACCATTCCAGGCGCTGAAGTTTTCCAGTTGGATCCAGCCTTGCCAGCCGCTGGCGTAACCGCATTTCATGCCTGCCGCTCTCAGTTTCGCGGTATAGTCAGCCAGCTCCTGCCAGGTTTTCGGCGGCTGCTCCGGATCTAAACCGGCTTTCTTAAAGGCGTCTTTGTTGTAGTACAGCACCGGGGTAGAGCTGTTAAAAGGCTGGGAGAGCAGATGCCCGCTTTTGGCATCGGTGTAGTAGCCTGCAACGGTCGGTACAAACTGGGACTCGTCAAAGTTAATACCGGCGTCTTTAAACACTTCATAAACCGGCTTAATGGCTTTCGAGGCCATCATGGTCGCCGTCCCAACCTCATAAACCTGCAATATTGCCGGCGCGTTGCCAGTACGAAATGCCGCGATCCCGGCGCTCAGGTTCTGTTCATAATTGCCCTTATAGACCGGAACGATTTTGTAATCCGGATTGGCCTGGTTGAAACGTTGCGCCAGTGAATCAACTTCTTTGCCTAACTCCCCTTCCATTGAATGCCAGAAGGGAATAGTGGTGACGGCCAACGCCTGACCCGTAAATGCCAGAGTCAGCGCCAGTCCTAAAGCTGTATGTCGTAACGATATCATCGGTTATCTCTCTTTTTGTGCCGGGATGCGCGATATCACGCGTTTTATGTTCGCGGGGGTAACATGACATGTTCGAATGACAGAAAAATAACTTTTTTATTACAAAAAAAAGATAGTAAGCAGTCAGGGAGATGACAAGGCGATGAAAGGTCGGGGGAAGTAAAGTGAGAGCTGAAACACGTATAAACGCCTTATCAGACTCTGGTGACGCACCGCCGGATGACGACGCTGACGTGTCTTATCCGGCCTACGAAGGGTGTTGTAGGCCGGATAAGGTATTTACGCCGCCATCCGACATTTACCGCAAAGATTTATCCTCCCAGATAGGCGTTACGCACCGCTTCGTTCGCCAGAAGCCGTGCGCCGGTATCTTCTAAAACCACATGACCGTTTTCGAGTACGTAACCCCGATCGGCGAGCTTCAGCGCCTGGTTAGCGTTTTGCTCAACAAGGAAGATGGTCATGCCCTGCTCGCGCAACTGCTCAATGGTGTCGAAAATTTGCTGAATAATAATCGGCGCCAGCCCCAGCGACGGTTCATCCAGCAGCAATAGCCTCGGCTGGCTCATCAACGCGCGGCCAATCGCCAGCATCTGCTGTTCGCCGCCAGACATGGTGCCCGCTCGCTGGATACGGCGTTCATGCAGACGCGGAAACAGCTCGTACACCCATTTGATACGCTCCTGAAACCGATCGCGCTCGACAAAAAAACCGCCCATCGCCAGATTCTCTTCCACCGTCATCCGCGAGAAGACGCGCCGCCCTTCCGGCACTATCGCCACCGCTTCACGCATGATTTTCGCCGTCTGCCAGTCAGTGATGTCTTTACCGTCAAACACCACCCGTCCGCTGGAGGCACGCGGATCGCCGCACAAGGTGCCAAGCAGCGTCGTTTTCCCCGCGCCGTTAGCGCCAATCAGGGTAACGATTTCCCCCTGGTTGATGTGCAGACTGACGTCGTGCAGCGCCTGAATCTTGCCGTAGTGAGCGCTGACCTTTTCAAACGTTAACATCGTTTTTTCCATCTTATGCCTCACCCAGATAAGCGCGAATGACGTCCGGGTTGTTGCGGATCTCTTCCGGCGTGCCGTTCGCCAGCGGCGTGCCCTGATTCACCACGTAAATGCGATCGGAAATGCCCATCACCAGTTTCATATCGTGTTCAATCAGCAAGATAGTGGTGTTGTGATGGTTACGTAGTTCGGCAATCAGCTCATCCAGCTCTTTGGTCTCTTTAGGGTTAAGACCGGCCGCCGGTTCGTCGAGCATCAGAATTTCTGGCTGTGTCACCATGCAGCGGGCAATCTCCAGCCGACGCTGGTCGCCGTAGGCCAGATTACTGGCCTGGCGGTTGGCATGTTCAAGCAGGCCAATACGCTCAAGCCAGGTCGCCGCGCGGTCCAGCGCTTCGCTTTGCGCGCGGCGGAAAGCGGGCGTTTTCAACAGGCCGGAAAAGAGGCCCGTTTTCAGTTGCTGGTGCTGCGCTACCAGCAGGTTTTCAATCACCGTCATTTCGCGAAACAGACGCACATGCTGGAAAGTGCGCACCACGCCCATGCGGGCGATCTGCTGGCCCGGCAGTCCTTCCAGGTGCCGCTCGCGCAGTGTGATCGTACCGCCTGTCGGCTTATAAAAACCGGTCAGACAGTTAAACACCGTGGTTTTACCCGCGCCGTTAGGGCCAATCAGCGACACAATTTCCCGCTCACGCAATTCCAGCGATACATTGTTGACCGCCAGCAAACCGCCAAAGCGCATCATCAGGCCGTTAACCGCTAATAATGGCTGACTCATGCCTGCTCTCCTTTCGCCTGACCATTTTTCAGCTTCAACTGCGGACGCGTCATCGGCAGCAATCCCTGCGGGCGCCAGATCATCATCAACACCATCAAACCGCCGAGCATCAACATGCTGTATTCGTTGAAGTCGCGCATCAATTCGCGCGATACCACCAGCAGAACCGCCGCCAGGATCACCGCAAACTGCGAGCCCATTCCGCCCAGCACCACAATCGCCAGCACGAAGGCGGACTCAGCGAAGGTGAAGGATTCCGGGCTGACAAAGCCCTGGCGGGCGGCAAACAACGTACCGGCGAAACCGGCAAACGCGGCGCTGATAGTAAAAGCGGTCAGCTTGATGCGCGTCGGGCTTAAGCCTAATGAACGACAAGCGATCTCATCTTCACGCAACGCTTCCCACGCCCGGCCCAGCGGCATCCGCAGCAGGCGGTTAATGACAAACAGCGACAAGACCACCAGCAGCAAGGCTACCAGATAGAGGAAGATGACCCGGTCGGACGGGTCGTACTTCACGCCAAAGAAATTGCTGAAGGTATCCCAGCCGCCTTCGCGGGTACTGCGGCTAAACTCCAGACCAAACAGCGTCGGTTTGGGGATCTGGCTAATGCCGTTCGGACCGCCGGTTACTTCGGTGTTGTTGAGCAGCAGAATACGGACGATTTCGCCGAAGCCGAGCGTCACAATCGCCAGATAGTCGCCGCGCAGGCGCAGTACCGGGAAGCCAAGCAGGAAACCGGCGGCAGCAGAGACCAATCCCGCCAGCGGCAGGCAAGTCCAGAAGCCCAAACCGTAATAGTGGTTGAGCAGCGCAAAGGTGTAGGCGCCGATGGCGTAAAAGCCGCCATAGCCCAATACCAGCAGACCGGACAGCCCCACCACCACGTTCAGCCCCAGACCGAGGATGATATAAATCATGGTCAGGGTGGCGATATCCACGCTACCGCGCGACACCATAAACGGCCACGCCACGGCGATAACCAGCAGCGCTATCAAAAACAGCTTTTGCTTAACGGTAGAGCCATCGATCGCCGGCAGAATAAACTTCGGTCCGGAGACGTTCTTCACCGCTTTCTGGCACATCGGACGCAGCAACTGAAAGAAAAAGACCACTGCCGTACCGATAAAGATCCACTGCCAGCGGATGTCGGCGGCGGTATCCACCACCAGCCTGGTGCCGTCCAGCTCCAGTTGTACGCCCATGAAGACGCCAGCCAGAACGAAAAACATCGCCGCAGAGAACAGAGCCATCGCAATATGCATCGGTTTCATACTTTCTCTACCTCCGGACGACCCAGGATACCGGTCGGCATCACCAGCAGTACCAGAATCAGCAGAGCGAACGACACGACATCTTTATATTCGGTACTTAAATATGCAGACGAGAGCGCTTCGGCGACGCCCAAAATCAGACCGCCAATCATCGCGCCCGGAATGCTGCCAATACCGCCCAGCACCGCCGCGGTGAACGCTTTCATCCCGGCCATAAAACCGATGTAGGGGTTAATCACGCCGTAAAATTGTCCGAGCAGAACGCCCGCCACCGCCGCCATTGCCGCACCGATAACAAACGTTAGCGCAATGACGCGGTCGGTATTAATGCCGAGCAGGCTGGCCATTTTCAGATCCTCCGCACAGGCGCGGCAGGCGCGGCCCATCCGGGAGTAGCGAATGAAAATGGTTAGCGCCAGCATAGCCAGAAAGGTGACTATCCAGATAACTGCCTGCATGGTGGTGATGGACGCGGAAAAGTTTTCGCTGCTGCCCACAATCCACTGGCCGTTGAACAGGCTGGGCAACGCCACGTCGCGCGAACCTTCCGTCAGGCTGACGTAGTTTTGCAGGAAGATAGACATCCCGATGGCGGAAAT
The DNA here is from genome assembly GCF_057751355.1 of Salmonella sp. FC25216. Lineage (NCBI taxonomy): Bacteria > Pseudomonadati > Pseudomonadota > Gammaproteobacteria > Enterobacterales > Enterobacteriaceae > Salmonella > Salmonella sp. FC25216. The sequence goes on along the minus strand of NZ_JBDGON010000004.1, from coordinate 281,123 downwards.
CAGGGCTATCAGGCGTTTGGAGTTGCGCACGGGCCGGTAAGCGACTCGCTCAATACTCCAGCCGTAGGCGCTGGCAATAATAATCGCGCCGATAAATCCGGCGGCCACCAGTAGCCAACTGGTGTCGATCCCCATCATCATTAGCGCGGCGATAATCATAAAAGAGACGTAGCTGCCGATCATGTACACCTCGCCATGAGCGAAGTTGATCATGCCGATAATGCCGTACACCATCGTATAACCGATAGCAATCAGCGCGTAGGTGCTTCCCAGCGTGACGCCGTTAAACATCTGCTGCAAGAAATAGAGAAACTGCTCGGACATAAGGTAACCTTTTTAAACCCGCCCGGCGTGCGGGCGGTGGGATAACTTATCTTCTGGCATTACTTCGCGACGGTTGACGAGCCGTCGGCGTGCCACTGGAAGACGCCAAATTCAAATCCCTTAAGATCGCCTTTTTCATCCCATTTCAGCGGCCCAATGACGGTATCAGCCCCGTTCGCTTTAAGATCTTTCACCAGATCCAGCGGAGCATGGCTGGCGCTACGCGCCATTGCGGTCGCCAGTGACTGGACGGCGGCGTAGGTGATCCAGACGTACGGGCCGCTGGGATCTTTCTTGTCGGCTTTCAGCGCCTCGACAATCGCCTTATTCGCCGGGTCCTGGTCATAACGTTTTGGCATCGTCACCAACATGCCTTCCGCCGCACCGCCCGCAATATTGGACAGCGACGCGTTACCCACGCCTTCCGGCCCCATAAATTGCGTTTTCAGGCCATTAGCCCGCGCCTGGCGCAGCATCTGCCCCATTTCCGGGTAGTAGCCGCCGTAATACACAAAGTCGATATTCTCTTTTTGTAAGCGGGCAATCAGGGCGGAGAAATCTTTTTCGCCGGCGGTAATACCATCAAAAAAGACAATATTGGCACTGCCCTGCTTCAGGCCATCCTGCACGGAGCGTGCCAGTCCTTCGCCGTATTGCTGTTTATCGTGAATGATAGCGATACGTTGCGGTTTCACCGTTTCCAGGATGTATTTCGCGGCCGTTGGCCCCTGGGAGGAGTCCAGGCCGGCGGTACGCATAATGTACTGATAGCCGCGCGCCGTCAGCTCCGGGTTAGTCGCCCCCGGGGAGATCATCAGAATACCTTCATCTTCATAGATATCGGAAGCCGGCTGGGTAGAAGAAGAACATAAGTGACCAATAACGTACTGAATGCCGTCGTTAACGATTTTGTTGGCCACCGCCACCGCCTGTTTTGGATCGCAGGCATCATCGTATTCCACGCCGACCAGCTTATCGCCTTTAATACCGCCTTTAGCGTTGATGTCTTTAATGGCCTGGCGCGCGCCGTTAAATTCCATATCGCCCCATTGCGCTACCGGGCCGGACATCGCCCCGACTACGGCGACTTTAATATCGTCTGCCATTGCCCCCTGCGAGGCTGCTAATGCAACGATCCCTGCGATTATCGTTTTCGCTTTCCGTTTCATATGCCTGTATCCCCATTCGTGATGTTATATATTTTGTGTTTTGCTGGTTAAAAAGCAGACTGTGCTTTTTATAAACGGTGCGCTTTTTGCCTGTCTCATTAATGGGTTAGCGCAGCATTTAAAGCATAATGAGATTAAAATCTCTATTTTTCAGTCTATTAAGGAAAGATAATATTCTGCTTTTAGCTATAGATAAACAAAAAAAATTGCACTTGTCAGCATAAAATAACGGTATATTAAGCGGAATAATTCACTAGCATTCAGGGGATTATGCTGCCTGTTTTTCATTCTCTAATGTTTCAAACTGTAGTTATCGTTGTTAAAAAATTAATAACCTGGTAAATGACACAAAAAAGAGAAAGCATCTGGCCTGACTATTTCGGTACACTGATCGCATCTTTTGAAATCGGGACAAGCCGTCGATGAAGCTGACCATTCTTCGTTTAGAACACTTTAGCGCTCAGGATCAGATCGATCTGGGCAAAATCTGGCCGGAATATTCCGCCTCCTCATTAAGCGTAGATGAAACGCACCGGATTTATGCCGCGCGGTTTAACGAGCGTTTGTTGGGCGCCGTAAGAGTAACGCTGAGCGGGACGCAGGGCGCACTGGATTCGCTACGCGTGCGTGACGTGACGCGCCGTCGTGGCGTCGGGCAATACCTGGTAGAAGAAGTCATCCGCGATAACCCCAATGTCTCGTCGTGGTGGATGGCGGATGTCGGTGTTGAAGACCGCGGCGTTATGGCGGCGTTTATGCAGGCGTTAGGCTTTACCGCCCAACATGACGGCTGGGAGAAGCGCTAAAAAAGCCGGATGGCGACTACTGAATGCGCCATCCGGCTAACGACTATTTGGCGTCGGTCGCCGTCCCGTTCGCATGCCAGGTAAATACGCCGAACTCAAAGCCTTTCAGATCGCCTTTCTCATCCCACGACAGCGGTCCCATTACGGTGTCGACCGTGGCGCCTTTCAGGTATTTGGCGATTTCCGCCGGATCGTCAGATTGATTCAAACCCGCCTGCAATGATTGCAACGCCGCATAGGTTGTCCAGACAAACGCGCCGCTAGGATCTTGTTTCTTCGCTTTGATGGCGTCCACAATCGGTTTGTTCGCCGGGACCTGATCGTAGTTCTTCGGTTTGGTGACCAGCATCCCTTCGGCAGACTCTCCGGCGATGTTAGACAGCGAGACATTCGCCACCCCCTCCGGCCCCATAAACTGGGTTTTCAGCCCTGCGGCGCGAGACTGGCGTAAAATCTGCCCCATTTCCGGGTGATAACCGCCGTAGTAGACAAAGTCGATATTTTCTTTTTTCAGACGCGCTACCAGAGTGGAGAAATCTTTTTCACCGGCGGTAATACCATCAAAGAACACGACGTTAGCGCCGCCTTTCTTCAGACCGTCCTGCACCGCGCGCGCCAGCCCTTCGCCGTACTGCTGCTTATCGTGGATAATCGCGATACGCTGCGGTTTTACCTTCTCCAGAATATACTTTGCCGCCGTTGGTCCCTGGTCAGAGTCCAGACCGGTCGTGCGCAGGATCAGGTTATAGCCGCGCGCGGTCAGCTCCGGCGCGGTCGCTGCCGGGGTTATCATCAGGATGCCTTCGTCTTCGTAGATATCAGACGCTGGCTGTGTGGAAGAGGAGCATAAGTGACCGATAACATACCTGATGCCGTCGTTCACCACTTTGTTAGCGACAGCTACTGCCTGCTTCGGGTCACAGGCGTCGTCATATTTCACCGCGACGAGCTTATCGCCTTTAATACCGCCTTTCGCATTGATATCGGCAATCGCCTGTTCCGCACCGGTAAATTCCTGGTCGCCATACTGCGCCACCGGACCGGACATCGCGCCGACAACCGCGACTTTAATGTCGTCTGCGAATGCCATATGGCTTAACGACAGGGCGATACATCCTGCCAATAACGTTTTACCCTTCATATTCATCCTGATAATCCCCATTATTCTGGTTGTTACGTGTGTTGTGATGTTATTGTTCAGCACTTTATTTCGATTATTGGCCTACCGCTCGTGCTTTAGCAGCATACTCTGCTAAAACATACCCGATTTTGATAGTTTTTGAATAGTTAATTTGACAATTGAATAACAATTTAATGACAGGGTGAGTGAACTCAGGCGGGAGAGGATGATAAAAACAAAAAAACCCCGGATTTACATCCAGGGTTTTACGGGTCGTGAAGGGGAAGTTACGCTTCGATCGCGGCGCGAAGCTTTTTCATGGCGTTCTTTTCAAGCTGGCGCACACGCTCAGCGGAGACGCCGTAACGATCGGCCAGCTCCTGCAACGTAGACTTATTGTCTTCGTCCAGCCAGCGAGCGCGGATAATATCCTGGCTACGCTCGTCAAGCCCCTGCATCGCGTCGGTCAGTCGGTTGGCGGCCTGCTCTTCCCAGTTATCGTCTTCAATGCCGTCGGCAAAGTTAGACGATTTATCCTGCAGATACAGCACCGGCGCCATTGGCTGGCTGTCGGACTCATCGTCCGAAGACATGTCAAACGTCATGTCCTGCGCTGCCATACGCGACTCCATCTCACGCACGTCTTTACTGGAAACACCCAGTTCGCGCGCCACCATCTCGACCTCATCCTGGTTAAACCAGCCCAGACGCTGCTTGGTTTTACGCAGATTAAAGAACAGCTTACGCTGCGCTTTAGTGGTCGCAACCTTAACGATACGCCAGTTACGCAACACGTATTCGTGAATTTCTGCTTTAATCCAGTGTACGGCGAAGGACACCAGACGCACGCCTACTTCCGGGTTGAAACGACGTACGGCTTTCATCAGGCCGATATTACCTTCCTGGATCAAATCCGCCTGCGGCAGACCATAGCCCGCATAGTTACGAGCAATATGAACAACAAAGCGCAGGTGAGACAGGATCAGCGTTTTAGCTGCTTCCAGATCGCCCTGGTAATGCAGCCTTTCAGCCAATGCCCGCTCCTCGTCAGCCGATAACATCGGCCACGCGTTCGCCGCCCGGATATAAGATTCCAGGTTGCCAACAGGGGCTAAAGCTAAATTTTGCATTTCTTTGGTCATTCAAATCCTCTCAATCAGTATTGCCTGACACCGTCAGCGAGCAACAACCGTGCCAAAGCCGATGAGCAACGAGAATATCATCCACTCTTTTATCAGACAGTGATTTTACCCACAAGTTCAATGTAACACTGTGCATAATTTGCACAAATCATGTGACATAAAGATGACGCGCGGGGAAGAGACAACAGGGACTCTTTCCCTGCGAACGGAAGCCCATTGCAGGGAAAGATTATACCACGATTTTATCAATCGGGAGTAAAGTGACGTAAATGTTGCACCGTGGCCAGCCAGGCGGCGATCCAGCCGATCATAGAGCAGACCAGCAACAACAACAGGCACTCATCGAACGATAAGCCATTGAGATCAAACTTCGTGCCGAAGACCTGCGCCACTTCAGTCACCGCCGATGATAAACGCATCACCAAAATTTCAGACAATATCAGTGAAAGAAAAGCGCCGGAAAAACCGAGCAACGCGCCGCCGTAGAGGAACGGACGTAGGATAAAGCCATCAGTCGCGCCAATCAGCTTTTGCACGTTAATGGTATCGCGACGGGCAAAAATGCTCAGGCGCACGCTGTTACCGATAACGAGGAAGACCGCCGCGACCATCAGCACGCCGATCATCGCCGACACGCGGCCCACCAGCCCGGTGAGCGCTGCCAGGCGCGCAAACCAGCTATCATCCATTCGGACTTCGTCAATGCCGTTAATCTGCGAGATACGGTCGCGCAGCGTATTAAGCGAGGCGGTACTCTGGAAGTCCAGCTTGGGGATCACCACCGCCACCGCCGGCAACGGGTTCTCTTCCAACATATCCAGCGCGCCGCCAAAGCCAGACCAGTTGCGGAATTCTCCCAGCGCGTCCTCACGGGACAGGTAGTTGACCTTCTCAACGCCCTGCTCGGCCTGAAGCTGCCCAACGACCCGCGCCGCCGCGTCATCATCCAGCGTTTTTTGCAGATAAACGGTGATCTGCGGCGACGGATAATACTGCGTCGCCGCCTGATTGACGTTCTTATAGACCATGTAGCAGACGCTTGGCAGCGTCAGGGAGATGGCGATCACCATCACCGTCAGAAACGTCGCCAGCGGTTTGCTTTTCAGATCTTGCAGCGCGCCGTGCCAGGCATAGCGCACCTGTTCATTAAAGACGTTCGTTTTACGTGAGTTCGGTTTTGGCGTCGGCTTCTGGCGTCCTGGCGCGTTGCGTCCGCCGCCTGTTCCGCCGCGAGATTTACGCAGTCGATCCAGCCGTCCGCCGAACTGCCTGATTTGGTTAATCGCGTCGCGCCTATTCATTGACCAGGCCTCCATGCAGATGTCCATCGCTCAGGACGAGCTGCCGATAGGAACGACGGGAGATAAGCCCGATATCGTGCGTCGCCATCAGTACCGTCACCCCTACGCGGTTAAACTCTTCAAACAGACGTAAAATCCCTTCCGATAACGCGTCGTCCAGGTTTCCGGTCGGTTCATCCGCCAGCAATACCGCTGGCTTATTGACCACCGCGCGGGCGATGCCCACGCGCTGTTGTTCGCCTCCGGAGAGTTGAATCGGGAAGTTTCTCGCTTTGTCCAGTAGCCCAACCTTATCCAGCGCCGCCGACACGCGACGACGGATATCATCGCCGCTGGCGCCGGCAATGATTAATGGTATCGCCACATTGTCATAGACCGTGCGATCCATCAGCAGATGATGATCCTGGAAAATCATCCCAATCTGGCGGCGCAAAAACGGCACTTCGCGGTTTTTCAGACGCGTAATATCATGCCCGCTGAAGAAGATTTTGCCAGCGCTGGGCCGCTCAATCCCACAGATAAGCTTCAGCAGGGTACTTTTCCCCGCGCCAGAGTGGCCGGTCAGAAACGCCATCTCGCCCGGCTGCATATGGAATGTCACTCCCTGCAGCGCTTGTCTCCCGCCGAGATAGGCCTTGCTGACATGTTCAAAGCGAATCATTGTTAATCCTCTCGGGCAAAAAGTGCCTCAATAAAGTCGTCCGCCTTAAACGGACGCAAATCCTCGATACGTTCGCCCACGCCAATGTAACGGATAGGAATGCCAAACTGGTCGGCCACCGAGAAAATCACCCCGCCTTTCGCCGTACCGTCCAGCTTGGTCAGGGTAATACCGGTTAAGCCCACCGCTTCATGGAACAGTTTGGCCTGACTTACCGCGTTCTGCCCGGTGCTGGCGTCAATGGTCAGCATAACTTCATGCGGCGCCTCTTCATCCAGCTTTTTCATGACACGAACGATTTTTTTCAGCTCTTCCATCAGGTGCGACTTGTTCTGCAGACGCCCTGCCGTATCGGCAATTAACACATCCACATTGCGCGCCTTCGCAGCCTGAATAGCGTCAAAAATCACCGAGGCGGAGTCCGCGCCGGTATGCTGGGCGATAACCGGAATGTTGTTGCGTTGTCCCCAGACCTGTAGCTGTTCGACCGCCGCCGCGCGGAAAGTATCCCCCGCCGCCAGCATCACTGATTTACCCTGCTGCTCAAACTGACGCGCCAGTTTACCGATAGTGGTGGTTTTACCCACGCCGTTCACGCCAACCATCAGAATAACAAAAGGCGTTTTACCTTCAATATTAAGCGGTTCGTCTACCTTCGCCAGAATCTCGCCCATCTCATCTTTCAACAGGCCATACAGCGCCTCGGCATCTTTAAGCTGTTTGCGGCTGGCGCCTTCCGTCAGATTAGCGATAATCTTACGCGTGGTTTCCACCCCGACATCAGCGATGAGCAACTGCTCTTCCAGCTCCTCGAACAAATCATCGTCGATTTTCTTGCCGCGGAACAGACTGATAAATCCGGAACCGAGATTTTCTTTGGTTTTCAGTAGGCTGCGTTTCAGACGGGCAAAGAAACCTTCTTTAGTCGGTTTTTCCTGCTCCTGAACGATCGCTTCTACCGGCGCTTCTTCTTCCGCCGCCGGAACAACCATCACCGCTTCTTCCGCCGCCGGAACAACCATCACCGCTTCTTCCGCCGCCTGAGCGGCCAGCGCCTGCGCTCCCAACTCTTCGTCGGTGAATGTCGCCGCGTTTTCGCCCTCTTCTTCCACCGCGGCAATGACTTCTACGGTTTCCGCTTCGGCCTGCCACTCTTCCGGCGAGATAGCCTCGTCTTTGACCTCTTCCGGCAGCGGCAGTTCTTCGCGTTCCACAGCGATCTGCGGCGCGGCCGTCTCAATAGCCACCGCGGGCTCCGGCTCTACTGGTTGCGGTTTTTCGCTCTCCTGAACGTTCTCAGTAACGTCCACCACCTCTTCCGCAAAGGCCTCGGTCTCTGCTTTGCTGTGCGCGGGCGTTTCCGTATCTATGTCTGCCGCCGTTTCAACAAGGGGCTCAACCGGTCGTTGTTCTTCAACAATCTGCTGCTCTTCGGTCTGTTCCTGCTTCTGCTCTTTATCACCGAAGCCCAGCCAGGAAAAGAAGCCACGTTTTTTCTGTTTTGCCATCTGCGACTACACCCCTCGCGGCGCTATATACATGGAAGCTAAAAAAATGATGAAATAGTCTATCACTTATACCCAATGAATTTCGAGTTGCGTCAAGGCGACAAATCCCGATGAGCTTACTGTAGTAAGTGATTCGGGTGAGCGAGCGTAGCCAACGTAGAGGTATCTTGAAAGTCGAAGGGTTAACTTAATTTACACTACCGCCTGGAATAATCTGCGACGGGCGGTTCGAGCATGAGAAATGAAAAAACCAACCCACTCAGGCAGCGGCCAAATCCGCATTATTGGCGGACAATGGCGTGGCCGTAAATTACCGGTTCCGGACAGCCCGGGTCTGCGTCCTACCACCGATCGCGTGCGCGAAACGTTATTTAACTGGCTGGCTCCGGTAATGGTAGACGCCTATTGCCTGGATTGCTTTGCTGGTAGCGGCGCGCTGGGCCTCGAGGCGCTATCGCGTTATGCGGCCCAGGCAACGTTACTGGAAATGGATCGAGCCGTATCGCAGCAGTTGCAAAAAAATCTGGCGACGCTGAAAACCAACAATGCTCGCGTCGTCAATACCAATACTCTGGCCTTCCTCAGCCAGCCGGGGACGCCGCATCACGTTGTCTTTGTCGACCCGCCGTTTCGTAAAGGGCTGCTGGAAGAGACGTTACAATTGCTGGAAACTAAAGGATGGCTGGCCGACGACGCGCTAATCTATGTAGAAAGCGAGGTGGAAAACGGTCTGCCGCCCGTTCCGGCTAACTGGGCATTGTATCGTGAAAAGGTGGCCGGACAGGTCGCTTATCGTCTGTATCAACGCGATGCGCAAGGAGAAAATGATGCTGATTAATCTGGGCCGCTTGTTAATGCTCTTCGTTTGGGCATTTTTGATTCTTAATCTGGTGCATCCCTTCCCGCGCCCGCTCAATATCTTCGTCAACGTGGCGTTGGTGTTCATGGCGCTGATGCACGGTATGCAGTTGGCGCTGCTGAAATCAACGATACCGAAAGATGACCCGCAGATGACGACGGGAGAGAAAATCCGCATTTTCTTGTTCGGCGTGTTTGAACTGCTGGTCTGGCAGAAGAAATTTAAGATCAAAAAATAACGTTTGCTGCCGGATAACGGTTTATTCGTTATCCGGGCTACGGGCAACAAACCCGACAAACCGCGTTCCCTTATAGCTCAGCGTACCTTTGTCGCCCACCGTCAAAGCGTGGTACTGCTGCGCTTGTACACGGAACGTTTTTTCCAGACCGCCATTGAGCGGTTTAAAACTTGCCTCATAGCGCATACTGGTTTCCGCTGGGCTCACTTCCTGCTGGCGCGAGCGTCGGTCATTAACCGGCTTTTCCCGTTTATTGCTTACCACGACCTGTTTTTGCTGTAACGGCGCCGCATCATTAGCGGCTTTTTCCCGCCGTTGCTGAACGAAGCGAAACGACGCGGCAACCACGATTAATGCAATGATTATAATGAAGAAAAACGGTGGTTTACTCATGATGTTAACCTGTCGGAAAATGCGGAAATAAGCATACCCTGCCCGTTATGGTGTTGTCATCTGACCGTCACGGCCTCTACACTAAATAATAGAGCCGCAAGCATACCGTTTGCGAAAAAATAACGAATTCAAGGAATTAAGATGCTTTGGTCGTTTATCGCTGTCTGCCTGTCCGCATGGCTGTATGTGGACGCCTCCTATCGCGGGCCAGCCTGGCAACGCTGGGTTTTTAAGCCCGTCACGTTATTACTGTTACTGTTACTGGCCTGGCAAGCGCCGATGTTTGACGCCATCAGTTATCTTGTGCTGGCCGGTCTGTGCGCCTCGCTGGTCGGCGATGCGTTAACGCTCTTGCCGCGTCAACGCCTGCTGTACGCCGTCGGGGCATTTTTCTTATCGCATCTGCTCTACACCATTTACTTTGCCAGCCAAATGACGTTGTCGTTCTTCTGGCCGCTGCCGCTGGCGTTACTGATAGTCGGCGCGTTGCTTATCGCCGTTATCTGGACGCGGCTGGAAGAGCTGCGCTGGCCAGTGTGTACTTTTATCGCCATGACGCTGGTCATGGTCTGGCTGGCGGGTGAACTGTGGTTCTTCCGCCCAACGGCGCCAGCCCTTTCGGCCTTTACCGGCGCAACGCTGCTGTTCATCGGCAATATCGTCTGGCTGGGTAGCCATTACCGCCGCCGTTTCCGGGCGGATAACGCGATTGCCGCCGCCTGCTACTTTGCCGGACACTTCCTGATTGTGCGCTCGCTGTACCTGTAAATAATAGCGCTTGACTCTGGAGTCGACTCCAGAGTGTATCCTCCGGTTAATGAGAAAATTATCATCAACCGGAGGACGTTATGTCGACCCCTGATTCCGATGGCAAAAAAGTCCCGCCCTTTTCATCCTTCAGATTAGCCCCGGCGATACAGAAGGCCGATAGCTGCTGCTGTGAAGAACATTGTGCGACCAGCGCGCCTGTTTCTATTGCCGCGGCAGGCACGCGCTATACCTGGAAAATCTCAGGCATGGACTGCGCCGCCTGCGCCCGAAAAGTGGAGAATGCGGTACGCCAAATTCGCGGCGTCAACCAGGCGCAAGTGCTGTTCGCCACCGAAAAGTTAGTGGTCGATGCCGACGCCGACCTCCGCACGCAAATTGAACGCGCCGTACAGAAGGCGGGTTATACCTTGCGTAGCGAAGATTCACGCGACGCAACGCCTGAATCTCGTCTTAAAGAGAACCTGCCGCTTATTACGCTGATCATTATGATGGCGATAAGCTGGGGGCTGGAGCAATTTAACCACCCGTTCGGCCAACTGGCCTTTATCGCCACTACCCTGGTCGGCCTGTATCCTATTGCCCGCCAGGCGCTGCGGCTGATGAAAAGCGGCAGTTGGTTCGCTATTGAAACGCTGATGAGCATCGCCGCCATTGGTGCGTTGTTTATTGGCGCAACGGCGGAGGCGGCAATGGTATTGCTGCTGTTCCTCATCGGCGAGCGCCTGGAAGGATGGGCCGCCAGCCGCGCCCGTAAAGGCGTCAGCGCATTAATGGCGCTTAAACCGGAAACGGCTACCCGTCTGCGCCACGGCGTGCGGGAAGAGGTCGCTATTAATACCCTGCGACCGGGCGATGTTATCGAAGTCGCCGCCGGAGGGCGTTTACCCGCCGACGGTAAACTGATCTCCGGTTTCGCCAGCTTTGATGAAAGCGCGCTCACCGGCGAGTCCATCCCTGTGGAGCGCGCAACGGGCGAAAAAATCCCGGCAGGCGCGACCAGCGTTGACCGTCTCGTCACCCTGGAGGTGTTATCTGAACCTGGTGCCAGCGCGATTGACCGTATCCTGACGCTGATTGAAGAGGCGGAAGAGCGCCGTGCGCCCATTGAGCGGTTTATTGACCGTTTCAGCCGCATCTATACGCCAGTCATTATGGTCATCGCGCTGCTGGTGACGCTTATTCCACCACTGATGTTCGATGGCGGCTGGCAGGAGTGGATTTATAAAGGGCTGACGCTGCTGCTAATCGGTTGCCCATGCGCGCTGGTGATCTCCACGCCCGCGGCCATTACCTCCGGGCTGGCGGCGGCGGCACGGCGCGGCGCATTGATTAAAGGCGGCGCAGCGCTGGAGCAACTGGGCCGTATCACGCAGATCGCCTTTGATAAAACCGGTACGTTGACCGTCGGTAAACCACGGGTGACGGCGATTCATCCGGCAAGTGGTATCAGCGAAGCTGAACTGTTAGCACTGGCGGCAGCCGTAGAACAAGGCGCTACGCATCCGTTGGCGCAGGCTATTGTCCGCGAAGCGCAGACACGCGATCTGGCGATCCCAACGGCGGAATCGCAGCGAACACTGGCCGGCACCGGGATTGAAGCGCAGGTTAACGGCGAACGTATTCTGATTTGCGCGGCGGGAAAACAGCCTGCGGCAGCGTTTGCCGGGCAAATTAGCGAACTGGAAAACGTCGGGCAGACGGTGGTTCTGGTGCTGCGTAACGAGATCGCTCTTGGCGTCCTCGCCCTCCAGGATACGTTGCGTGACGATGCGCGCGACGCCATCCGCGAACTGCATCAGTTAGGCGTTAACGGCGTGATTCTGACCGGCGATAACCCGCGGGCGGCGGCAGCGATTGCCGGCGAGCTGGATCTGGCGTTTAAAGCCGGGCTACTGCCAGAAGACAAGGTGCAGGCAGTCACCGCCCTTAACCAACAAGCGCCGCTGGCAATGGTGGGTGACGGCATTAACGATGCGCCCGCAATGAAAGCTGCCAGTATCGGGATCGCGATGGGCAGCGGTACTGACGTCGCGCTGGAAACGGCCGACGCCGCCCTTACTCATAACCGCCTGCGCGGGTTAGCGCAGATGATTACTCTGGCGCGCGCTACCCACGCGAATATCCGGCAGAACATTACCCTTGCTCTGGGGCTGAAAGCCATTTTCCTGGTGACGACGCTACTTGGTTTTACCGGGCTATGGCTGGCAATCCTGGCGGATACGGGAGCCACAGTACTGGTGACCGCCAACGCGCTACGTTTGCTGCGTAAAAAATAATCGTCTCCCGCCCGGCGGCGTCGTGTCCGCCGGGTTATCCCGCGGTATTCCTTTCTTTGCGTATATTATTCACGCGAAAATTATTTATTTTTTATTACTTATCAAACCATTAATCAGAAATAGCGTGATTTGATGTAAGGTTAATTTTTACCCAACCGATATTGATCATACCGTCTACAAAATAAGGAATGTTAGGCACTATGAAAAATATCAAAGTTATCACCGGCGTTATCGCGACGCTGGGCATATTTAGCGCCTTATTGCTGGTAACAGGAATACTGTTTTATTCCGCCGTCAGCAGCGATCGACTGAATTTCCAGAATGCGAGCGCATTAAGTTACCAACAACAGGAACTGGGCGGCAGTTTTCAGACATTGATTGAAACCCGCGTCACCATTAACCGCGTGGCGATACGCATGTTAAAAAATCAGCGCGATCCCGCCTCGCTGGACGCCATGAACACGCTGTTAACCAACGCTGGCGCGTCACTCAACGAAGCGGAAAAACATTTCAACAACTACGCGAACTCCGAAGCGATCGCAGGCAAAGATCCGGCATTAGATGTCCAGGCAGAAGCCAGCTTTAAGCAGATGTATGACGTTTTGCAGCAGTCTATCCGCTATCTTAAAGCCGATAATTACGCCGCTTATGGCAACCTTGACGCCCAAAAAGCGCAGGATGACATGGAACAGGTATATAATCAGTGGCTCTCTCAAAATGCGCAATTAATAAAATTAGCCAGCGATCAGAATCAGAGCAGTTTTACCCAGATGCAATGGACGCTGGGGATGATTCTGCTTATCGTGCTCGTCGTGCTGGCGTTTATCTGGCAGGGGCTTCAACGCGTTCTACTACGCCCGCTGCAACGGATTATGGCGCACATTCAAACTATCGCCGACGGCGATCTCACCCATGAGATAGAGGCCGAAGGACGCAGTGAAATGGGCCAACTGGCCGCCGGTCTCAAAACGATGCAGCAGTCGTTAATCCGTACCGTCAGCGCGGTGCGCGATAACGCGGACTCTATCTATACTGGCGCAGGCGAAATTTCCGCAGGCAGCAGCGACCTCTCTTCCCGAACCGAACAGCAGGCCTCGGCGCTGGAGGAGACCGCCGCCAGCATGGAACAGTTAACCGCCACGGTACGACAAAACTCCGATAACGCACGACAGGCGACCGGTCTGGCGAAAACAGCATCAGAAACCGCGCGTAAAGGAGGACGCGTGGTGGATAACGTAGTGCACACCATGAATGATATCGCCGAAAGTTCGGAAAAAATCGTGGACATCACCAGCGTGATTGACGGTATCGCCTTCCAGACCAATATCCTGGCGTTAAACGCCGCGGTAGAAGCAGCCCGCGCCGGCGAACAGGGGCGAGGATTCGCGGTCGTGGCCGGAGAGGTACGCACGCTGGCCAGCCGTAGCGCGCAGGCCGCCAAAGAGATCAAAGTGTTGATTGAAAACTCCGTGTCGCGCATTGATACCGGCTCTACGCAGGTACGCGAAGCTGGAGAAACCATGAAAGAGATCGTCACCGCCGTGACCCGCGTGACCGATATTATGGGCGAAATCGCCTCTGCCTCCGATGAGCAAAGCAAAGGCATTGAACAGGTGGCGCAGGCGGTATCGGAAATGGACAGCGTGACGCAGCAAAACGCCTCACTGGTAGAGGAGTCCGCAGCGGCGGCGGCGGCGCTGGAAGATCAGGCTAACGAACTTCGTCAGGCGGTCGCCGTGTTCCGCATCCAGAAACAGCCTCGTCGGGAGGCGCCGCCGACGCCGTTAAGCAAAGGCTTAACGCCACAACCCGCCGCAGAACAGGCGAGCTGGGAAAGCTTCTAATCAGCATGCTATCTGCCGTACGGTTAATGCGCTTTACGCAGTAAATAGCGGTACGGCAAACCCTCCGTCTCTTGCGCCAGCAGATCGTGTTCCATAAAGGTACAGAACCCAGGAATATCACGCGTCGTCGCCGGATCGTCGGCGATAATCAGCAATGTTTCGCCAGTTTGCATGTTGCGCACCGTTTTGCGCACCATCATTACCGGTTCAGGACAACGCAGCCCCAGGGCGTCAAGCGTATGGTCAGGGGAGGAAAACAGATCGCTCATCTTTGTCTCAATCGTAAAAAAACGGCGATATTTTACGCCCATCTTCGTCAGTAAGCCAGGCAGGTTAACGATTGCGTGAAAATTAGCCATTGCAATGCCAGCGCAAAACAGTATTATGCGGCGGTTCTTTATTGGGTTCCCTCACCCCATCCAACAAAAAGGTCACAATATGACTCCGTTTACACAATCACAGCGCATAAAAGCGTTGTTCTGGCTATCGCTATTCCATTTACTGGTGATCATTTCCAGTAACTATCTGGTGCAGCTCCCCATCACTATTTTTGGTTTCCACACCACCTGGGGCGCGTTTAGTTTTCCTTTTATTTTTCTCGCCACCGATCTTACCGTGCGTATTTTTGGCGCACCGCTGGCGCGCCGCATTATCTTCGCCGTCATGCTCCCCGCGCTGCTGGTGTCGTATGTGGTGTCATCGCTGTTCTATATGGGCGTCTGGCAAGGTTTCGCCGCGTTGGCGAACTTTAATCTGTTTGTCGCCCGTATCGCCGCCGCCAGCTTTATGGCCTACGCGCTGGGACAGATCCTTGATGTCCATGTGTTTAACCGTCTGCGCCAGAATCGCCGCTGGTGGCTGGCGCCGACCGCCTCAACGCTGTTTGGCAATATCAGCGATACTCTTGCCTTTTTCTTTATTGCGTTCTGGCGAAGCCCCGATGCCTTTATGGCCGAGCACTGGATGGAAATTGCGCTGGTGGACTATTGCTTCAAGGTGCTCATCAGCATTATTTTCTTCCTGCCGATGTACGGCGTTTTACTGAATATGTTGCTGAAAAGGCTGGCAGATAAATCTGAAATTTCCCCATTACCGGCAAGTTAAAGGTTCGTTTTCTGAGTTGTGATAAGATGAGCGAATGAGCCGTTATGGCTGTTTATCGAAAGGAAGAAGTCAATGCGCAATTTGGTTAAATATGCCGGTATTGGCCTGCTGGTTATGGGGCTTGCGGCCTGTGATAACAACGATACAAAAGCACCGGCAGAAGGTGCCGCCGCAGAAAGTCAGGCCTCCGGGCAGCCCGTCAGCCTGATGGATGGCAAACTCAGTTTCTCACTGCCGGCGGATATGACCGATCAGAGCGGTAAGCTGGGCACCCAGGCCAATAATATGCACGTTTATTCTGACCCAACGGGCCAGAAAGCGGTGATTGTCATCGTCGGCGATAATACCGATGAACCGCTGTCGGTGCTGGCGAACCGCCTGCTCGAGCAACAGCGTAGCCGCGACCCTCAGCTTCAGGTAGTCACCAATAAGTCTATTGAGCTCAAAGGCCATACGTTGCAACAACTGGACAGTATTATCTCCGCGAAGGGACAGACGGCGTATTCTTCCATCGTGCTGGGCAAAGTGGATAACCAATTGCTGACGATTCAGGTCACACTGCCTGCGGACAATCAGCAAAAAGCGCAAACCACGGCTGAAAACATCATCAATACGTTGGTTATTCAGTAACCTTTACGACGATGATGCGGCCTCCGGCAGTGCAGACGGAGGCCGTTTTTTTAAGCGCCAGGTAAGCAATAGCGCCATCGCTACCAGCCCGGCCGCCACCAGATAGATCACCGGCACGCCCGCCCAGGTCATCACCAGCCCCGCCAGCGGCCCGGTAATCCCCAAAGATAGATCCATAAATACGGTGTAAGTCGCCAGCGCCGCGCCCTGGTTCTGCGGCGGCACCGCTTTGACGGCCACCACGCCCAGCGCCGGAAAGACCAGAGAAAACCCCATACCGGTGAGCAAAACGCCGATTTTCGCCATCCACGGCATGGCTGCCGTCCCAACCAGTAACAGACCAATAATCTCCACGCCAAAGCAGATCATCGCAACATTCAACCCGCCCAAGCGATTGATGCCGTTAGGGAACAGCAAACGCGTACCGACAAACGCGATGCTAAATAACGTGAGCGCAAAGGCGGCGCCATCCCAGTCTTTAGCATCATAAAATAAGGTAATAAACGTCGCGATAACGCCAAACCCTGCCGATGCCAGGGACAACGCCATACCATACAGCCAGACACGCCCCAGCACCGCGCGAAACGGCAGCGGTTTGCCTTTGTTCGCCTTCACCGACGGACGTGGAAGCGCTAACAGTACCGCCAACAGCGCTACGCCCATCACCGTTAGCGCCAGTCCCTGTAACCCGCCCCAGGCATAACACAGCACGCCCAGCGGCGCGCCCATCGCCATTGCGCCGTAGGTGACGATACCGTTCCAGGAGATGACCCGACCAATATGCAACGACCCAACGACGCCGACGCCCCACAGTGTCGAACCGGTGCCGGCAAAACTTTGTCCAATCCCCAAAATCACGCGACCAAGCCCCAGTAGCAACAAACTGATCATGGGCCAGTTGTCGGCGATATCCGCCAGCAGGTAGCCGAGTCCGCTTAAAAAACAACCGAACAAGCCAAAGACAACGATTTTTTTCGGCCCTAATACATCCGCATACCGCCCGGCATGGGGACGGCTTAACAGAGTGGCGAAGTATTGCAGGCTGATAATAAGCCCCGCCCAGAACGCGCTGAATCCCATCGCATCATGCACATAGCCGGGCAAGACGGCGAGTGGCAGGCCGATAGTCAGGTAGCTGGCAAAGTTAAACATCACAATGGAGACGATACGCAGATTGAGGCGCAATCCATTTAGCGCCGGTTCAGCGACGGGTTCGGGCATGAGTATCACCGCATTTTTACATCATGTTTTCATTTCTATCATGGCGCGCGGTGAAAATCAGTAGTGAGATTCAGATTATCGGTATCAGGTCAGCCGCTACACTTAGAAAAAACACAACAAGGAAAACTTCATGGTAACCGCTCAGCCCGACAAAACGGGTATGCATATTCTGCTGAAACTGGCCTCCCTGGTCGTCATTCTCGCCGGGATTCATGCCGCGGCGGATATTATTGTACAACTCTTGCTGGCGCTCTTTTTCGCCATCGTTCTTAATCCTTTAGTGACCTGGTTTATTCGCCGGGGCGTGAAGCGACCGCTGGCGATTACTATCGTGGTGGTCGTCATGCTGATTGTGCTTACCGCGCTGGTGGGCGTGCTTGCCGCATCGCTTAATGAATTTATCGCCATGCTGCCTAAATACAGTAAGGAACTGACGCGTAAAGTCTTACACCTTCAGGAGTTAATGCCCTTTCTGAATTTACATATGTCGCCGGAACGTATGCTCCGCGGGATGGATTCCGATAAAATTATGCTCTTCACCACGACATTAATGACCGGTGTATCGGGCGCGATGGCAAGCATTGTGCTGCTGGTGATGACCGTGGTTTTTATGCTGTTTGAGGTACGCCATGTGCCTTATAAATTACGTTTTGCGCTTAACAATCCACAAATCCATATTGCCGGCCTGCACCGCGCCCTGAAAGGCGTCTCGCATTATCTGGCGCTGAAAACGCTGCTCAGTCTGTGGACGGGCGCGATTATCTGGCTGGGGCTGGCGTTAATGGATATTCAGTTTGCGCTAATGTGGGGCGTACTGGCCTTTTTGCTTAATTACGTTCCTAATATCGGCTCGGTGATTTCCGCCGTTCCGCCCATGATTCAGGCGCTGTTATTTAACGGCTTTTACGAATGCGTACTGGTCGGCGCGCTCTTTTTGGTGGTCCATATGGTGATTGGCAACATTATGGAGCCACGCATGATGGGTCATCGTCTGGGAATGTCCACGCTGGTGGTATTTCTCTCGTTACTGGTCTGGGGATGGCTATTAGGCCCGGTAGGGATGCTATTGTCCGTTCCCTTGACCAGCGTTTGCAAAATCTGGATGGAAACCACTAAAGGCGGCAGCAAACTGGCAATCTTACTGGGGCCAGGCCGACCGAAAAGCCGTTTACCGGGATGAGGCGACAGATGCTACAATCACCTCCTCTTTATATGCAACGTTGGTCCTGATATGTACCAGATCGTTCTGGGAAAAGTGTCCACATTAAGCGCAGGTCAATTGCCCGACGCGTTAATCGCCCAGGCGCCGCAGGGCGTTCGCCGGGCAAGCTGGCTGGCCGGGCGCGTGCTGCTTTCCCGTGCGCTCTCGCCGCTACCGGAGATGGTGTATGGCGAACAGGGCAAACCAGCTTTTTCCGCCGGAACGCCGCTGTGGTTTAACCTCAGCCATAGCGGCGACACTATTGCTCTGTTGCTTAGCGATGAAGGTGAAGTCGGCTGCGATATTGAAGTGATTCGTCCGCGCGATAACTGGCGTTCGCTGGCAAATGCGGTATTCAGTCTCGGCGAACATGCTGAAATGGAAGCGGAACGTCCGGAGCGACAACTGGCGGCATTCTGGCGTATCTGGACGCGTAAAGAAGCCATCGTGAAACAACGCGGCGGCAGCGCCTGGCAAATCGTCAGCGTGGACAGCACATTGCCCTTTGCGTTGTCGGTCAGCCAGTGTCAGCTCGATACGCTCAGCCTGGCAGTCTGCACCCCCACGCCTTTTACGCTGACTTCGCAGACGATAACGAAAGCGCAATGACACATTAATTTTTCCCTCTGGCGCCGGACGTGTGTTACAAAATGCGGAGCTTTCCATGCGCCGACGCGCCATACCAAAAGGTTTAAGTCAGATGCAACGTGTCACCATCACCCTCGATGACGATTTACTGGAAACGCTGGACAGCCTGAGCCAGCGACGCGGCTATAATAACCGCTCCGAAGCGATCCGCGATATTCTGCGCGGCGCTCTGGCGCAGGAGGTCACCCAGGAACACGGTACGCAGGGTTTCGCGGTACTTTCGTATGTTTATGAACATGAGAAACGGGATTTAGCCAGCCGCATCGTCTCCACCCAGCATCATCATCATGATTTATCCGTCGCCACGCTGCACGTCCATATCAACCACGATGACTGTCTGGAGATCGCCGTTCTGAAAGGCGATATGGGCGACGTACAGCATTTTGCCGATGATGTTATCTCCCAGCGCGGCGTGCGCCACGGCCACTTACAGTGTTTGCCGAAAGAAGACTAACGCCTCAGCGCCTTGCCGGGAGCGCTTCGCTTGCCCGGCCTACGTCCGCACGTCTGTAGGCCGGATAAGAGAGTTATGCCATCGTGCCAATCGTTTTTCTGAAGCGTAATAGCGCTATCAGGAAGAACACGCCGCCTATCGCCAGCAGGGTCAGGAACTGCGGCCAGACGATACTCAAACCTGCGCCGCGATAAAGAATGGCCTGGGCAAGGCTGACAAAATGTGTCGTTGGCATGGTCAGCATAATATCCTGCACCGCCTGCGGCATACTTTCGCGCGGCGTGGAGCCGCCGGAAAGCATTTGTAGCGGCAACAGCACCAGAATCATTAATAGCCCTAGTTGCGGCATCGAACGGGCGACAGTGCCCATAAAAATCCCTATTGAAGTGGTGGCGAACAGGCTCAGCGCCACGCCCAACATAAACAATGGGATCGATCCTTCAATCGGTACGCCAAGTACGCCTTTCACCATCAGCATCAAAGACAAACCGGAAACCACCAGCACGACCAACCCCATTGACCATACCTTCGCCATCATGATCTCAAAGGGCGTAACCGGCATCACCAACAGATGCTCAACCGTGCCGTGTTCTCGCTCGCGGATCAGCGCCGATCCGGTCAGCACTATCGCCAGCATGGTAATGTTGTTGATAATCGCCATCACGCCGCCAAACCACGCCGGGTCCAGATTCGGGTTAAAGCGCATCCGAATCTCCAGCGACACAGGCTGGACGCTATTATCCCGATAGCGCGCCACAAAGCTGTTGACCTCGCCGCTAATAATATTCTGGATATAACTGTTGCCGGTAAACGCCTGGCTCATGCGCGTCGCATCGACGTTAACCTGAATATCAGGCTGACGTCCGGCCAGCACATCACGCTGGAAATTCGGCGGAATATTAACCGCGAAGGTATAGCGTCCGGCATCCAGTCCGGCATCCATTTCCGTTGCCGTAATCATCTCCGGCGGCAGAAACCACGGGCGGTAAAAACTATTCACAATACGGTTCGACAACTGCGACTGATCCATATCGGCGATGGCGATAGGGGCAAGATGCAACGAACCGGGCAGGACGGTAGCGGAGGAGTAAACCGAAATCGTAAAGGCGAAGACGATCAGCGCCAGCATCGCTTTGTCGCCCAGCAGACTGCGCAGTTCTTTGACGCCGAGGTTATAAATATTACGTAATCCGCGCATTACCCCTCCTGTTTTTTCAGCAGCAGAATGCTCAGACCCATTACCACCGGGACAGCAATCAGTAGCGGCATAAATAAGGGCCAAAGATCGGACAGATCCAGTGCTTTGGAAAACGTCCCACGCGCGATCGTCAGAAAATGGCTAGTCGGGTAGATCTCGCCGATCCATCTTCCCGGCCCCTCCAGCGAGGCTACCGGATCGATCATGCCGGAAAATTGTGTTGCCGGAATGAGGGTAATAATCGACGTCCCAAAAATAGCGGCAATTTGGCTCTTCATAAAAGTGGAGATCAGCAGCCCCAGACCGGTGGCGATGATGACGTAAAGCAGCGCCGCCAGGGTAAGCGTGAGAAAGCTGCCTTTCAGCGGCACGCCGAATACAAAGACCGACAGCGCGCACAGTAACAAGAAGTTCAGCATACCCAGCGCGATATACGGCAGTTGTTTACCCAGCAAAAATTCGCTGCGCGTCGTCGGCGTTACGTACAGATTAATCATCGACCCCAGCTCTTTCTCCCGCACCACGCTCAGGGCGCTAAGCATTGACGGGATCATCATGAGCAGCAGCGGAATGACCGCCGGAACGATAGCGGGCAGACTTTTCACATCCGGATTATAGCGATAGCGCGTTTCAATGTTGAGCAGCCCGGCCTGTTTAACCGGGTTCGGCTGACGACTCGCCGCCTCCTGCAGCCAGCTTTGGTGCATCGCCTGAACATACCCCTTCACCGTCTCGGCGCGGCTGGGCATGGCGCCATCCACCCAGACGCCAATCTGCGCTGGCGTACCGCGAGCAATATCGCGGCCAAAATTAGGCGGGATCTCAATGGCAACCGCCAGCTCTCCCGCACGCATCCGCCGGTCAAGCTCGTCATAGCTGGCGAGCGGCGGCTGTTCGATAAAGTAGCGGGACCCTGCCAGATTGAGCGACCACGCCTGGCTACTGACGGTTTGATCGCGATCGAGTACGGCAAAACGCAGGTTTTCCACGTCCATACTGATGCCATAGCCCATAATCAGCATCAGAATTACCGTTCCCAGCAGCGCCAGCGTCGAGCGTACCGGATCACGGCGTAGCTCCAGCGCTTCGCGGCGACTGTAGCTGAACAAACGCCGGAAGCTCAATCCCTGCCGCGACGGTTTATCTGACGCGGCGGGCATCTGGGATGGCGGTATTGTGGTTTCAGGTGTCGCTCCCGCGGCTTCCTGTAGCCAGGAAATAAACGCCGCTTCCAGATTGGCCGCGCCTCGCTGTTGCACCAGTTCTTGCGGCGTCCCGCTGGCGAGCACTTTACCGGCGTGCATCAATGACATTCGGTCGCAACGTTCCGCTTCGTTCATAAAATGGGTCGAGATAAAAATCGTCACCTTATCCTGACGCGAAAGATCGACCATAAGCTGCCAGAACATATCCCTGGCGACCGGATCAACGCCGGACGTTGGCTCATCAAGAATCAGCATTTCCGGGCGATGGATCACCGCTACCGCCAGCGATAAACGCTGGCGGATACCGAGCGGCAACGACGCGGGGAGCGTATCTTCCACCTCCGTTAGCATAAAGCGTTCGCTCATCTGCGCGACGCGCGCCGGGATCTCCGCTGGCGGAATATGAAACAGGCGGGCATGAAGTTCCAGATTCTGCCGCACGGTGAGTTCGTTATAGAGCGAAAAAGCCTGCGACATATATCCGACCCGGCGACGGGTGTCGATGTCATTCGGGTCCACCGGCTGACCAAATAGCCAGGCCTGGCCTTCGCTGGCGGGAAGCAGACCGGTCAGCATTTTCATGGTGGTAGATTTGCCGCAACCGTTCGAACCGAGGAAGCCAAAAATCTCGCCGCGCGGAATGCGGAAATTAACATGGTCAACCGCGACGAAATGACCGAAACGCATGGTCAGATCCCGCGCTTCAATCGCAATCTCTTGTTGCTCAGCGCGGTAAGGCGGAATTACCACCGGCTTATGCGCCTGGCGCTGCGCTTCTGGCAACAGGGCGATAAACGCCTGTTCCAGCGTCGCGCTATGGGTTTTTTCCCGCAGTTGCTGCGCGCTGCCAGTTGCCAGTATCTCGCCCGCATTCATCGCCACCAGCCAGTCAAAACGCTCCGCCTCTTCCATATAGGCCGTTGCGACCAACACGCTCATATTGGTCTGCCGTTGGCGGATACTGTCGATTAAGTCCCAGAATTGGGCGCGTGAGAGCGGGTCCACGCCGGTGGTAGGTTCATCAAGAATCAGTAATTCCGGGTCATGAATCAGCGCACAGCACAGCCCCAGCTTTTGTTTCATCCCACCGGACAGCTTCCCGGCAGGCCGGTCACGAAACGGCGCCAGACCGGTGCTGTTCAGCAGCTCGGTAATACGCGCTTCGCGTTCAGCTTTGTCATGACCAAAGAGACGGGCGAAAAAATCGACGTTCTCATAGACCGATAGCGTGTGATAAAGGTTTTTCCCCAGTCCCTGCGGCATCCAGGCGATGCGCGGACAGACGTCGCGGCGATGTTTCGCATTGCGCATATCACCGCCCAGGACGATAACGTTCCCTTGTTCAATCACCCGCGCGCCAGAAATCAGCGACAGTAGACTCGACTTACCCACCCCGTCCGGACCAATCAGCCCGACCATACTACGAGCGGGAATATCCAGCGTGATATTGTTCAGCGCGACCGTTTTTCCGTAATGCTGGCTCACCCCCTCAAGCTGCGCCACGGGAGGAACAGGCACCAGCGTCAGCGACGTCATTGCGACAACCTCACGCTTAGAGAGTCAGGCCAGGGCACGCGCTCGTCCAGACGGACCCAGGCCATTCCCGGCAAACCGGTTTTGACATATTCCAGATGCTGTCGCAACAGCTCTGGCGGAATACGCGCCTTCACCCGGAACATCAGCTTCAACCGTTCATCGTGGGTTTCCACGGTTTTGGGGGTGAACTGCGCCACGCTGGCGACAAAACTGATCGTTGCCGGTATACGGAGATCGGGCGCGGCATCAAGCACCAGACGCGCTTCGCCGCCGATCTTCAACAACCCCGCCTGTTCGGTCGGCAGGAAAAATGTCATATAAACATCGCTGAGATCGACCATGTTCAACACCCGGCCGCCAGCCGATAACACTTCGCCCGGCTCAGCAACGCGGTACTGCACGCGCCCGTCGCGCGGCGCTTTTAATTCGCTGTCGTCAATGTCGGCGACAATACGCCGCTCGGTCGCCTGCGCCGCCTCCACGCGTGTTTGCGCCTGGATAATATTGGTGTGCGCCGCCTCAATCGCCGCTTTTGCCGCAGATACCTGCGCTTTGGCGGACTCCAGGGCGGCGCGCGCGCTTTCCGCCGCCGCGCGATCGTCATCTAACTGTTGTACAGATACCGCGCCACGCTGCGACAGCGAACGGGAACGCACGTGACGTTTAGAGACAGAATCCAGCTCAGCTTCCCGCTGTTTGACGACCGCCTGCGCGGCGCGCATTTCACTCTGGCGTTGCTCCAGCAAGGCGCGGGCGGCGGCAACCGCGCTCTCGGCCTCTTTAATCTGCGCTATCGCCTCCAGCCGCTGCTCCTGCAATACGCGAGTGTCCATTTTCGCCAGTACCTCGCCCTGACGAACGAACTGCCCTTCATTCACCCGTATCGTCTCGATACGACCAGCGATTTTGGTGGCGATATCGACTTCCGTCGCTTCTATTCTGCCGTTGCTGGCGGCAAACCCTTCCGGCACGCCCGCAGGACGTAGCATCCACCCTACGACGCCGGCAATAACCACCAGGATGCCTGCAATCCACCACACCAGATGACGCTTCATTTTGTCCATAATCGACCCGCCGTAATCCCTGTTGTCCAACAATGCGTGTCACAAAGTCCGCCAGACGCGCGTTCAGCGGAGGTTTTCATCCGGGATATGAATGAAAAAGAAAAAGGGGCCAGACGATGAATAGTCGCCGATGAAGCGCTCGCCGTCAAAGGGAGTGAATGATGTAGGTACCCGAAAAAGAGGGAGTAATGTTGTCATCATCAGCGTTCCTGGCCGTAAATGAAACACGCATACTCATAACTGCTATAAATCGATACTAACACCTCTGTCCGGGATGTCTATTCGCTTATTGTTTGTAATGGTACTTATCATTTTGCTGCCAAATCCTGCGCGCAGGCCCAGGCGCTCGACCAGGCCCACTGGAAGTTATAGCCGCCCAACCAGCCGGTGACGTCCATCACTTCGCCGATAAAATAGAGACCCGGCACGCGGCGCGCTTCCATGGTCCGCGATGACAGTTCGTTTGTATCCACGCCGCCCAGCGTCACTTCCGCTGTCCGATAGCCTTCGGTGCCATTGGGCTGCACTTGCCAGGCTGTAAGCATGTCAACCAGCGCCTGCTGGTCACGGACGTTCAACTGCCTGAGCGATACATCCGGGATCTGCCCCAACTGTTGTAAACACTCTACCAACCGTTTCGGCAGATGCATCGCCAGCGTGTTCTTCAGACTCTGGTTCGGGTGAGCGTTACGCTGTTCATTGAGAACGTCATCCAGCGAGAGGTCCGGCAATAAATTAATGCTCACCAATTCGCCCGGTTGCCAGTAGCTCGAAATCTGTAAAACGGCGGGTCCGGACAGCCCACGATGGGTAAAAAGCAGGTTTTCCCGAAATACCGTGCCATTGCGGGCGGTAATCACGCAGGGAACAGATACGCCAGACAGCGTCTGGAGCTGTTCTAACAGCGGCTTATGTAGCGTAAAGGGCACCAGCCCGGCGCGAGTAGGCAACACCTTGAGACCAAACTGTTCGGCGATTTTATAGCCAAACGGCGATGCGCCAAGGCCCGGCATCGACAGGCCGCCGCTGGCGATCACCAGCTTTTGCGTAACGACCGTCTCGCCGTTCAACGCCAGCACGAAACCCGACTCATCACGTGCGACACTCAATACCTCGCTACGCAGGCGCAGCGTTACGCCACCTTTGTCGCACTCGGCAACCAGCATATCGACAATGCGTTGAGCGGAATCATCGCAAAAAAGCTGTCCCAGCGTTTTCTCATGCCAGGCTATCCCGTATCTGCCGACCAGATCGATAAAGTCCCACTGTGTATAACGGGCTAACGCTGATTTGCAAAAATGGGGGTTCTGGCTCAAATATGCAGCAGGCTCAACATAAAGATTAGTAAAGTTGCAGCGCCCACCGCCGGACATGAGGATTTTACGTCCTGGCTTCTTGCCATTATCGATGAGCAGCACGCGGCTACCCGCCTGTCCTGCCTGCGCTGCGCAAAACATGCCCGCTGCGCCAGCGCCTATAATAACGGCATCAAACCTTTCCACGTGACTTTCCTCTCTCAAATTCGGGCGGGAATTGTAAAGTTTCCTCAGTGGTCGCACCAGCGCGAAAAGCGCCTGAAAATGGTATTTGTCTGAAATATATAAGATAATTCTTTAGTGGCATAAAACAAAGCACGAAGCACATCAAAAAAAGTCTATATTTCACTTTGCCCGCGCCGCCAAAGTCACTGATAATGCGCCGCGTTCATGTCCTCAAGATGGCGTAACGTCCTATGCTACATTTGTTTGCTGGCCTGGATTTACATACCGGGCTTTTATTATTGCTTGCTCTGGCTTTTGTGCTGTTCTACGAAGCGATTAACGGCTTCCATGATACAGCCAATGCAGTCGCAACCGTGATTTACACCCGCGCGATGCGTTCGCAGCTGGCGGTTATCATGGCGGCGGTGTTTAACTTTTTTGGCGTTCTGCTGGGGGGTCTCAGCGTGGCGTATGCCATTGTGCATATGCTGCCAACGGATCTCCTGCTCAACATGGGTTCCGCGCACGGCCTCGCCATGGTCTTTTCCATGTTGCTGGCGGCGATTATCTGGAACCTCGGTACCTGGTATTTCGGGTTGCCTGCTTCCAGTTCCCACACGCTGATTGGCGCGATTATCGGCATCGGTTTAACCAATGCGATGATGACCGGCACGTCAGTGGTGGATGCGCTTAACATCCCGAAAGTTATCAATATTTTCGGCTCGCTCATCATCTCCCCTATTGTCGGTCTGGTGTTCGCTGGCGGTCTGATTTTCTTGCTGCGTCGCTACTGGAGCGGCACTAAGAAACGCGCCCGTATCCACCTGACGCCAGCCGAGCGTGAAAAGAAAGACGGCAAGAAAAAGCCGCCGTTCTGGACGCGTATCGCGCTGATTCTCTCAGCTATCGGCGTGGCGTTTTCGCATGGCGCGAACGATGGTCAAAAAGGCATTGGCCTGGTCATGCTGGTGCTGATTGGCGTCGCGCCTGCGGGTTTCGTGGTTAATATGAATGCCTCCAGCTACGAAATCACCCGTACGCGCGATGCTATCAACAATGTCGAAACGTACTTTGAGCAGCGTCCTGACCTGCTGAAAGCCGTCACCGGCGTTGACCAACTGATTCCGTCTCCGGAACCGGGCGCGACTGAACCGGCTGAATTCCACTGCCATCCGGCTAACACCATTAACGCGCTTAACCGTGCGAAAGGGATGCTGGCAAACGTGGAAAGCTACGACAAGTTAAGCGTTGAACAGCGTAGTCAGTTGCGTCGCATTATGCTGTGCATCTCCGACACGACCGACAAAGTCGTGAAATTGCCTGGCGTAAGCAGCGATGACCAGCGTCTGCTGAAAAAGCTGAAGACCGATATGTTAAGTACCATTGAATATGCGCCGGTGTGGATCATCATGGCGGTGGCGTTGGCGCTGGGTATTGGTACGATGATAGGCTGGCGTCGCGTGGCGACCACTATCGGCGAGAAAATTGGTAAAAAAGGCATGACGTATGCGCAGGGGATGTCGGCGCAGATGACGGCGGCAGTCTCTATCGGTCTTGCCAGCTACACCGGTATGCCAGTTTCTACCACTCACGTACTCTCCTCTTCAGTGGCGGGAACCATGGTCGTTGATGGCGGCGGGTTGCAGCGTAAAACCGTGACCAGCATTCTGATGGCCTGGGTATTTACGTTACCGGCGGCGATTATTCTTTCCGGCGTGTTGTACTGGCTTTCCCTGAAAATTATTTAAGCCGACTGTGCCGGATGGCGTTATCGCTTATCCGGGAGGCTTATCTCACACGAGCGGGTCAGGAAACTGGCCCGCTTTTTTATTCAGTGCCAAATCATGAGCGCAATCAAGCTCACTACCACCAAACCGCATAACGCGCTGGTTAGCAGAAACTGACGGCGGACGCGTTCACAACGGCGAATAAATTCTTCATCATGATGATCGCGATAGCGCTGAGCGTAGATATACCATACCAGGCGCACCTGTTTATTAGGCTGACCATGCGTGGTAAAGAAGCCGCCGCCATCGACATATTGATAGAGCAAAGGATCGCAACCACGAAGTACCACTAACAGTGCGCGTAACGATGAGAAATAGCGCGCCATATTAACAATGCAAACGACACATAAAGCCCAGAATAGTGAGACGGTGCTTATCATATCTCCTCCCCGGCGACCCGCCCACGGAGTTCCTCTCCGGGACTACCGCTCCCCGATACCCTGCCAGACAATCAGTGAAAGAGTACTACGAAAGCCGCCCATGTTAGCGCTCCGCATTCGAACGGCTCTTATACACATTGTAGGAGATCAGTTAATTTTTTTACCAGAAGGTTAATCACTATCAATGCAATTCACTGAAAATTTTGTTTAACTAACTGGCAAGCAAGGCAGATTGACGGATTATCCTGGCCGCTATAATGTAAGGATAGTTATGGTAAACGGCTGAGCTAGCCCCGCGCATAGAGTTCGCAGGACGCGGGTGACGCGGCGGCATAAGAAACGCCAGTAGCTCAATGGTCATCGACAACTTATGGAAGGAGTAACACTATGGCTTATAAACACATTCTTATCGCAGTTGATCTCTCCCCGGAAAGTAAAGTTCTGGTTGAAAAAGCGGTCTCTATGGCGCGCCCCTACAACGCGAAAATCTCCCTGATCCACGTTGACGTGAATTATTCAGACCTGTACACAGGTCTGATTGACGTCAATCTGGGCGATATGCAGAAACGTATCTCCGAAGAAACCCACCACGCGCTGACCGAGCTGTCTACCAATGCTGGCTACCCTATCACTGAAACCCTGAGCGGTAGCGGCGACTTGGGCCAGGTGCTGGTTGACGCCATCAAGAAATACGATATGGATCTGGTCGTTTGCGGTCATCACCAGGACTTCTGGAGCAAACTGATGTCTTCTGCGCGCCAGCTGATCAACACCGTTCACGTTGACATGCTGATTGTTCCGCTGCGCGACGAAGAAGAGTAATACTTGCCGGCTGGCGGCTAAGACCTTATCTGGTCTATAGTCAATCAGGTTGGCCTGAACCATCAGGCCAATTCCGGCTATCAACAACAACGCCCGCTTATGTGGGCGTTTTGTTTATCCCCCTCTCCGCAGCACTCAGTACATCATTCCATCACACCAAACATAATTAGTGTGATCCGCTAATTAGTTTGCATATCATTTGTATAATAACCTATTAATCCGGCTAATAGCCGCAGTCTATATCAGGGTAAGACTTTTCGGCGCGTTTTGATATGCGCGCTCATACGTTTCGGGATGGCATTGAAAGGCGAAGGAATATGAATACAACTGCACCTACGGGCTTGCTGCAGCAACCTCGTCCATTCTTCATGATCTTTTTTGTAGAATTATGGGAACGATTTGGCTATTACGGCGTCCAGGGCATCCTGGCGGTTTTTTTCGTTAAACAATTGGGTTTTTCTCAGGAACAGGCCTTTATTACCTTTGGCGCTTTTGCGGCGCTGGTTTATGGCCTGATCTCCATTGGCGGCTATGTTGGCGACCATCTGTTAGGGACTAAACGCACCCTGGTCCTGGGCGCGATTGTGCTGGCGATTGGCTATTTTATGACCGGCATGTCGCTATTAAATCCCGATCTGATTTTTATCGCGCTGGGCACGATTGCCGTGGGCAACGGGTTATTTAAAGCCAATCCCGCCAGCCTGCTCTCTAAATGCTATCTGCCTAAAGATCCCCGGCTGGATGGCGCTTTCACCCTGTTTTACATGTCGATTAACATCGGTTCTTTGCTATCGCTATCGCTGGCGCCGGTGATAGCCGATAAGTTTGGCTATGCCGTGACCTACAATCTGTGCGGCGCTGGTATAATTGTTGCGCTTCTGGTGTACTTCGCCTGCCGTGGCATGGTGAAAAATATCGGTTCTGAACCGGATCATAAACCGCTACGTTTTCGCAACTTGCTGCTGGTATTACTCGGCACCGTCGTCATGGTTTTCCTCTGCGCCTGGCTTATGCACAATGTTAAGATAGCCAATCTGGTGCTCATCGTCCTTTCTATCGTCGTCACTATTTTCTTCTTTCGCGAAGCGTTTCGTCTGGATAAAACCGGCCGCAATAAAATGTTCGTGGCGTTTATTCTGATGATTGAAGCCGTGCTGTTTTACATTTTGTATGCGCAGATGCCTACCTCGCTGAACTTCTTTGCGATTAATAACGTGCATCATGAAATTCTTGGATTCACCATTAATCCAGTGAGTTTTCAGGCGCTGAACCCATTCTGGGTGGTCATCGCCAGTCCGGTACTGGCAGCGATTTACACCCGACTGGGTAGCAAAGGCAAAGATCTGACCATGCCGATGAAGTTTACGCTCGGCATGTTCCTCTGCGCGCTGGGTTTTCTGACCGCCGCCGCCGCCGGGATGTGGTTCGCCGATGCGCAAGGACTGACGTCGCCGTGGTTTATCGTGCTGGTGTATCTGTTCCAGAGTCTGGGCGAATTGCTAATTAGCGCGCTGGGACTGGCAATGGTCGCCGCCCTGGTGCCGCAGCATCTGATGGGCTTTATTCTGGGAATGTGGTTCCTGACCCAGGCCGCCGCCTTCCTGCTCGGCGGTTATGTGGCGACCTTCACCGCCGTACCGGAAAACATCACCGATCCATTGCAGACGCTGCCCATTTATACCGGCGTCTTTAGCAAAATTGGTCTGGTAACGTTGGCGGTCACCGTGGTGATGGCCATTATGGTGCCGTGGCTAAACCGGATGATTAATACCCCGGATAATGCCCGATAATTGTTAATGCCGGATGGCGGCGCAGAGCGTCTTATCCGGCCTGCGGCACCAGGCCGTTGGCCGGATACATCGGCATCTTAACCTTTTCGCGCGTCGATCCACGCTTGCACTTCAACCACAAAGGTATCCGGCGCTTTACGATACATTTTACGCGCCAGATCGAGAATAGTATGCTGCGCCAGCGCCTCTTCCATGCGTTGCTGCGCTATATCCATCACTGAACGCACGCCGCAAATCCCTTCGCAAGCCCACGCGGGCGGTTGCGCATCAAATACCGCCAGCCGCTGGCGAATCTCGCGGCATTCAAAAATCCGTTTATCGCCGTCTATCGCGTTGACCACATCGAGCACCGTAATATGCTCGGCAGGTTTGGCAAGCTGAAAACCGCCCCCCTTCCCCTCAATGCTACGCACCAGACCAGCCTTCGACAGACGGGTAAAAATCTTGGCCAGATAGTCATAAGGCACGCTTTGCAGGTCCGCAATCTCGCGAACGCTCATTTCACGAGCATCTCCCTTGCTGTCCACCATGCACATCAGACTATGGATACCGTACTCAACCCCGGAACTGTAGAAAGCCATACTCTTATCTCAGCCAAATTAACTCTGAGTTATTTTAGCTTTTTCATCATCGCCATGCCAGACAAGAAGCAATCTCACATAATGCAATACAGTTTTAGTGTTTAATTTTCAAATAGATAATCGCACACTCCGAACGTAAATACTAAACACGGACAAAATAACATTGCCTCTTTTAACTAGGACCAATACAATCCGAGTAAATAAGTCATCATCAGGTGAAACCAAAATGCATAAAAATATTCTGATCGTAGGGGCGGGATTTTCCGGGATGTGGGCAGCGCTCAGTGCGGCTCGTCTGGTAGACAAATATCAAAGCGAGGATATTAAAATCACCGTTATCGCACCTCAGCCTGAACTACGCGTGCGTCCTCGTTTTTATGAAAACGCGGTGGCAACATTGGTTGCGCCGCTTCAGCCGCTGTTTGATATCACTGGCGTGAACTTCCTGCGCGGAACGGTGCGGCAAATCTTCCCGGGCTCAAAAGAGGTGAGCTGGACGGATGCCAGCGGCGAAACGCGAGTAAGCCGCTACGATCGCCTGGTACTTGCCAGCGGCAGCCACGTAGATCGCTCACAGGTGGCCGGCGCTCAGACACATGCTTTCGATCTGGATCAGCTGGAAAGCGCGGCAGTTCTGGAACAACATCTGAAAGACCTGGCTTACCAGGCTGAAAGTGAAGCGCGTAATACCGTGGTCGTTTGCGGCGGTGGTTTTACGGGCATCGAGATGGCGCTTGAACTGCCTGGTCGCCTGTGCGATATCCTCGGTGCCGATGCTAAGACCAGAGTAGTCGTAGTTGAACGTAGCCCAGAGCCGGGCGCACGCTATAGCGAAGCATTGCGTAATGTCATCATTGAAGCCTCTGCGGAACTGGGCGTGGAGTGGCTCGTTAACGCAGAAGTCGAAAGCGTGGATGCCGCAGGCGTGACGCTGAAAGACGGGCGGACGATTGCATCGCAAACGGTGATCTGGACAGTTGGCGTACAGGCCAATGGCCTGACGGCGCAGATTGGCGCTCCGCGCGATCGCCAGGGGCGTCTGCATGTGAATACCGCACTTCAGATACCAGGTCACGAAGATATCTACGCCACCGGCGACGTGGCCTATGCCGCGACCGACGACAAAGGCCATCATGCGCTAATGACCTGCCAGCACGCGATTCTGTTAGGCAAGTTCGCCGGTAATAACGCTGCGGCCAGCTTGCTGGAGGTGACTCCTCTGCCATATCGTCAGGAAAACTATGTTACCTGTCTGGATCTTGGTGCCTGGGGCGCAGTCTATACCGAAGGGTGGGATCAGCAGGTAAAACTGGCGCGCGCCGAAGCGAAGAAACTCAAGATGTCAATCACCAGCAAGCTGATCTACCCGCCGAAAGCAGACCGCGCAGCGGCGTTTGCGATTGCCGATCCGCTGGCGCCGTTTGTTTAAACTGTCTGAACAATACCACGCCCTGGCAACTCCACTCCGGTCAGGGCGTGCTTAAAGGAATATCTGAATAGGCTCCCTTCTTCTTTCTCCCTCAACTTCTTAAGCGCCGCTTTCTTACATACCAACAATCTCATATGAAAAATGCAAAAAAATGCGCATGCGAAATCAAAACAAGCATATAAACGCATTAATGAATCGGTTAATTATAAATCACCCTGGAAATGCCAGCATCTACGCAAAATACAATGAAATAATGCAAGCATTTGATTTATATAAAATAAATAATATCCATTGTGACTTGCCTCGCAAATCAAATCGATTGTCATAGGCAATGCGTTTTTCTGCGCATAAATTATAAACGCGCAAAAAAACGCATACATGTAAAAAACATGCTACAGGCACGGCTGAAAGCTCCCGTACCAGCATGTGTCAATCAACGCCGCAAAATGAGGGTTAAAAATGGATCAAGCAACGAAGTGGTTAGATCTGTCAGGGAAAGTTGTGATCGTAACCGGAGGAAGCATGGGGTTGGGAGAAAAAATGGTTGAAAATTTGCATGCTAACGGCGCGACCGTCGTGTATGCCGACTTATCACCAAATCAAACTTTCAGCCAATGTGATGATATTACCTTTATCAAGTGTGACGTAACCGACAAAAAAGAAGTTGAAAACTTAACCCAGTCCGTTGTTGCGAAATTTGGTCATATTGATGGGCTGGTCAATAACGCTGGCGTTAGTCGTCCACGTTTACTGGTAGATGTTTTTAAAGAAAAGCCTGAGTACGAGTTGAGTGAGGATGACTTCGACTTTATGGTGAATGTAAACCAGAAAGCGGTATTCCTGATGTCACAGTCTGTCGCACGTCAGATGGTTGAACAACAGTCCGGCGTGATTATCAATATGACATCCGAGGCGGGTGTTCAGGGTTCCCGTGGTCAAAGCTGTTACTCTGCAACCAAAGCCGCTGTCAATGCGTTTACATTTTCGTGGTCGAAAGAATTGGGTCCTTACAATGTTCGCGTGGTCAGCGTTGAGCCAGCAATCAATGTACCCACGCCAATGAACAGCGAGGCCAATTTCCGTGCGCTTGCTTACACGCGAGGTACAGATCCTAACCATGTTCATAAAGACTACAAAGGCATAATTCCTCTCGGCCGACCGGGTAAACTTGAAGAGATTGCAGACTTAATTTCTTTCCTTGTCTCCGAGCATTCCTCCTATATCACCGGTTCAGTTATTAATATCACCGGCGGTAAGTCACATCATTAATCACTAACCAACATACAAATGGAGCCGACCATGGGGAACAATCAAATTGCCAATAGCCCTACGTTAGCGAAAATAAGAAAGTTTGGTGGAGTTATGAGCGGCATGGTCATGCCGAATCTGGGTGCTTTTGTAGGATGGGGACTGATGGCCGCCATCTTTATACCCAATGGCTGGTTCCCTAATGAAAAATTAGGTGAGATGGTCGGCCCAATTCTGAATTATCTTTTCCCATTACTCATTGGTTATACAGCAGGCTATAACATTCATGGCCAACGTGGAGGTGTTATCGCCGCATTTGCAACTATGGGCGTCATCGTCGGTTCAAATATTACGATGATTAGCGGGGCGATGGTTATGGGTCCCCTTTCTTCATGGTTGCTAAAGAGATTCGACCAAAAAGTACAACATAAAATTAAACCGGGATTTGAAATGTTCGTAAACAATTTCAGTCTCGGTATTATCGGGTTGCTTTGCGCCATTTTTGCCTATATGACCGTTGGGCCGGTAATCCGCTTACTTATCGTCATCATCACCTCGGGCGTGAACTGGTGTACAAGCCATAATCTACTGCCTTTGCTTTCCGTTTTTATGGCCCCTGCTCAAGTACTCTTCCTGAATAATGTTGTCAATCACGGTATTCTTGCGCCGATTGGCTTTGCTCAGGTTCCTGAACTGGGTAAATCGATCATGTTCCTCGTTGATACCAATAATGGCCCATTACTTGGAACATTAATGGCTATCGCACTTTTTGGTCGTGGTCGGGCGAAAAAAACGGCACCAATGGCCATGTTTATTGCCGGTATAGCAGGGATTGGTGAGGTCTACTTTCCCTTTGTGCTGGCCAACCCTTTACTGGTATTCGCCACTATGGGCGGGCTTGCTGTCTCTTTATTCTTACAGGTGATTATGGGCGGCGGGCTGATCGGCGTGGCATCACCAGGTAGCTTAATTGCCATTGCGATGATGACGCCGAAAAGCGCGATTATTGCGAATCTGGTGTCCATCAGCGCCGGTTTCCTCGTCTCATGCACATTAGGCTGGCTATTGCTTAAAGTCAGTCCAGGAACAGAAAACGATGAAGATGAAAACCCTGTCATAGTTGGAGGACGTCAGGTTAAGTCCGTCACTGACTTTGTTCCAGGAGTCACAAGTATGGCGACAGCAACCAGAGGAAAAACGGTTCAAAGCATCCTTGTCGCATGTGACTCCGGAATGGGTTCCAGTGCAATGGGCGCGTCAGTCCTGCGTAAACGGTTGAAAGAAGAAGGACTGGACTATATTACCGTCATCAACGATTCCGCAAACCGAGTAGGTAAAGATTATGACATTGTCATTACCTTATCTGGTCTTATCGAACGGGCAAAATTAAGCTGTGAAAATGACGACACCGTCTTCATGACTGTGAAGAACTTTATTAAATTAAGTGATTATGATGAAACTGTAACATTCATAAAATCACAGAATAATATGAATCAGCAAGAGGTGATAGCATGAATAATATTTTCACGCCTGATAACATCATTCTCAATGCACAAGCCAAAGATAAGTTTGACGCTATACGAATCACCGGAAACATCCTTAAGGAAAATGGGTATGTCACGGATGAATACATTAAAAGAATGATAGTGAGGGAAGAAATTGTTTCAACTTATCTGGGCAATG
Organism: Salmonella sp. FC25216; assembly: GCF_057751355.1. Classification (NCBI taxonomy): domain Bacteria; kingdom Pseudomonadati; phylum Pseudomonadota; class Gammaproteobacteria; order Enterobacterales; family Enterobacteriaceae; genus Salmonella; species Salmonella sp. FC25216. The sequence continues at coordinate 245,249 of NZ_JBDGON010000004.1, read as the reverse complement.
GTTTAGCCATCCCGCATGGAACAGATGGTTCTGATTGTGAAATCATTAAAACTGGCATCTCACTAGTCCAGTTTCCCGATGGGGTAGACTTTGGCGATGGCAATACTGCATATATAACCATTGGTATTGCAGGAAAAGAAGCCGAGCATATGGACTTACTTAACAAAATCGCCTTAATTTGCATTGAAGAAGATAATGTCCAGACACTGCGTAATGCCACATCTATAGAACAGGTTTTACAAGTGCTAAACATGTAAGATATACTCATTATTCTATGAATAAAATGAGTAAGTTACGATGAAAGCTGCCAGACAAGACATCATTCTACAGATACTTGAAAAGGAAAAAAAGATTGTAGCCAGTAAATTAAGTGAGCGCCTAAAAGTTTCTGAAGATACGATTAGGCGCGACTTAAATGAATTGGCAAGCCAGGGTTTAATCAGACGCGTGCACAGTGGTGCTATACGCGTAGGGCCTGCGGTTACTGAGTTTAATGTCCGCCAGGACTTAAATATTAGTGAAAAAGTGAAAATTGCCAAAAAGGCGATACATTTAATCAAAGAAAATAGTGTTATTTTAATTGATGGAGGGACAACGAATTACGAATTGGTAAAATTAATTCCGAAAGATTTAAAATGCACCGTAATTTCTAACAATATTCCTATTCTACACTTACTCAGTGATTATCAGAATATAGAAGTTATGGGATTAGGTGGCAGACTCTACAAAAATTCTTTGGTATTAATTGGTGCCGAGACAATTCGTGAACTGGAATCAATCCGCCCAGACATTTATTTTATGGGCGTTGCACATGTTGATAGTGAAGTCGGTGTAACGCTTCCTGGTCTGGATGAATGTTATACCAAACAAAAAATGGCCGAGGTCTCAAATGAGGTTGCCATTCTTGTTACGGAAGAAAAACTCGAGACCAGGTCTAATTTCGTCGTGTCCTCTCTCAAGGATATAAATTATATATTCACGAGCAAGGACGTATAATATGATGAGGTGTACTAATGAAACGTGTATTAATTGTGGGTGCTGGCCGCCTTGGCAAAGGGTTCGTTGGCGAAACGTTTGATAATGCAGGCTGGAATATTACATTCCTTGATAAAGATCAGAGAGTTATTGATGCTCTAAACAAACAAAATAAATATACCGTCCAGGTTTTCCGAACTGATGATATCATTATGCATGAAGTCACTAATTTTAATGCTTTTACTACAGACGATCAGTACTCTGTGATGAGCGACTTCTTTGAATCATCGGTTATTATGTGTCCACTTTATCCTGAAGACTTTGAAGAGTCAGCACATTATCTGGGTAAATGCTTTGAACGTCAATTCCAGACCGATCCTGAAAAAAAAATGACGTTAATTTGCCTGACCAACAAAAATCATATAATCAAAGATATTGAATCGTGGTATCGCAATGCCATCCCCTCTTCAGAAGCACAAAACTGGTTCGATACTCACGTAGCCGTTCGCGATTCTATTGTCCGCCGTTCCACGGATGCGCAGACGCACTATGCAACCCAGATTGATAGCACAGCCGTTGCCTCTCTATTAATACAGTCACCACTCTACAACGACATTAGTGATGTTGAATGGTTAGAGCCCCGTGAACATCTGGAAATGCTCAAAGACATTAAAGTTTTTACTATTAACGGTCCCCACGCCACCACCGCTTTCTATGGCCACCTGAAAGGTTACAAAACGATTCCTGATGCCTCCGCGGATCCGTCTGTTGCAAAACTGGCGAACGCCGTGCACGATGTTACTATTACTGCCGTAATGAAGGAATATCCGCAAATCACTCGCGACGCATTGAAAGATCTTGAATATCTTCCGAAAGCAAAAAATGAGCTTCCAGACTCCATCCACCGTGTCGCTTACGATCCCATCCGAAAACTAGCGTATCAGGACCGTTTGATGGGGGTAGTACAGCTTTGCCTGAAATATGATCTCGACTATTCACCGTTAACCAAAGCAATTGCCTGTGGTCTGGCATATTATGCTGAGGACGATAAGGCATCAGTGAAATTACAGCGGTTTATTCAGCAAAATGGTTTGCTGACGAGTGCAGCAAAAGTAATAGGGTTACCGAAAGACCACCCGGTTACACTTGATGTGGCATATCAATACTTAGCACTGGATGCCGAAAACTTAATCCCAACCATACAGCTTTAATTATGACAACAGAACTTAATTTAAGTGCTCGTTTCGTTATTAAAAATGAGCATGGAATTCACGCACGCCCAGGCGCACATTTTGTTGCTGCATTAAAACCATACAGATGTACTGTAAAAATCGCTAATCTTGCTCGAAGCAATAACTATGTTAACGCTAAAAGTCTGATGGCATTAATGTCTTTAGGTATTAAAAAAGGACATGAGGTCAACATCCTTTTTCATGGCGAAGATGCACAAAGTGCATTACAAAAGATACGCTGCGAAATTGAGAATGGATTAGGAGAATAAATATGTAGTTGACGCTTATTTCATATGGGCGTCAATTCATATCATCTTAAGGATAATATTTATGATTACCACCGCAATATTTCCCGGAAGATATATTCAGGGCGCTAATGCTATTGAGAAATGTCTGGGAAATGAATTAGCCCGTTTTGGTAAAAATGCGATGATTCTTGAGGATCCCATTGTTCACAAAAATATTGGAGGAAAAATTACCGAAGCCTTGAATCCCAACGTTACGTTTGAACTTGAAATATTTAATTGCGAATGCTGTGATGAAGAGATCGAGAGAATTTCTACCTCAGCACAGGCATGTTCGGCAGAAATGATTGTGGGTATCGGAGGCGGTAAGACACTGGATACGGCCAAAGCCGTTGGCGCCAAATTGAATATTCCGATTATCGTTATTCCTACTCTTGCCTCCACCGATGCGCCATGCAGTTCCCTCGTTGTGATTTATACCGCTGAAGGTCAGTTCAAGCGCTATATGATGATTCCCCATAACCCTTCGCTGGTTTTTGTCGATTCTCAAGTGATCGCCGACGCACCTGTGCGTTTTCTGCTTTCTGGGATAGGCGATGCCGTAGCGACATGGTTCGAAGCGGAAGATTGTCGCATTAAAGGTGCAGGAAACATGACCGGAAGGCCTGGGCCAATGTCCGCCTACGCTCTGGCAAAATTATGCTTCGATACGTTGCTAACCTATGGTGAACAGGCAGTTTCTGCATGTCGCATGCACCAGGTCACTCCGGCTCTTGAACACGTCATCGAAGCCAATACATTACTTTCAGGACTAGGTTTTGAAAGCGGGGGTCTCGCTGCTGCTCACGCAATTCACAACGGACTGACGGTGTTACCAGAAACGCATAAATTCTGGCATGGAGAAAAAGTCGCCTTTGGCACGCTTGCTATGTTACTGATGACAGACAGAGAGCCTGACCTAATCAGGCGAGTCTATCAGTTTTACCGGCAAATCGGACTGCCTGTTACGCTCGCGGAGATTGGCATAACCGATCGTTCTGTTCAACATTTGATGGAAATCGCACTAGCAGCCTGTCAACAGGGTGAGACCATGCATAATGAACCCTTTGAAATTAGACCTGAAAATATCGTTGCAGCATTGATTGCCGCGGATGAATACGGTAGACGTTATTATTAAAAACAAGCTTCTTTGCAGGTTTACGTGACGCCCGTAAGCCTGCTTTTTTATGCAGTCAACCACTCTAACACCTGGCAATGGTTCAAAATTACTGTGTCGGCAATAGTAAAACGCGGGTCATTTTGTTGGTGTTCAGCAGGTAATGCAATAACGCGCATCCCGGCAGCCCTCGCTGCAATAACACCATTTAATGAATCTTCAATCACCAGGCATGTTTCCGGTTCTGCCTTCAACATTGCGGCAGCAGTCAAAAATATTTCCGGGTGCGGTTTGCCGTACGAAAGCCCGTCTGCGGAAACTACGGCAGAAAAATAGTGCCTGATGTTAAGTGTATTAAGAACATTATCTATTTGATATTGCGGTGAAGAAGAGGCTACAGCCATTAACGTTCCCCGCCGCTGTAGATAATTAAGTAACTCAAAGATACCCGCGATAGGTTTCGGTTGTTGACGTATTTTTTCTGCAACCTGGGCAACTATAGTGTCCTGAATTTGCGGCAGATTATTAGTCGGAAGACCATGATTTTCATGCAACTTCCGCAGGAAAATACCCACCGGCATCCCTGTGAATAAATCAAAATCCTTTGGGCCGAGAGAGATATTGTAATGTCTAAGATAAAATTCGCATTCAACCTGTTGCCATACAGGTTCAGAATCAATAAGTACGCCATCCATATCAAAAATAATAATCTTTGACATTTTTACTCCTTATAAAAAATGCCATAACACAGTCAATAATTACTGAGTCATGGCATATAAATTTGTCATTTAAATTTTTATTCATTCAAGGTTGGCATGATATTGCCAGAGCAATTCCATATTAATTTTATGATTATCAATGAACTGGAGCGCAATAATATCGCCAAGTAACAGAAGTGATTGTTCAAAAAGCGATGTCATCGGTTGAACCGAAGGGATTTCAGACGCCAGATTAAGTTTTGATTTTACCGGAATACGAACAAAATGGTCGCACAATTCTTTCATGCTACTTTCAGCATTAGCACCAATATGTACAATTTGGGCATTAAAACTTTTCGCTTTTCTGGCTATACCCACGGGAAACATACTTTCACCACTACCCGATCCAACAATCAGAAGATCATTTTTGGTAATTGCCGGTTCTGTTATTTGCCCGACCACATACGTTTTGATTCCCAGATGCGCTAACCGTTTAGCTATGGCTTCCAAAGACAATAAGACTCTTCCAACCCCCACGAAAAAGACACTATCAGCAGCTTCAATCATCTCCAGTAACCGCTCAACATCCTTAGATGCAATGTTTTCCAAAGTGGCGTTTAACTCATGTAATACACGTTTCTGATTCGCTTTATAACTCACAGGCCACTCCCCCCTTCGCCCGTTGCGCCAGTCCCGCAGCGATTTTTTCATTTAATTGTGACTTGTTCTCCATAAGCGTGGCCCCACGGAAAAAAAGCCCAGTGCTGCCGAGTACCAGATTACTCGCCCCCGCCGCGACCAACCCAGGAATGGTGGCAAATGAGACTCTACCATCAACCTGTATTGCAGTATGAGTTCCTGCCTCCGCAATCCGGGCATGCAGATGGCGGACTTTATCTTCCGCATAAGGAACCTGCTGTTCATCTTTATTACTGGCAAACCCCGGATTAATCAGCATAAGTAAAACGTAATCTAACGAAGGAAGAAGATAGTCAAGTGAACGTAAACTGGTGGCGGGGTTGAGTGCGATTCCCGCTTCAACTTTTTGTTTCTTAATTAGATTTACCAGCCTGTCGGGATGCAGTGACGTTTCATAATGGAATGAAACCCGCCGTACACCAATATCGAGCGCCTGTTTAATAAACCACTCATTATTCATCGACATAATATGGATATCAAAATCGAGATTCGTTTTTTCACGTAATTGCCTGATTACCTCTAAGCCCAACGGCATACTGGGACTAAACGTGCTATCAATAAGATCAATATGTAGCGCGTCTACACCTATTTCCTCCAGTTCCCTCACCGAGTCGCTTAAACTCAGCAAATCTGTACACATCAAAGAAGGCGATAAAACAACATCAGCAACCGTCCTTTTACTCATTGTGATCTCTCCTGAAATGCGCAATTATGCATGAATTTAAATGATATGCGCACAAAAACGCATTAACTATGTAAAGATAGCTGAACTGTGATCACGGTCGAAAACAATTAAAAAACACTTTAATTTTCAATTGATTAAATAGACAAAAAAGAAGATAAGCAAATGCGCTTTCAGTACAAAAGCGCACAAACAAACACGATTATGCAAATGAAGATTAAATTACTGCATTACTCCGGCGTTCCCGGGTAAATATCGAACCGGTGGCCTTTGGTGACGATGGCGTTGGGCGTCGCGACATCCGCCAGCGGCGGCGCATAATCGGGACGTTTAACCACCACGCGTTTGGTCGCCAACTGACGCGCCGGTTCCAGCAGTCCGTCGGCGTCTAAATCCGGCCCCACCAACGACTGAAACACCCGCATCTCTTTCTTCACCAGCGCGCTTTTCTGCCGGTGAGGAAACATTGGATCGAGGTAGACCACCTGCGGGCGCGGAATGATATCAGTCAGCGCCGTCAGGCTGGAAGCATGAATCAACTGTAAACGTTGCTGCAACCACGGGCCGATGTCCGCATCTGCGTAGCCGCGCGTCAGACCGTCATCCAGTAAGGCCGCCACCACCGGATTACGCTCCAGCATCCGCACGCGGCAACCGACTGACGCCAGCACAAACGCATCGCGCCCCAGCCCCGCCGTGGCATCAACCACATCCGGCAGATAATCGCCCTTAATACCGACCGCCTTCGCCACCGCTTCGCCGCGCCCGCCGCCAAACTTACGTCGATGGGCCATCGCGCCGCCGACAAAATCGACGAAAATGCCGCCGAGCTTCGATTCGTCGCGCTTGCGCAGCTCCAGATGCGCTGTAGTCAGTACCAGCGCCATCGGGTTGTTTTCGTCGTGCTCCAGTCCCCAGCGGGCAGCCAGAACAGATAAGGCGCCGTCTGTGGCGCCCGTTTCATCTATTAAGCAGATTTGCACGTAAAATCAGCCTTTAATCCCGTAATGCTCCAGCATCGCGTCCAGTTGTGGTTCACGGCCACGGAAGCGTTTAAAGAGTTCCATCGGCTCTTCAGAACCACCGCGAGTCAGGATGTTATCAAGGAACGACTGACCGGTCTCACGGTTGAAAATGCCCTCCTCCTCAAAGCGGGAATAAGCGTCCGCCGCCAGTACGTCGGCCCACAGATAGCTGTAGTAGCCTGCCGCATAGCCGCCAGCAAAGATATGGCTGAACGCATGTGGGAAGCGGCCCCATGTCGGTGACGGCACCACGGCGACCTGTTTTTTAATTTCAAAGAGCGTCTCAAGAATTTTCGCCCCTTGCTGCGGGTTAAATTCCGCATGTAGACGGAAATCAAACAGACCGAACTCCAGTTGACGCAGAATAAACAGCGCCGCCTGATAGTTTTTCGCCGCCAGCATTTTATCCAGCAATTTCTTCGGCAACGGCTCGCCAGTTTCATAATGACCAGAGATAAACGCCAGCGCGTCCGGTTCCCAACACCAGTTTTCCATAAACTGACTTGGCAGTTCGACCGCATCCCACGGCACGCCGCTGATACCGGAGACCCCGGCGGTCTCAATGCGGGTCAGCATATGATGCAGGCCATGACCAAACTCGTGGAACAGGGTGATCACTTCATCATGGGTAAACAGAGCGGGTTTACCGTTTACCGGACGGTTGAAATTACAGGTCAGATAAGCGACCGGCTTTTGCAATGTGCCATCCGCTTTACGCATTTGGCCGACACAGTCGTCCATCCACGCGCCGCCACGTTTGTTTTCACGCGCATACAGATCAAGGTAGAAGCTGCCGCGCAGCTCGTTGTTATCGTCATACAGCTCAAAGAAACGAACATCCGGATGCCACACCTCCACATCAGCGCGCTCTTTCGCGGTGATGCCGTAAATGCGTTTCACCACTTCAAACAGGCCATTCACGGCTTTGTTTTCCGGGAAGTACGGACGTAGCTGCTCATCGCTGATGCTGTACAGGTGCTGTTTTTGCTTTTCACTGTAGTACGCGATATCCCACGGTTGCAGCTCGTCGACGCCGAACTCCGCTTTCGCGAAGGCACGCAGTTGCGCCAGCTCTTTTTCCCCCTGCGGACGAGCACGTTTCGCCAGATCGGTTAAGAAATCGAGCACCTGCTGCGGATTTTCCGCCATTTTGGTGGCCAGCGATTTATGGGCATAATTTTCGAAGCCCAGCAGTTGCGCCAGTTCATGGCGCAGCGCAAGAATTTCTTCCATCACCGGGCTGTTATCCCATTTTCCCGCGTTCGGCCCCTGATCGGAGGCGCGAGTGGAATAGGCGCGATACATCTCTTCGCGCAACGCCTGGTTGTCGCAGTAAGTCATCACTGGCAGGTAGCTTGGAATATCCAGCGTCAACAGGTAGCCCTGCAACGCTTTTGCTTCGGCCTGCGCTTTAGCAGCGGCGAGCGCGCTTTCCGGCATTCCCGTCAGCTCGGCTTCATCGGTAATGAGCTTCGTCCAGCCCTGCGTTGCGTCCAGCACGTTATTGCTGTACAGGTTGCCCAGCTCAGACAGGCGAGTGGCGATTTCGCCGTAACGCTGCTGTTTCTCTTTCGGCAGGCCGATGCCGGACAGTTCAAAATCACGCAGCGCATTATCAATCGCTTTCTTCTGTGCTGTATTCAGAGTGGCGTAATGATCGCCATCGCGCAAGTCGCGATACGCGTTGTACAACCCTTCATGTTGCCCAACCCAGGTGCTGTATTCAGACAGCAACGGCAACGTCTGTTCGTAGGCTTCGCGCAGCTCCGGGCTATTTTTCACCGAGTTAAGGTGACTCACCGGGGAGAAGATTCGTCCCAGCGCATCGTCGACTTCCGCCAACGGCTGGCAAAGATTTTCCCAGGTATACGGCGCGCCATGCGCCACAACGCCTTCTACCGCCGCCCGGCAATCAGCCAACGCTTGGGTGACCGCAGGCACCACATGCTCCGGTTTAATTGCAGAAAAAGGCGGCAGTGAAAAAGACGTCAGTAATGGATTGGTCATATGCGCAGTCCTGTAGAAGAAGGTGAGTGGAGCGCGCTTTTGGCGCTCTCGCGATGAGATCTAGAATGGGGGATAGTGAGGGGAATTTCAATGATGGACAGCGTACAGACGTGGGTATCGCTGCAATAAGCCGCCCCTTAAACATCATCCCGGCTTACGCTTTATAAGCCGGGTGACAACGTTAGCGCATTTTTCTCGCCATCTCGTAAGCAGCGGCCAGATCCAGACGCTGCCAGAACTGTTGGTCATCGGTCTCGCCCGATAACGGATATCCTGCCGGTAACGCCGTCTCTTCCATTAGCGCCTGACGCTGTGCCGTTGAAAAATTCGGTAGCGCGGCCTGTAGCAGAACATCCGCACCTTTTGGTATTTTCAGCGGCTGATGCTCGCCTTTCTGTTGCGGCAGGTTATAGGTCATGGTGAAACGGTAAAAGGTATGCATGGCCGGATCGCGGTACGGATCGTCTTTTCCGGCCGATGCCGCGCATTCGACAATCGTCGTACCGCACTCTTTCACCAGCGCCTCGCGCAATTGAGCGCGAGCTTCGTTGAACAACGTACGATAATGCGGATCGTTAAGATAGTGCGCGACATTACGCTGCGCGACCATCCGCGCGCCCATCACATCCAGCGGATAGTGTACGCCAAGGACCAGGCGGGAATAGCCATAACGCGCGCCGCGAATCACCAGCGCATCAAAGCGTTCCGGGATCATTTCCGCCATCAACAGCGCATCCGTATAACCGACGTTCGTGTGACCGCTGGGGAAAGAACCGCCACCCGCGGTATAAGGATGACCATCTTTTACCACCACATCGTCCGGCGTCAGATGGATAGTATTACCCGGCACCTGGAAAGGACGCGGGTAGTGAAAATATTTTTTCGCCGCGCTGGTGCTGACTTCCGAGGCTTTAATCAGCGCCGCCGCTTTGCCCAACTCACCTTTATCATAAGCGGTAAGAAATGCCCGCCCCAGCCGCGGCCCCATCGCGTCGCTCAGGAAATAGAGATAGCCCACGCTTTCCGCATCCGCCAGCGCCTGGTGACGGGTATTAACATCGGCATCGTGATTAATCGCCGTCACCGTCGCCAGATTGTCTTTCAATACTGCTTCCGGCAATGTATTGAAGGCGGAAAGCAGGGTAATTCCCACCTGTTGATTCTTAGTGGTATGAAAATCATAACCGCTAGCCTGTAACCAGGCGTTATCCGCCTGGACGGAATTTTGTCGCATCTGAGCCAGGGCGTCGCGAGTCAACGCGGCGGCATCGCCTTGTAATGCCTTGCGCAACTGTGTCAGCCATTGAAACTCAAGGTCATTAAAGGCGACGCTCGCCGAGTCGGGCGTCACGATTTTCGCTATCGACTCCGCCTGGGACAGGGGAATATCTTTCGCCAGTACCGGCAGCGCCAGCGCCAGAGATGACGCCAGTACAGTAATGTGTAGTTTCATTATGGTTCCTTTCATTAAAAATAACGCCAGGTCAAAACCACTACCTTGCCCACAGGCGATGCTGGCCTGCTCATTTGACGGTTTGATGATACGAACACGTCTTGCAATACTTTCACAACGCGCGAAACAACAATGGCGGTACTGGGGTAATCTGCGCGGATCTGCGGTAAACTATCGGTTAACTTGTTTACTTCCCGGAATATCTGTATCCATGCTCAGTTATCGTCACAGCTTTCACGCAGGCAACCACGCCGATGTCCTTAAACATACTGTTCAGAGCCTGATCATCGAGTCGCTAAAAGAGAAAGAAAAACCGTTTCTCTATTTGGACACGCACGCGGGCGCGGGGCGTTATCAGTTGGGCAGCGAACATGCTGAACGTACCGGAGAGTATCTGGAAGGCATCGCCCGTATCTGGCAGCAGGACGATCTGCCCGCCGAACTGGAGCCGTATATTAGCGTCGTAAAACATTTCAACCGCAGCGGGCAGTTACGCTACTATCCGGGCTCTCCGTTAATCGCCCGCCAGTTGCTGCGTGAGCAGGACAGTCTGCAACTCACGGAATTGCATCCCAGCGACTTCCCACTGTTGCGCGCGGAGTTTCAAAAAGACAACCGCGCGCGCGTGGAACGCGCCGACGGCTATCAGCAACTGAAAGCCAAATTGCCGCCGGTTTCCCGCCGCGGTCTGATCCTCATTGACCCGCCTTATGAAATTAAAACCGACTACCAGGCGGTAGTCAGCGGCATCAGCGAGGGTTATAAACGTTTCGCCACCGGTACATACGCGCTATGGTATCCGGTGGTACTCCGTCAGCAGATTAAGCGCATGATCCATGATCTGGAGGCCAGCGGCATCCGTAAAATCTTGCAAATTGAGCTGGCGATCCGCCCGGACAGCGATCAGCGCGGGATGACGGCGTCCGGTATGATCGTGGTTAACCCGCCGTGGAAACTGGAGCAGCAGATGAACAACGTGCTACCGTGGCTGCACAGCAGGCTGGCGCCGAACGGTCATGGGCACACTTCGGTAAGCTGGATCGTGCCGGAGTAATCACAGCCATCGGTGGAACCTTTCACCTTCAGGTATACAATCGCGAATATTTTGGCGGGTAGCGCAGAATCTATCCGTCCGACAACGAACATAAAGGAGCGGTCATGACCAAACACTATGATTACATCGCTATCGGGGGCGGCAGCGGCGGTATCGCCTCGATTAACCGCGCCGCCATGTACGGCCAGAAATGCGCGCTCATCGAAGCCAAAGAACTGGGCGGCACCTGTGTTAACGTGGGCTGCGTGCCGAAAAAAGTGATGTGGCATGCCGCGCAGATTCGTGAAGCGATTCATCTGTATGGCCCGGACTACGGTTTTGACGCCACGATTAATCAGTTCGACTGGAGCAAGCTGATTGCCAGCCGTACCGCGTATATTGACCGCATCCATACTTCATACGACAACGTGCTGGGCAAAAATAACGTGGATGTGATTAAAGGCTTTGCCCGCTTTGTCGATGCCAAAACCATTGAAGTGAACGGCGAAACTATCACCGCCGATCATATTTTGATCGCTACCGGCGGCCGTCCGAGCCATCCTGGGATTCCTGGCGTGGAATACGGCATTGATTCCGACGGTTTCTTTGCGCTGCCTGCCTTGCCGGAGCGCGTCGCGGTCGTAGGTGCAGGTTATATCGCCGTTGAACTGGCTGGCGTTATCAACGCGCTGGGGGCGAAAACGCATCTGTTTGTCCGTAAACATGCGCCGCTGCGCAGTTTTGACCCGATGATTAGCGAAACGCTGGTTGAGGTGATGAACGCCGAAGGCCCGCAGCTACATACTCACGCAGTGCCGAAAGCGGTGGTGAAAAACGCCGACGGCAGTCTGACTCTGGAACTGGAAGATGGCCGCACTGAAACCGTTGATTGCCTGATCTGGGCCATTGGTCGCGAACCGTCGACCGACAATATTAATCTGGCGGCTGCGGGCGTGAAAACCAATGAAAAAGGTTACATCATCGTCGATAAGTTGCAGAACACGAACGTAGAGGGCATTTACGCTGTTGGCGATAACACCGGCGCGGTGGAGTTAACGCCAGTCGCGGTCGCCGCCGGTCGCCGTCTCTCCGAACGTCTGTTTAACAACAAGCCGGACGAGCATCTGGACTACAGCAACATCCCGACCGTGGTCTTTAGCCATCCGCCTATCGGCACCGTCGGGTTAAGCGAGCCGCAGGCGCGCGAGCAGTACGGCGACGAGCAGGTGAAAGTCTATAAATCATCGTTTACCGCCATGTATACCGCGGTGACGACGCACCGCCAACCGTGCCGTATGAAGCTGGTCTGCGTCGGACCGGAAGAAAAAATTGTGGGTATCCACGGTATCGGCTTCGGCATGGATGAAATGTTGCAGGGCTTCGCGGTGGCGCTGAAGATGGGTGCTACCAAGAAAGACTTCGATAATACCGTCGCCATCCACCCGACCGCGTCAGAAGAGTTTGTTACCATGCGTTAATATCTTGTGCGCCCACCTTAGAGGATGGGCGCACAGGCCTTCATGGTTAATACGTACTGAAATAACTCTGGATCAGTTCCGGATTATGCGTCTGAGTTAATGCCGTCATCAACAAGACCCGCGCCTTCGCCGGGTTGAGCGAATCAGACACCAGCCCTGGCTGTCCTTTATCCAGCGGTACTACGCCATTTCCGGTGCGGGAAGCGCGCACCACGATAATCCCGGCTTTCTCCGCTTTTTTAATCCCCGCGTCGCTGCGTACCGAGACCGAGCCTGCGCCGCCGATTTCCCGCCCTGCCGCAGGGCGCGTAGCACGCTTTCTTTATCGGGTTCCGCCATACCCGATTGCAAAATGTGTAAATGACTTTATCGTCTTTATATTCCTGAGCGAACGCCTGCGCGCGTTCCGCAACCTGCTCGCAAGCGCGCCAAACGATACGGTTGATTTTGCTGACGCCATCCTGAAAATCGTCGTAGTGCGCATACCCTTCCGTCTGCTGGAGCAGTTCGACCGTACTCAGCAGGCCTTTCATCGTTTTCTCGCCGGCAATATCTTTACCGTCGCCAAACGTGTACGTTTCCACATAGTCGCAATGCGCCACCAACGGTGAATCCATCACCCAGGTTAAACCAATGACCGGCGCGCCGTGCTGACGGGCGATTTCAGCCGCTTCAATTGTCTCTGGCGTATTACCTTTGTGAGAGGCGACAACCACAACGGCATTTTCTCCCAGTGCTACCGGCGGATTGTTAATAAATTCTCCGCTGTTATACAGACCGACAGTCAACGCTTTCGCTTCTTTTTCTAAAAATGCTTTTGCCGGATAGAACACCGCATAAGAACCGCCGCACGCCACGTAATAGAGGTGTTTAACGCCCCCTTTCTCTGCCTGCCTGGCTGGTCACAATATTGCTAACTGTCTCTTTCATACCCATCATGCTTTCCTCTGATTCCATCAATGATACAGACGAGGATTCGCCACAAATGACTCATAATGTATTGTCATTTTTATAGGGTATTTAAAGACATTTGATCAAGATGAAAATCAAAAAAAATCGGGAGCCGCGATCTGGCTCCCGATTCAGCCTGCTCTCCGTTACCGTAACGCTGGCATCATACGGTAAAGCGTATTTTATCGCCGACGATCAACTGTTGCGAAACGCAGGAGAGTTCTCCTTTGTTATCAATCATTTCACTTTTTATCAGGATCAGTGGATAACCCTCGTTGACGCCGAGATAATGGGCGACTTCAAAGCTGGCATAAACCAGTTCGATCATCTTACGGGAGTGGGTAAACCATAAATGGTATTTCTCGCGTAAGCATTCATACAAAGAGTGATTATTAAGATCTTCTTCCAGTAAAAACGCGAAACGTGGGGGAAGATGTACGGTTTCCAGCGATACCGCCACATCGTCGGCATAGCGGATACGTTCAATGACGACCGCTTTTTCGCCATCGTTCATATTCAGTAACGCTTTTGTCTCATCGTCTACCGATTCAAAAACGGATTTGATGGTGCGTGACCCCGGGCGACGTCCCTGGGACTGGCATAACTCGCTGAAACTCATGATGCCGGTCATACTGCGCTGAAATTTCTCACTGGAGACAAAGGTGCCTTTGCCGGACACACGGGTCAGCAAATTTTCACGCGTCAGCGCATCCAGCGCCTTACGGACCGTGACCCTACTCACCTGCCAGCGCGCGCTCAGCTCATTTTCCGTCGGGATCTGCTGGCCTGGTTTATACTCTCCACGCGCAATAGCCTCTTTTAAAGCGGCTTCAAGCTGCTTATAAAGCGGTTTGGCGCTATTACTGTCGGGTTGCTCGATCATTTGTATCCATTTGTATTATCTTAATGCCATAGCCTGTATTATAACTATTTATGTTACCTTTGCTTGTGAATCCACGCCATGCGGTTACGTAGTTATACCGCTGCGAAACGAATGTTCTGATTTTAGGTCTGGGGGAGGCGTCATGAAAACAGTTTTTTCACTATAATATTCATTAAGTTATTAATAATTTTTCTTGGCAGGTAAATTGTAAAATGTGATCTACCGCACACTTTGCAACCCAGGTATCGAAGCGAATGTCTACGCTTAATAGACAGCCGGGCAACACCCGTATCTTTTACGACGCAAGCCGGAGGTCCTTGTCATTATGCTCAACCAGAAATTAAACCCCACGCCTTCTGAAGATCTGACTATTGATGTCGATCTGCTTTATGAAACAGACCCGTGCGAGTTAAAGCTGGATGAAATGATCGAGGCAGAACCGGAGCCGGAGATGATCGAGGGGCTTCCCGCCTCTGACGCCCTGACCCCTGCCGATCGGTATCTCGAACTGTTCGAGCATGTACAGTCAACAAAACTGTTTCCAGACAGTAAAACGTTCCCGGACTGCGCGCCGAAGATGGACCCGCTTGATATTCTGATCCGCTACCGTAAGGTCAGACGCCACCGTGATTTTGACTTACGCCGCTTCGTCGAAAACCATTTCTGGCTACCGGAAACCTTATCCAGCGAGTATGTCTCTAACCCCGAAAACTCGCTCAAAGAACATATTGACCAGCTTTGGCCGATACTGACGCGCGAACCGCAGGATCATATTCCGTGGTCTTCGCTGCTGGCCCTGCCGCAATCCTATATCGTGCCGGGTGGCCGTTTTAGCGAAACCTATTATTGGGACTCTTATTTTACCATGCTGGGTCTGGCGGAAAGCGGGCGCGAAGACTTACTTAAATGTATGGCGGATAATTTCGCCTGGATGATTGAAAACTACGGGCATATTCCCAACGGCAACCGGACCTATTACCTGAGCCGTTCCCAGCCGCCAGTTTTTGCCCTGATGGTTGAACTGTTTGAAGAAGACGGCGTGCGCGGCGCGCGGCGTTATCTCGACCATCTCAAAATGGAATACGCCTTCTGGATGGACGGCGCCGAATCACTGGCGCTCAACCAGGCTTATCGCCACGTTGTGCGGATGCCGGACGGTTCCCTGCTGAACCGCTACTGGGACGATCGCGACACGCCGCGCGACGAGTCGTGGCTGGAAGATGTCGAAACCGCGAAACATTCAGGCCGTCCGCCCAATGAAGTCTACCGGGATTTACGCGCCGGGGCAGCGTCCGGATGGGACTATTCTTCACGCTGGCTACGCGATGCGGGTCGGCTTGCCAGCATACGCACAACCCAGTTTATCCCCATCGATTTGAACGCTTTTCTGTACAAACTGGAGAGCGCCATCGCCAATATTTCAGCGCTGAAAGGCGAACGTGACACCGAAGCGCTATTTCGTCAGAAAGCCAGCGATCGCCGCGCCGCCGTGAACCATTATCTGTGGGATGATGAAAACGGCTGTTATCGGGACTATGACTGGCGACGCGAAGAAATGGCGCTCTTTTCCGCCGCCAGTATCGTGCCGCTGTATGTCGGTATGGCAAACCATGAACAGGCCGACCGTCTGGCAAATGTGGTACGCAGCCGCCTGTTAACGCCCGGCGGAATTATGGCGACCGAATACGAAACCGGCGAACAGTGGGATAAACCGAACGGCTGGGCGCCGCTGCAATGGATGGCGATCCAGGGCTTCAAACTGTATGGCGACGATATGCTGGGCGATGAAATCGCCCATAACTGGTTAAAAACGGTGAACCATTTTTATCAGGAGCACCATAAACTGATTGAGAAATACCATATTTCCGGCGGTACGCCCCGCGAAGGCGGCGGGGGTGAGTATCCGCTACAGGATGGATTCGGCTGGACCAATGGCGTGGTGCGCCGCCTGATTGGCCTTTATGGAGAGCCTTAACCTGCTCCGGCCTCAGTGAATCGCATCATAAATGGCTGACTGAATTTTAAACCATTTTTTATTGTCTGCGCTGGGTCGGGCCTGAGCGCGTAATCGGGCCTGCTCCGTATCGTGCTGCTGGCGCGTCACAACGGCCGGAACGGTGCAAAACGTTTGCAAATAGGTTTTATGCATCGCGGTCAGCGGCGCGCCGCTCGACATGGCGTGGCTTAACGTTGTGATAAATCGTCGGCAAGGTTTTACCTCATCCATCAGCGCGGGATAACGCAACAACAGTTGCAGCACCTCGGTATGTCCCGCCGCAAACGCTTGCTCCGTCCACGCGAGTTGCCAGTTCATTCCGCCCTGTAGGAACAGCGCCGTCACCCGCGTATCATTGCGATCTATCGCCGCCCGCATGTTATACGTATCCCAGGTAATACCCATATGGGTGATCGTTTCCCGCGCGGAGGGCGCCTCGCGTGGCGGCTCATCCTGCGCAATCGCGAGAGTTTGCCCGGCCCCGTCGCCCGGCGGGGGCGAACTGAACAGCCAGAATACGCCCGCCAGTATCGCCAGAGTCATTACGCCGACCCCGCCCCACAAAGCGCCGGAAATCAGTTGATCACGTTCTTCAGGCGTGCGCGGCGGCCGTTTACGCGGCGGCTCTATGCTCTCACTAATCTCATGCTTATCTCCTCCGGCCTGTCGATCTTTAAGCCGTGCGGTTTCCCAGAACTGACGCAATTCCCGTTCATCCGCCAGCAGAAACGAAGCGGGATTCACGCGAGTACGCTTTTCGGCATAGGCGCGCTGGATGGGTCGAACGATTTGCTGATACTGAACGTTTAGCAGCATAAGCCGCGCTGAGGTGAGCGGCTGCCTGGCGATAACCTCGTTTCGCGCGAGGCGGCAATCATCCAGAAACATACGCAGAGTGGTGCGCGACTCGGCGAACAGCGTCAACGCCGAGGCGTCATTAAAAATTCTGACGTAATGACGGGCAAACAATTTCTTATCGACCACCATGAGCGCCAGCTCGCTGAACAACATGCCTTCCAGCGCATGTTGATCTTCTCCCTGTTTTAACCACTGGCGCAAACGGTCCGGGCCGAAATGCTGTTTAAGGTAGTGATTCAGAGACGCCCGATCCGGCCATGCGCGCGCAATAAGCGCTTTTAACGTCAGCTCTATCGCCCGAAGCTGACGCTGCGCCTCAAGATGCGCCTCCTGGTCGGGTTCTTCCAGTTCAGTTTGATACGTCAGTAGCGGCTGTTGCTGACGTAGATGTTCCAGCGAGGTGACAAAACGCAACGCGGCAAGCAGTTGATTTTCTGTGACCTCTTGTCCGCTGTCATACTGGGGGACATGCTGCTGAAGGTGACGCAGTTGCAGCATAAACTGGCTCAACTGCGCGTCATTTATCCGCAATTTTTTCGCCACCGCGCCCCAACCGCCCAGATTAAGGCGCGCCTGCTCAAGCTGTTCCATGAACCACCGAGGCTCTTTTCCCTCTGCGGTATGAACACCCAGCAGCAGCAGTATTTCCATTGACGCCTGGCGGATAATCCCCAGGCTATGTTCAAAAGGCGCATGTGTCGCCTGCGAAGCGCTATTCGTCATTATCTTCCCTAAAAAGACGATCCCGCGACGAGATCTTAGTTTTCTTTTAATTATGTTTTTTCATAGATATAACAGATTTAGCCACATTTCAGTGACTTAATCTTAATCATTGCAAATTTATAAGAAGATCGGTTGCTAACCTAAAACATCAGCTTTTCATTCTGTCAACGTGGCGTTACGCTGAACGGTATAGACCTTTTCCCTGCCAGCGTTTGGCCCTCTGACCACTGGTCATGCTTGCCGCACACTTTATAATCGCGATTTTTATGAGAAAGACGCCATGCCGCACATTTCATCTCGCTTTAGTTCCGCCTGCATCGCGTTTATTAAACAGTGGCAAGGTCTGTCGCTGGAAAAGTATCGCGATCGACAGGGGGATTGGGTGATTGGTTACGGACATATGCTGACGCCGGATGAAACACTGACGTTCATTACGCCCGAACAGGCGGAGGCATTCTTGCTGGATGACCTCAATAACTGCGATAAATTGCTACAGACCTGCCTGCCGGAGCTTAATGATCGGTTTCAACACGAAACGCTTATTGCGCTGATGTTCAGCATCGGACATCAGCGTTTTTTATCATTAATTAATACGAGTGATATTTCACAGTGAGGAATCTGCGGACTGTAAATTTAACGTTGTTAATTCGATTCATTTAACATCATGGCGGCCTGAGTACGATTTTTCACATCCAGCCGCCGGTAAAGCGACTCAAGATGCGCTTTAACCGTCCCGGTACTAATATTTAACGCCCGACCAATTTGTTTATTTGATTCTCCTGCGGCAAGCATCTGTAAAATTTCTCGCTGGCGGGTGCTTAACGCTTTTATATCATGGGACGCCAGTTCCGTTGAATTTAACCAATTCCCCGGTAAAAACATCATCCCGCGAGCGACAGTATTGAGCGCAAGGGCAAAGGTATCGGCATCAGAATCACGCGGCACCACGGCCTGAACGTTAAATTGCATCATTTCATGCAGCCACTTTTGACTGCCTTCCATCGCCGTGATAATAATCTTCACCTCAGGAAATTGCCGCGCGATTCTTTGTAGCACCTCACGGCAAAATTCAGCATCCAGGCCGCCATCCAGCATGATCAGCGCATCCGGCGTGCTTTCTACTTTTTGCCAGAGTTCTTCTGCCTGACCGACACTCTGAATACTTATTCCTGAAATACGTTGCTGCAAACTGATTTTCATTCCATGAATAAATATTGACTGCCTGTCAAACATGATTACCTGCATTACTTTTCTCCGCCTCAGTAAAATAATAGACTCAAGATGAGGAAGGGTATTCCCCGTAGGGTAAAATAAGAAGTCGCCATTTGGCATAGACCATTTTACCGATAGCCATTAGTTGAGGAAGAGAGGGGTTATGAATATTTACAGCTTCAACATCGGGATTACATAATTAGCCAGAATTAGCGCTTTAATTTAAGGAATATCTTATTAGCAACAACATAAAACGCTAACTTTAATATTAATTATCAAGAAGAATATGCCTGGCGCGCCGCAAAAGAAACATCTGTCTTCCATCTGGTATGTTACAAAATATAAATTAGCACACCGCGTTAAAAAATAACCGGTCAGCCCTGAAAACTGCGACGATGGGTCAATTCAAATACCGTCTATCCACGCACATTTTCCGCCCTGCCGCACCCACTTTTATCGACGCATTTTACCGCCCTCGTCCCGTTTAACGACTTTTTGGCGCTGCACAACCTGACTTGAAGGGATAAATCCGTTGCACAGCGTGATCAGACCTATTCGTCACGCGGACAATGATTGCGAAAGTGCTTATTAGATGCTAGAAAATCAATAAAACCAGCCGCTTCAGCGTCACTGTTTCAATAAAAACAATAATAGAGCCTGATGATGGATAAAATATATGCAATGAAATTGTTTGTACGCGTGGCGGAACGGGAAAGTTTTTCCCGCGCAGCAGAGGATGTCGGCCTCCCCAAAGGCAGCGTTTCACGGCAGATACAAGCGCTGGAAAATCAACTGGGCACGCGCCTGCTCCACCGCACCACCCGGCGGGTACAGCTTACGCAGGACGGAATGGCTTACTACGAACGGGCAAAAGATCTGTTGAGTAACCTGGATGAACTGGAAGGCCTTTTTCAGTCTGACCCCGCCAGTATCAGCGGCAAAATACGAATAGATATACCGCCGGGTCTCACAAACAGCCTAATCATGCCGCGCCTGCCCACTTTTTTACATCATTATCCCGGCATTGCACTGGAACTTTGTAGTAGCGATCGACAGGTTGATTTACTACGGGAAGATTTCGACTGCGTGGTGCGTACAGAGCCGCTACACGCGCCAGGGATATTAACGCGCCCGCTTGGCAAACTGACGAGGGTGAACTGCGCCAGTCCACAATACCTGGCGCGCTTTGGGTATCCGGAAAACCTTGACGATCTCGCCTCGCATGCGGTGGTGCATTATTCATTGACGCCAGGAGCCTCTTCACCGGGTTTTGCCTTCGAAACCTCCCACGGTATACAGTGGGTAAAAACCGGCGGAATGCTAACTGTAAACAGTACGGAGACCTGGCATGCAGCTTGTCTGGCAGGGTTAGGGATCATTCAGACGCCGCGCATTGTTGTGCGTGAGGCTTTACGCGCCGGAACGCTCATTGAAATTTTGCCGCAATATCGCGCCGCTCCACTGCCGGTAACGCTGCATTATCCTCATCGCCGTAATCTTTCCCGCCGGATACATCTGTTTATGGTATGGCTGACCGAGACTATCAAAGAGGCCGCAGAGTAGCCACGTTTTCAGCATCAGCCGGGGAGAAGCTATACTGACTACTCTATTAATGATGAAGGACTACCGACCTGATGACGCAGGAAAATGACGTAAAACGCCCTATTCAGGAACTGGAACACGACCCGATACAAAAAATAGAAATGCAGCCGCAAGATGCGCCGGAAAAAAACGAAAAGGCAAATCAGGCGTTGCATGCCGTCACCACCCTGATGCAAAAAATTCAGCGTCAACCGATGGTGGCCCACCTCATTCGCGCGACCGAACGTTTTAACGATCGACTGGGCAATCAGTTTGGCGCAGCTATCACCTACTTCTCGTTTCTGTCGATGATCCCGATAATGATGGTGTCCTTTGCCGCAGCAGGTTTTATCCTCGCCTCGCACCCTAATCTACTGGAAGATATTTTCAGCAAGATATTGATGAATGTGAGCGATCCTACGCTGGCGTCCACGCTTAAGAACACGATTACTACGGCGGTTCAACAGCGTACCACGGTTGGGCTGGTCGGACTGGGTATCGCGCTCTATTCCGGCGTTAACTGGATGGGCAACCTGCGAGAAGCGATTCGCGCCCAGTCACGGGACGTCTGGGAGAGAACGCCGCAGGACCAGGAGAAAATCTGGCTCAAATATCTGCGCGATTTTATCTCACTGATTGGATTATTGGTCGCTTTAATCATTACGCTTTCCATCACTTCCATCGCCGGTTCCGCCCAGCAGATGATTATCTCCGCCTTATATCTCGACAGCATCGAATGGTTAAAACCAGCCTGGCATTTGATCGGTCTGGCAATCTCTATTTTTGCCAACTATCTGCTTTTTTTCTGGATTTTCTGGCGACTGCCTCGCCATCGTCCACGTAAAAAGGCGTTGATTCGCGGGACATTTATCGCCGCTATCGGTTTTGAGGTGATTAAAATCATTATGACCTATACGCTGCCATCGCTGGTGAAATCGCCTTCCGGCGCGGCGTTTGGCTCCGTACTCGGTCTGATGGCATTCTTCTACTTTTTTGCTCGCCTGACGTTATTCTGCGCGGCCTGGATAGCGACCGCCGAATACAAGGACGACCCGCGAATGCCGGGTAAAACGCAACGCTAATCTGTGACTTGCTGCCGAATGGCACGCACGGCGTCGTCATTCGGCCTACTGCTGTGTGGACCCAGGCCGGGCAAGCAAAGCGTACCCAGCGGTACAATCAGGCACGTCCTTCCGTCTCATCTCATTGTTTCAGCATATAAATCCAGTAATTAACTTTTATTTAACCAAAAAACAGTCTTATTCACTAATTTTAAAATTATGTGAAGCATTTCATAGACGCAAAATGGCTGGCTTAAACATTATCCCCTTTTTGCGCTTTTTTTGACCATTTTTGGCTTTTGTTACACATTGAAATATAACTTTTGCTGTGCGTAATATGGCTATTCGTTCGCTAAAAATAAGAAAATAGTATGCAAGCAACCGCCACAACACTCGACCATGAACAGGAACATGTTCCGGTAAACTCACGCAATAAAGTCGTTATTGCCTCGCTTATCGGCACCGCGATTGAGTTCTTCGACTTCTATATTTACGCCACCGCAGCGGTGATCGTGTTCCCCCATATCTTCTTCCCACAGGGCGATCCCACTGCGGCAACGCTACAATCGCTCGCCACCTTCGCTATCGCGTTTGTGGCGCGTCCGATTGGCTCTGCGCTATTCGGTCATTTCGGCGACCGGGTAGGCCGCAAAGTCACGCTGGTGGCTTCGCTGCTGACGATGGGGATCTCAACAGTCATTATCGGTCTGTTGCCGGGCTACGCGACGATGGGTATTTTCGCGCCGCTGCTGCTGGCGCTGGCGCGTTTCGGCCAGGGGCTGGGGCTGGGCGGCGAATGGGGCGGCGCAGCGTTATTGGCGACAGAGAATGCGCCGCCGCGCAAACGCGCGCTGTATGGCTCCTTCCCGCAGTTGGGTGCGCCGATCGGCTTCTTTTTTGCCAATGGCACCTTCCTGTTACTCTCCTGGCTGCTGACCGACGAGCAGTTTATGAGCTGGGGCTGGCGCGTGCCGTTTATCTTCTCGGCGGTGCTGGTGATTATCGGTCTGTATGTGCGCGTGTCGCTGCATGAAACGCCAGTGTTTGCGAAAGTGGCCGCAGCGAAAAAGCAGGTGAAAATACCGCTGGGCACGTTGCTGACGAAACATGTCCGCGTAACCATTCTCGGCACGTTTATCATGCTGGCGACCTACACACTGTTCTATATCATGACCGTCTATTCCATGACTTACAGCACCGCCGCCGCGCCGGTGGGACTTGGCCTGCCGCGCAATGAAATACTGTGGATGCTGATGATGGCGGTGATGGGTTTCGGCGTGATGGTGCCCGTCGCCGGCCTGCTGGCGGACGCATTTGGCCGTCGGAAAAGCATGGTTATCATTACCACGCTCATCATTCTCTTCGCGTTGTTCGCCTTTACCCCACTGCTGGGTTCAGGCAATCCGGCGCTGGTATTCGTGTTCCTGTTGTTAGGTTTGAGTCTGATGGGGCTGACCTTCGGCCCAATGGGAGCGCTACTGCCGGAGCTGTTTCCGACGGAAGTGCGCTATACCGGCGCGTCGTTTTCCTACAATGTGTCATCGATTCTGGGCGCTTCCGTCGCGCCGTATATTGCCGCATGGCTGCAAAGCCACTACGGGCTGGCGGCGGTAGGAGTTTACCTGGCGTCAATGGCGGCGCTGACGCTGATTGCGTTGCTGTTAATCCATGAGACGCGCCACCAGTCGCTGTAATAGGGCGGCCGGATGGCGCGACGTAGGCCGGATAAAACGTTTTGCGTCGTCATCCGGCGCTACGTTTCACGTTACTGCTTCATCTGCGTTAAAATCGTCCGGCACTGGTTGGCTTCGCCTTCAGACGGCGAAATTAGCGCCAGTAACGCGGCAGCGGGCGTTACCAACGTCGCCAGCGCTGCCGCAACCGCGCCGCGCGCAATCAGCGGACCGGGCTTGACGCCCGCCTGCGGATTTTTAAATGTCCCGCGCACGTAAAGCGGCGATCGCAGCGTAATAATACGAATCCCCTTACTTTCCGGATCAACGGTTAAATCAAGCTGTTCAGAGGCGAAACTCGCCGTACCGGTCACGTTAACCAGCGCATTTTCCGTATCAAAAGCAAAAATTTGCGGTCGCGCCACGCCGTTCGCAATATTGAGATTCGCCGCCGCGCAGTTAACCCGCACTTCGTCATCGCCAAAAATCTGCCCGACAATATAGTTGCCGACGTTCAGCCCCACGATTTCCATCAGGTTGCGGCTAATCAATCCGTCATTCATCAATAATTTGAGATTACCGTTACTGTTGCCAAGCAGCGCGGCGACCGAGTTGCCCGTGCCGCGAATATCCGCATCGCCGTTCAGCTCGCCCAGCGTTTTCTGCATCAGCTCCACATCCGGCATCAGTTCTTTAAGCTTCAGCCGACGTGCCTGTATATCCGCCCGCCCCTGCATCGGCTTTTTATCCCCTTCCAGATGGATGTTGGATACAATACTGCCGCCTGCCAGACCAAACTTCAGCGGCTGTAGACGTAAGTCGGCGTTTTTCAGGATGATATGGGTCGAAAGATCGCTAATCGGCAGACTGCCGCCATGCTCAATACGCCGGCCTTTAAACCGGACATCGGCGTCCATGACGTCCCATTTGTCGGTTTCGAAGCGATCGTAAGGCAACACTTTATCCGCCGACTGAACATTCTTCTCGCCTTTGCGCTGTTCAGACCGTTTCGACTGCTCAGCGCCTTTCCCGGAATCCACGCCAATCAGCGGCCCAAGATCGGCCAGTCGTAACTGGCGCGATTCGACCTCACCTTCCAGTTTAGGACGCGGTTTACCGGTGGTATAAGTGAGGGAGCCGTGGATATCACTGTCGCCAATACGCCCGTTAAAACCACGATAATCAAATACCGACGACTTTTCGGCGTCAATTTTCGCCACTAATCGCCCATCGGTCTCAAACGGCGGCGTATCCGGCAGCAGCACGCCGGTTAAATCATATAAATCGCCCAGTGAATCGCCAGAGAATTTAAGCCGCAGATCGACACCGCCCATTTTCATTGGTTCGTTCACCACGCCGCTAAAAGCCACCCGCGTATTGCCAGAGCGGAAATCGGCCTGCACAGGAAAAGGCGTACTTTCGCTGCGTAGCGCCAGCATACCGCCTATTTTCCCCGTACCGGTCAACGGCTCCCCGTTATAACGCCCCTGCGCTTTCAGGCCGAAGACATAGTCGCCCACGCTGGATTTGTCCTCTTTGCCTTTCGTTCCCGTCACTTCGCTGAACGGCAACGGTTTGCCCAACGGATCTATCAGTATAGTGATATCCGCTTTGCTGACCTTATCATCGATCGCGATTCGCCCCTGGTCGAAGAGAATATTATCCAGCCGGAAGGACCAGGCGGAAGGTTTAGCATTGGGGTCCGTATTCTCGTCTTGCGCGAGGTTAAAGGTCCAGTTATTGGTTTTCTCGGACAGGCGAATAAGACGCGCGTCGGGTTTCACCAGTTTGATCCACGGCAGCCAGACGGTTTTGGTCAGGAGCGCCAGCGGGGCGAGTGTCGCCTCAACGCGTGGCAGATGCACCATCGTTACTTCCGGAATATCCGGCGGATTGCCGAGAATGACGTCTTCCGCATGAACATGTGGCCACGGTACCCAGCTTCGCCAGCCGGTCTCCTGTTTTTGGCGTTCCCACACCACACCTACATCGCCTCGAATAGCGAAAGGCCGGTTCAATTCGGTAGAGACTTTCTGGTTGATGGTCGGTTTGAGGCGGTTCCAGTCAAATGTTGCGATCAACACAATCACTATGACGATCAACAACAAGAAAGTCCCTGTGATGGCGGCGGTTATTTTGCCTGCTTTAGTCATGTGTTATTTCCTCACTTCTTCCCTTGCCTGTCCTAAAGATAGTCCAGTCAGACGAAAAAGGAGGACGACCGCGCCTCGTAATACCACGTATTACGGGGAACAGTCTGGCGTTACAAGGTCAAAATTACCTCTTCGAGCGATATCAGCGGCACGGGTCGGGAAAGAAAATAGCCCTGGGCGGCAAAGGCGGGTGAGCGCTGTACATCACGCCACTCTTCCAGCGTTTCCACGCCTTCGACAATAACGCCGCGGCAGTAGCGGTTCATCAGTTGCAGCAGCAGAATGAACAGGTTGCGCCCCTCCGGGGTCTGACGCAGCATGACGAACAGATCTCGCGCCACTTTAATATAGTCATACCGCACTTCGCTCAGCGCTGAAAAGTTGGCCATACCAGTACCAAAATCATCCAGCCATAGCGGGCCGAACTCACACATCGAGGCGAAAGAGGAGTCTTTTGGCAAACGAATATGTTCCACCAGCTCGAAACGCAGCCAGGGTAAGCGTTCCATCGTTGCCAGAATGTCCGGCTGTTGTCGCATGGCAATCAGCGTAGGGCCGTCGACATTGACCGATGCCAATAAGTGATGACAAGTGAAAAAATCCGCTTTTTGTTCAAGCTGATGAAGTTGTTCTTTCACTACGTCAATGCGGTGTCGAACCGCTAATTCCGCAAAATAACGATCCGGGGCAATACGTCTGGAAGGGTTATCAGGATGGGTTACGACAGTCAGAAGTTCAACCGCCATCAGACGGCCATTCGTCTGGTATATCGGCTGGTAAGTATAGGCACGCTCGCATTGCAGCCAATAGCGCCGTTCCTGCAAGTTCTCTATACCTGCATCAGGAACGTTTAGCTGCTGGATAACCTGCTTTATCATCTCAGTTGTCCTGTTAATGGGAGTGTGACTGTCCGGACTCGTCAAAGGTTATCGGCGTTCAGGCAGAGAACTTTACCCTCGGTCCCAGGCAAAATAAAAACAGGTCACGAAAACCTGTCAGAAATACGTTTTGGCTCAAAAAAATAATGGAACGATGTTTTAATATGATTGACCACTAAACATCCACAGCGCACACTAACGCTAATTTTTACAGATCAGGTTCACGACTATGTCTAAAAAGATTGCCGTGATTGGCGAATGCATGATTGAACTGTCGCAGAAAGGCGCTGATGTTCAGCGCGGCTTCGGCGGCGACACGTTGAATACCTCCATTTATATTGCCCGTCAGGTCGATTCTGCCGCCTTGACCGTTCACTATGTGACGGCGCTGGGTACCGACAGTTTCAGCCAACAGATGCTGGAGGCGTGGCAGCATGAAAATGTGGATACATCGCTAACGCAGCGGATGGAAAATCGTCTGCCAGGTCTCTATTACATCGAAACCGACGACACTGGCGAACGTACCTTCTACTACTGGCGTAACGAAGCGGCGGCGAAATTCTGGCTGGAGAGCGAGCAGACGGCGGCTATCTGTAAGTCGCTGGCGACCTTCGATTACCTCTACCTGAGCGGCATCAGCCTCGCGATTTTAAGCCCGGCCAGCCGTGATAAGCTGCTGTCTTTATTGCGTGAATGCCGCGACAACGGCGGAAAAGTGATTTTTGATAATAACTATCGCCCGCGTTTATGGACAAGTCGCGAAGAAACGCAGCAGGTCTATCAAAAGATGCTGGAATGTACCGATATCGCCTTCCTGACGCTGGACGATGAAGACGCGCTATGGGGTAAGAAAGCGGTGGAAGAGGTCATTGCCCGCACCCATGCGGCAGGCGTACAGGAAGTGGTGGTAAAACGCGGGGCGGACTCTTGCCTGGTCTCGATTCAGGGCGAGGCGCTCATTGACGTTCCGGCGGTCAAACTCCCGAAAGAGAAAGTGATAGACACCACTGCCGCAGGCGACTCCTTCAGCGCCGGTTATCTGGCCGTTCGTTTGTCGGGCGGCAGCGCGACGGATGCCGCGAAGCGTGGGCACCTGACGGCCAGCACGGTGATTCAGTACCGTGGGGCGATTATTCCGCACGACGCGATGCCGCAGTAAGTCATTCGCTTTTGCCCGATGGCGCGGCGCTTACCGGACCTGCGTGAACGTTGTGCCTGTGCCGGATAAGGCGGTCACGCCGCCATCCGGCATTTTACACAGGGCTCGGGCCGACGGGCGGCAGGTTACTGTGCCGCCGGCGTATCCGTCACTTCCGGATGCGCCTCATCCGTTTCAACAGCGGCGGCAGTCGCCGGGGCCATGATTTCATCCCACGTCGCCTTTAACGCCTTCATATTAAATTCCGGCTCGCCTTGCGGTTGCAGCAAAATTAATGCCATCTCCTGCGATAGCTGCTGACGTAGATTCTGATTGAGCATATCGACGGTCAGGCTGTTGAGGAAATTCTGGCGCAGCTTCTGATACTGCTCCGGCGCGATATCCACCACCTGATTCTGCAACGAGCGCATACGCTGTCCAGTCAAAATGTCGGTATCGGTACGAGCGTAGGTCGCGAACAGCTTTTGCAATTCGAGATTCTTCTGCGCCACCAGAGCAGTAAACTCCTCTTCCGACAGACCCTTATCGCGTACTTTCGCCAGTTCATTCGCCACCAGGCTCAAATTGGTATTGAGCTTATCATTAGGTGATTCAATATTGATGGCGCACTGCGCGCGCAGAAATAGAACCCGGCAGTCAAACCCCAGACCAATATCTTTCGCGTTATTTTTAGTGAGCTCCTGCTGGATATGCCAGAACAGCGCTTCGCGCGCCAGATCCGCCTGCCAGTAACGCAACAGCGCCGCCGATTCGCGAATCGGTTGCCACGGCGTATCCCACATAATGGAGAGACGATCCTGGCGCACCGCATCGGTCATAATGCTCACTGACTCCGCCCGCAGCGGCGAAAGCGTCGGCACTGGGGCGGGCGCTTCGCGTTTACCTTTCAGCGTACCGAACGTTTTATTGATTTGCTCGGCGACGGAGCGCGCATCAATGTTGCCGACAATAATCAGCGTCATGGCATCCGGGGTGTACCATTTTTCATAGAAAGACTGAATTTTGGCCGCGTCTACCGGCTGCTTTAACGGTTCGGCAGGATCGTGCCCCAATAACGCCGACCCTTTCAGCCGATAACGCCACCAGCCCTCTTTAGTATCTGCTGGCCACGTCGCGACCATATCTTCGCTGCTTAACGCATGATTCACCGTCTCTGGCGTAATGGTTAATTTACCGGAAACATTAGCCAGATAGGTCAGCGCTTCTTTCAGCAGATCGTTACGGTTATTGGGTAAACTGAGGTTATAGAGCGTGGAATCATAAGAAACAATAACGGGCGGCATGGGACGTTTAGGATCAAACCCTTGCTGCCATAAAGAACGTGCCTGTGCGGCATCCAGACCACCGCTTTGCGTCAGCGCGATACGGGGAATCGCATGGCTGAACCCGCTCTGTTGCGTACTTTCGGTGAGCGAACCGGTATTAACCTGCAGACGAACTTCAATACGATCGCTGGGGCGCTGAGGCGTAGCCAACACTTGCCACTGTAACCCATTAGCCAGCGTCCCCTGTTGCCATGCCGGATCGGGCTGGAGCGCATCTGCCTGCACATAGCCGGCAGAGGCCAACATCAACAGACTGCCCGCTAAGAGTCGAATTTTTGTGCCCTGCATGTGAACCCCTGATCAACAATCCTGGTAATAAAAAGACAGCCCCGGCAGGGGTGCCTGAATATGACGTAAAAACACTTCGTGTTAGACCGCAAGAACCTAAAAATGTCACGGAAGAAGTGAAATAATCCCTAAGCATCATGCTGTATGCTTTGGGCGCAGGGGTCAATTATGCGCAAACACCCGCAGTCCTGGAAGGGACTACGGGCATAAGTGGCGAGATTAGGAGGAAATTTCGTGCGTTTTGCCATCCGGCGCACGATTATTAAGCACATCGTCCAGCTTTTGGTGATCTAACTCTTTCACCCATTTGGCAACCACCACCGTCGCCACGCCGTTACCCACCAGGTTAGTCAGCGCGCGCGCTTCGGACATAAAGCGGTCGATACCGAGGATTAACGCCAGTCCCGCAACCGGTAAATGTCCAACGGCGGAGATAGTGGCCGCCAGCACGATAAAGCCGCTTCCGGTCACGCCTGCGGCGCCTTTTGACGAGAGCAGCAGCACGACCAGCAACGTTATCTGGTGGAAGATATCCATATGGCTATTGGTCGCCTGGGCGATAAACACCGCCGCCATCGTCAGGTAGATAGAGGTGCCATCGAGGTTGAACGAATACCCCGTCGGGATCACCAGTCCAACCACCGACTTACGGCACCCCAGTTTTTCCATCTTATCGAGCATACGCGGCAGCGCTGACTCGGAAGAGGAGGTGCCGAGTACAATGAGTAATTCTTCCCGGATATAGCGAATAAATTTAAAAATGCTAAAGCCCGTTACCCGTGCAATCGTCCCCAGTACCACCACCACGAAGAGAATACAGGTGATATAGAAGCAGATAATGAGCTGCCCCAGTTGCACCAGAGAACCGACGCCGTATTTACCGATGGTGAAAGCCATCGCGCCAAATGCGCCAATCGGCGCCAGGCGCATGATCATGTTGATAATGCCGAAAATGACCTGCGAAAAACTCTCAATCACATTGAAAATTAGCTGGCCTTTGCTGCCCAAACGGTGCAGCGCAAAACCAAACAACACCGCAAACAGTAAGACCTGCAGAATGTTGCCGCTGGCAAACGCGCCGATCACGCTGCCCGGTATGACATCCATCAGAAAGGCAATAATGCCCTGCTCCTTGGCTTGTGCGGCATAAACGGCCACCGCCTGCGCATCCAGCGTTGCCGGATCGACGTTCATCCCGGCGCCAGGTTGCACGACGTTAACGATGATAAGACCGATAATCAGCGCAATCGTACTGACAATTTCAAAGTAAAGCAGCGCTACCGCGCCGGTACGGCCCACCGCTTTCATGCTTTCCATGCCTGCGATGCCCGTCACGACAGTACAGAAAATGACAGGAGCGATGATCATCTTAATGAGCTTAACGAACGCGTCGCCAAGCGGTTTCATTTGTGCGCCCAGTTCAGGATAGTAATGGCCAAGGAGAATACCAATGGCGATTGCTGTCAGGACCTGAAAATAAAGACTTTTGAACAGAGAGGTTTTCATAGGGTGTCCTTGAAGTAAAAACCACAGGTCTTGTAAGGTTATGAGTAACCTGCGGCCTTAAAATAACACCCACACAACATGACAGAAATGCGCCAGGATCATAATTGAAACAAAAATGTTAAAAAGTTTGAGCTGGCTCGCACAAGCGCGACCTTTTTTAACTTTTGTAATCAGGATTTACGTGCGGCAGATACCGTTCTTCAAAGATATCCGCGGGAACGGGGCGAGCAAACAGGAAGCCTTGCGCCACGTCAACCCCAGCCTGTTCCAGCCACGCGCGCTGCGCCTCGTTCTCCACGCCCTCGGCAATCAATTGTAAATTAAGACTGCGGGCCATCAGGATAATCGCCGTTACCATACTGTGATCATCCGGTAACCCATCGACAAACATTTTATCAATTTTAAGGATATCGACCGGTAACGACTTCATATGCTGTAACTGGCGCAGCCCCGCGTAGCCCATGCCAAAATCATCCAGCGCAATACGCACGCCAGCATTACGTAACGGACGTAAGATGGCGACGGCAGCGTGTGGATCGTCGATACGGCGGCTTTCAGTGACCTCAAGAATCAGCGTACCCGATTGAATACGATAGCGGTTTAACAATTCCAGCAGCTCCGACACCATGCCTGGGTGCATGAGCTGTAACGCGGAAAGATTGACGGAAAGCGGCAATGTCACGCCGCGCTCCTGCCAGGCGGCAAGCTGGCGACAGGACTCTTCCAGCACCCAATAGCCCACCGTGACCATCAGGCCGCAGGATTCAATGCGCTCAATCAGCCCCTCCGGTAATTCCCAGCTACCGTCCTGCTGCTGCATACGTAACAAGGCTTCAGCGCTTATGACGTTGCCGCTGCGCATCTCGACCTGCGGCTGTAGCCAAATGGCGAATTGATGGTTATCCAGCGCGGTAAGGATATCGCTCTCTTCGGTAAGGCGCTGTTGAGCGGCCTCCATCTGCGCCGGGTCAAAGAACTGGATCTGATTTTTACCCTTCCGACGCGAGGTAAACGCGGCGGAGACGGCACGACCATAAAGCTGTTCAGCGGTCAGATCGCCATAATACATCGCGATGCCAATACTGCAGCTTGGGCGTAGTTGAATACTTTGGATGGGAAGCCGCTCATTAATGATAGTGAGTATTTGCTGACCTAATGTGATGGCGTGCCACGGCTCTTTTACGCCGTGGGCGATAATGGCAAAGTCATACCCGCTGACCTGCGTAAGCACCATGCGCGGCGCCAGCACCGACTTCAGCTTCTCAACCAGCGTCAGCAATAGAATCTCCCGCTGCGTTTCTTGCAGCACGCCTGCTGTGTCACGCAAAGTTTCACACGTCACGATGATAAGCGCGGTGGTCTGTTGGCGGGTGACAACCTGTTCCAGCAGCGCCATTAAAAAGGCTTTATTGGGAAGATCGGAAACCGGAAAACGCATCGCGTTGTCCGTTTGCTCCTCGCTTTGACGCTGCATAAGCTGCTGGTTGAGGTTATAGCTGCGCACCAGCATCCCAATCTCATCATCCTGATGCAGACGCGGCAACGCCAACTGATGCCCGATAAGCTCTTGCTGCGGAATGTCATTCAGCTCCCGGGCAATTTTGCGCAGCGGGTGCACAATCAGGCGGTTTACGCACCAGGCGATGGCCACCGTCAGGATTAGCGATAAAAGTAAGTAAATGGTCACTAACGTAGAGAGCGCGCTCATGACGAACTTATACATACGGTACGAATCCGCCTGCAATACAAGGTAGGCCAGAGGTTGCGGATTGGCGGGACGCTCCAGCGAATAAACCGGCAGAGAAATTTGTACCGGCAGTTCGAAGAGACGCGTCACCGTGACCGGGACGGGGCGTTCAGGAATAAAGCGCTTGCGCAACGCCTGGAACTGATTCGGCAATACCACATCGGCGCGACTCACCACGCCCGCAGGTTTAATACTTTCCAGAATGGTTTCCGCGCCGGGGAGATCCGCTTTTAAAATCGCGGAAGAAAGGGGTTCCCGGACGGATCGCGCGATGCTTTCCAGTTGCGTAGCCGTGTTGTAGCGGTTCTGCTGCACCAGATGGAACAACAGAACGGTGCAAAAGACAAAAACAAACACCATGACAACGGCCGCAACCATTGCCATCTGTTTAATTGTTAACGAGCGGCTGACGCGCAAATTGACTCTCCCTGGATATCCCGGACTGCCGCCTGAGTATACCCGATTGCAGCAGCATTAAGAGAGGCCGTATCTGAAAAGGACTTTTCTGAATAACGGTTAATGATAGCGTCTGATGGCTCTGCGCTTCTCAGGCCTACGGCGCATATCAATACGTAGGCCTGACACAATGATTACCAGTCAGCATAAGGCACCAGAGGCTGCGGCGGTAAATCCATATCCCCCTGCCAGCCTGCTGCGGAATAACGGACATACAGCAGCAGATGACTGGGGGTATAGTCTTTCGCCTGCTGAATATCGACTGCCGTACCAATAAACCAGTTGGCAGTGACCCGGCGTTCAATGAGCGCCCGCGCGGTATAGCCAAATCCCTGGCTGCTGCCACCGCCATTGGTCTGGTCACGCGCATCCTCCTGATACTCCGCCGGGATCAAATTCATCAGCGGATAACGCGGCATGGTACGGGTACGGGAGTGCGACCAGGATACCGAGCCGCCTAACTCCCACGACCAGTTTTCCGTACGCTGCCGCCACATCACCGGCACCGCAAACGACAGGTATTCCTGCGGGCTATAATAACCGCCCTGACCCAGTGAATAACCGCTCAAATCCTTGTCGTAATGCCAGATCATGTTATTCAGCCCAACGGTAACGCGGCGGTTATTCTCGTTAATCACCTTATAGTAATAACCGGTCATCCAGCGCACGCGCCAGTTATCTTCCACATTTTTACCGCTCAACTGGTCGCCGCTGAGCGACGCCCAAACGCCGTTTGCTTCGCCTTTATCATAGCTGAGACTGACGCCGCCGCCGTTGGCCCGTACGCCGCCCCATTTGGTGCCGGTATTGCTGGTGGCATCCTTTTGCCCGCCAAACGCCAGCAACGAACTGGAGATCGGGCGACGATGCGCGTTCAGGGTATAACCCAACGGCCCGATATCGTCGCTATAGCTCACGCCGCCGACCACATCAACGACATTAAAGCCCATCGGCGTCGTGCCGATATCCCAACGCCAGGTCTCATTCTGCCAGCCGACTGCCACGCTCGCGCCCGTATCGGCCTGGCTACGGTGTCCACTGCATTTCTCCAGCGTACAGGTGCCCCAGTTATTATCGTATTTCCCATCCGCATCCGTAGAGAAGCGGCCAACATCCATATTAACCATATCAGTACGAAAGAACGCCCGTCCGTCCGACCAGGGCGCATCCACCTGAAGCATCGTAGTATGCGCCTTCAGATCGGAGTAGCCGCCAGTACCGCTCGACCCCCAATAATCGTGCGCCAACGTGACATTGAGATCCTGCTGACGGTACAACTCCGCCGCATCGCTACGCACGCCGCGTTTTAACCAGTCATCTTTTTCATCATTGCGCGTCAGTCGGGTAAAGGTATCGTTATCCTGTGGACGAACCGGCGTAATCGCCGCCGCGACCATGGCATCTTTGTAGGTCTCCAGCGCCCGCTGCGGCTCGCCCGTTTGCGCCTGAAAATCGGCGGCGTCACGCAATACCATCGCGCTTTCCATTGATGGCGGCTGTGCTTTTGCCTGCGGCGTAATGCGGTTGAAGGTCCGCGCCGCCGCCGCGATATCGCCAAGCTGGAGCTGCGCCAGTGCGACGCGGCGCTGCATGTTAATAGAGGCGATTTGCGCCGCAGGCAGCGCCGCCAGTTGAGCGCGCGCCGCGGCGTTATCACCCTGTGCGATGTCGATTTCCACTCGCCCCAGCATGGCATCGACATTACCCGGTTCACGCGCCAGAACGGCGTCATAAGCGGCGCGGGCCGCCGCATTATCGCCACGCTGCTGCGCCCAATCCGCCAACGTTAACGCAATGCGTGTAGAGGGCGGCTGCTGACGTAACAACGCTTCCGCTTCGCGTTCTTTGCCGCTATCGCGCAAGCGGTTAGCGCTTTCCAGCGCCTGGTTACTTTGCAATCGGTCCGCCAGTTCCTGAATATTGCTGTTCCACTGGCTGGGTGGCAGGGTATTGAGATGCGCCAGCGCCGCCCGGTCCCGATCGCTGCCGGAAAGATAAAGCCCATAAGCATAGACCTGTTCCGGATCGTTTGGCTTCTGCTGCGCCAGTGAGCGCATTTGCGCATCGGCCTGGGCGTGCTGCCCGGCCTGCCACAGATCGCGTGACAGTCGGTACGTCACCCACACGCTACCCGGATCTAATGCCAGCCGACGACGGTGCAGCTCAGCGGCCTGCGCCCATTCGCCCTCGCTTTCCAGCGTTTCCGCCTGCTGCGCCAGACGGTCATTTTCCAGACTGCGTTCGATATCGTCGATACTGCGCCGCTGGCTGGCGGAAAGAGAAGCGATAAACGCGGCGGCTTTTTGCGGCGACTGCTGGCGATAGAGATTCGCCAGCCCGCGCACAGCATTGGTATTACCGCTATCCATACGCAGCGTCTGCTGATAATAACGTTCGGCGGCGGCATTATCTTGGCGCGCCATCGCCACATCCCCCAGCCCCAGCACCGCGTAGCTGTCAGTGTTATCCACCGCTCGCGCCTGCTGATAGAAACGCTCCGCCTGGGCCAGATTATTAGCCTTTAAGGCGGCGTCGCCCTGCTGAATTAACAGCCAGTAGCGATTGACCTTCAGCAGACTCTCCCACTTATCGCGGCTGCTGCTGTGCGGCGCCATCGCCAGCGCCTTTTCAAACTGCGCGACGGCGCGGGCGCGATCGCCACGCTGTGAGTATGCCTGCCCCAGCGCACCAACCGCCTCGCTATCGTCCTGCCGGGCGCTCACCGCCTGCTGCAATTGCGCAATGGCGTTACCGCCTTCTCCGGCATTAACCGCCGCGATGCCTTGCGAGCGCGCGCGGAACGCCGGATCGGCTAACTCTTTTTGTTGCTCGCTAAGCTGGGTGCGAGCGGCAGACACGCTATCGCCTTCGCTAAACTGCGTCAGATAGTCTTGCAACGCTTTTACGCTGGCGTCGCTCACCGGGAGATCTTTTATCTGCTGGTACCAGATGGCGGAGGCCGCGCCGCGTCCCGTACTGGATTTCGCCATCTGTTTTAGCACCGCGAATCCCTCATCGCGCCGCCCGCTGGCGAACAACAGTTGCGCCAGCGCATTTTGCAGAGCGTTATTACCCGGGCTGACGGCATTGATTTTCTGTAACTGGTTAATCGCTTCGTGACGGCGGGCGGGCAATTTCGCCACGGTCGTCCAGTATTCGACCGCCAGTTCGCCCTCCGGCGGATAACCTTTAAACAGCTTGTCGTAGCTGGCGATCGCTTGCTCAGTATGGCCGGTCGTCGCCAGTAAACGCGCCTCCTGCAAAGACTGGCGTCCTTGCGGCGTGGAGAGCAGCATCGCGGTGCGGGAAGATTGATACGCCGTCGACTCCGGCGCCAGTTGCGCCAGCCGGTCAAGTAGCTTCTGCGCCCCGTCGCTATCCCCCTGCCGCAACAGATAGCGGAAACGGGCGGCGATAACCTGTGGATCATTTGGGTCGATCAGTTCCAGCCGATAGAGCGACTGACGGACTAAGTCCTCACGGTGCATGGCCTCTCCCAGCCGAACCTGCTCCAGCAACTGTTGCTGCGCGGAGGTCGCTGCGTCGGCAAGCGGAGTTAGCGCCATACCAAGCGATAAACCCAACAATGCCCGATAAATGCCCCTTTTACCGGGTAAGGCATTTCGACCGCCATCCGGCAAAAAAGCGTGCATGAGACTTAACGTGAACTTACGCATTCCTGGCCCCAGTCAGGTAATAATTCACCTTTGACGGTGAAGCGAAAACGGTGCTGATCCCAGCCTTGTCCAAAGAGAGTCAGCACATAGTTGTAATAGGCATCGCTGCCAGGAAAATGGTCTGTGACCCGCTGTCGCTGCACGGCCTGAGCATCGCGATTTTGCAGGAAAGGCAGTAAGGCGGCGGAAAACCCGACCGGCCCCGTCCCTTGTGCGTTCCCGCTGGCGACATCAACTTTTTCCGGTGGAACGCCGTTTTTTATGGTTAACGTCGCCATCGGTTTAAATCGCGCCAGTAAACGCGCTTTTTGCGGATCGCCATCATGCATCATTCCCGCCCATAAATAGACGCGAATCGCATCGTAGCTACTGATCAGCGTCTTTTCCGCTTTCAACTGCCAGCCTTGCTTGCTTTTATAACGCACCCAGTCCGGCGAGAAACCTTTCGGCGCGGTTTCCAGCAAAAGCCGCAAATTGGTTTCCCGTAGCGTCGACCACGGCGCGCCAAAACGGCTAAAGTATTGCGCCAACTGCGGCGGCAGATAGCTTGGGTTAAAACGCCAGCTATTCGCCTCGGCAAAGCCGATTTTGCCAGGTAGCAGCATTGAGCCCAGCCCCGGCACATTCACGACCTCTTCGCGGGCGATGCGCTTTAACAACGCCGTGCCCACTTCGGTATAACGCGTCTCTTTCCACAGACGACCGGCCTCCAGCAGCGACCATGCCATCCAGATATCGCCGTCGGACGCGGAGTTGCTGTCCAGCACCGACCAGGTGTCGGGATCTTTTTGTCCCCACAGCCAGGCGGGCAGATGTTCACGCAGCGATCCCTGCGCCAGATTATTTTGCGTCCAGTTAAACAGTTGCGCGAACGCCGGTCGATCGTTCGCCGCCAGGGCAAAGAACATAGCGTAGCTTTGCCCTTCGGAGGTGGTAATTTTTCGCGCATCGCCCGGATCGATAACGCGTCCCTGCTGGCTAATGTAGTCTTTCTTGAACTGCTCCCACGCAGGCCAGCTACAGGCCGCCTGCGCATTTATTGCCGTCAGCATGACGATAATCGTTATCCATCCGCGCAGCATAGTCATCATGCATTACTCATGGTCTGGGTCGAGACGACGGCGACTGAGAATACGTAGCAGACGCCACAATACCCACGCCAGTAATATCACGCTGAGGGCCGCCAGTACCGCCAGCAGCACCGGGTGATTCGCCAGCGCATACCACAGCCGCTCAAACCACGGCAGATGTCCGACGTAATAGATATCGCCAACGCGCAGACTGTGAACGCCGGACTCGCGGATCACCGCCACGGAACCAAACATCGCGGCGCGTTTACCGCTGTCGTTCATGGCGTCGTTCAGTAGCTGGTAGCCGCGCGGGCTGTCGGCCAGCAG
This sequence comes from Salmonella sp. FC25216, assembly GCF_057751355.1. Taxonomy (NCBI): domain Bacteria; kingdom Pseudomonadati; phylum Pseudomonadota; class Gammaproteobacteria; order Enterobacterales; family Enterobacteriaceae; genus Salmonella; species Salmonella sp. FC25216. The sequence goes on along the minus strand of NZ_JBDGON010000004.1, from coordinate 207,042 downwards.
AGCAATCACGCTGCGCTGATCATTAAACGGCGACTGGAAGCCCACCGCCGCCGCCATCGGACCGCTGGAGGTGACGGTGGACTGCGCATCCGCCGCGCGATCGGCTTCATCCGGCATAATCGACGGGAAAGCGGTCTGCCGCATTGGGGTTTTTACCCAGCTTTGTGTCGCCTGCACCAACAGATCGATACGCTTATCGTCTTTTAGCTTGTCCGGAATAGCGCCAATAATCAGCAGATCGGCGTCTTTGTCAGCGATCTGAGCGCTATCATCGGTGATTGTCAGATTAATTGCCGGGAAACCGGTCTGCCCGCCAATGGCACCGACCGTATTCAGCAGCGTTTCCATTTGCGCTTCGGTTGGGGTCTTCGGCATCACCGCCAGGGTGTCAGACAGGTCGGCCATCCGGCTGAATGGGAAACCGGCATTGGCGAACGCGCGTAAATCCGGCATCGCGATAAAGTGGTAATATTTCGAAAAATCGATAGTGGAGTCATCCCCTATCACCACATGATTCGGTACCGACTGGAAGGTAATACAGTTGTCCACCGACCCGCCCGGCATCGGGTTCATGTACTGGAAGTCAAAACGTAGCTGGTTCATCGCCCCCAGTTTTAGGGCCGGAATCGACACATCCGTTTTACCATCCAGCAATCCCTGAAGTACCGGCAAGCGCAACAGGAGTCGATTAGTTTCTTGCGTACTGTTAAGGCTAAAGGCTTGCAGGAACTGGTTATTCAGGCTGATATCCAGCCGCGAACTGTCTTTGGTCGGCGGCGAGGTATAACGGTAGTTGAGATCCATATCAATACCGTTGCTACGCAGCAAATAGAGGTCCGGCGGCAGATTCAAAGAAACGTTGATGGGCGCCGGCTCCAGCCCACTCGACTGGAGCTGCTCTTCATAGGTTTTCAGTTCGCCAAAGGTGACCGGGCGATCGGTACGCACCCAGTTCGGCGCATCGTACGGCTTGCGCGCCAGTAGCGGTTTTACATCGTTGACTACCACGCTGGAGCCACGAAAGAGAATATTCCCTTGCGCAATACCTTTTGCCGCCTGCAACAGATCTTTATCATCACGACCAAATACGACCAGCAACTTCACATACGGATTATCCGGATGGTTCATCATCTCGATAACCGGCGCGTTAACCGCAGGATGATCGCGCAGGAAATCGGGGCGTCGATCGTTGGTGGCGAACACGATCGCATTGCGATCCGGCAGGTGGTTATACAACACCGGGAAGCGCTGACCGCGCCAGCCCGCCCGCGAGCCAAACCAGGACGCGACAATAGAAGCCGCCTGCTGCTGCGCCAGATCCGGCACGTCAGCAAACACTATTGGCAACGTCACCGGACGGTTATCCCGCGGATCGAAAAACGGCACCGGGAAGTGGGACAGATCGTTATTCACCGCCAGCATGTTATAGGTCAGATCCAGAGCGCTATTTCGTCCGATGTCCAACCACAGAGTACTGCTGGCCGGGTTTTCACATACGTCGCGATAATGGCCGACAAACTCCAGCCGTACCCGGTTAAAGTCGGTGATAAATAGCGGATTGATAGGTACCTGCGCCAGCGTCTTTTTCCCCAACTGCTCTTTTGTCACCGGCAGTACGCCCATCAGTTCATCATTGAGATAAACCTTAAGCTGCGACTGAACCGGCAGGAGCGATGGCGACGGCGTATATTCCAGATTCAGCACCGCTTTCGACGCCACTTCATCGCTGCGCATACCAAATTCAATGCCGCCGTTAGGGTTAACGCCACGCAGCGCCATACTGCCCGGCGGCGGCGCGATTTGCGCAAAGGTCAGCTTGACCTCGCGCGAAGGCGCGGTTTGCGCCACGACGGGCGCCTGATTTGCGGGCGACTGCGCAGGCTCGGTGGGTTCAGCATTTATCAATGGCGGCGTAGCAGGCGCCGCCGCCGTCATGAAAGCAGGAAACGCGCTTAATCCTATTACCGCCGCACAAATCCAGGACAATTTTCTTTTCATCGCATTATCATCATTGTTGAGCCTGAGCCATAACCCGATCCGACGGCTGTATCGCCGCTTGCCGCTCCGGGCGACGCGGAATAAACGATACAATCCAGGCAATTAACGCCGTCAACGATCGGAAAATTACTTTTACTGAAGGCGGTGCAAACTCCGCGAGATGGCGATAGCCGCGGAAGCCCAGCTTCAGAATATCCAGCAAGCTTTCCAGCGGTTTATCTTCCGGGAAGCTATCTTGCCAAAGCGCCCACGTATCGGCGCGAGCGAAGGTACACTGCACAAAATCAATATGTTGTTTGGTGGTGAGCGGCATCAGTTGCAGCCCTATCTCATTGCCCGTCACGCGCACCACCTGCGTTGGAAAGACATATTCCTGCTGCCCACGTTTAAGCAACAGGTTCACTTTCTGCCCTTCCAGCACCTGCGCCTGACCGTTGATCTTGATGCCTAACCCGCCGTCGGAGAAGTCATGTACGGTGCAGGAGAACAAATGCCCATCTTCGCGGGCGATGGCCCCCGGCATGGCAATCTCGACCCGATGCGCGCGCCTGACCTGTTTACTCTCTACCGAAACCGCAACCGCGCCGCCGAGAATGACCAGGTTGTAGAAGACCCACACCAGGCTAACGATGACGGTCAGCATTTCATTTTCCGGCCCGTAATAGTATCGCCATACGCCCACCACCACACCGAGCAGGTTAAGCAAGACAAGGAAGATATACGGACGCGAGATTACCCAGTCGACGTACTTCTCTTCCACCAGCCCGCCTTTCGCCGTGACGTTAAATTTCCCTTTGTGCGGATTGATCAACGCGACCAGAGTCGGCGGCGCGATATACCATGCCAGTACCGTTTCATAGATTTCGCTCCAGAAGGAGTGACGATACTTACCCTGAATCTTCGAGTTAGTCAGGCTGGCGTGGATCATGTGCGGTAAAACAAATAGCGCAATCATCAACGCAGGCGCATAAATGATATAGGCGTGCAGCAGCAGAAAAGCCAGCGGCGCGGTCAGAAAGATCAGGCGCGGAATGCCGGACAAGAAATGGAACATTGCGTTGAGGTAGCACAGCCGCTGCGCCAGTTTTAAGCCTTTGCCAAACAGAGGGTTATCGAGGCGGAAAATTTGCACCATGCCCCGCGCCCAACGAATACGCTGCCCGATATGCGCCGACAGGCTTTCCGTCGCCAGCCCCGCCGCCTGCGGAATGCGCATATACGCAGAGGTATAACCGCGCCGGTGCAGCCGGAGCGAAGTATGCGCATCTTCCGTCACCGTCTCAACGGCGATACCGCCAATCTCATCCAGCGGCTTACGGCGAATCACCGCGCACGATCCGCAAAAGAAAGTGGCGTCCCACATATCGTTACCGTCCTGCACCAGCCCGTAAAACAGCGTGCCTTCGTTAGGCGTTTTACGAAAACGCCCCAGGTTGCGCTCAAAAGGGTCCGGGGAGAAGAAGTGGTGCGGCGTCTGCATCATCGCCAGCTGTTTCTCTTTCAGGAACCAGCCCATCGTCATTTGCAGAAACGAGCGCGTCGGCACATGGTCGCAATCGAAGATCGCCACAAACTCGCCTTTCGCGTGTTTTAGCGCATTGTTGATGTTGCCGGCTTTGGCGTGTTCATGCGTGGCGCGGGCAATGTAATGCACGCCAACATGTCGGGCAAACTGACGAAATGATTCTCGCCCGCCGTCATCAAGAATCCAGATATTCAGCTTGTCTTTCGGCCAGTCAATGCCAAGCGAAGCGTAAATGGTATTTTTGACCACGTTAAGGTCTTCGTTATAGGTCGGCACAAAAATATCCACTGTCGGCCACTGCGACATCTCTTTCGGCAACGGCACCGGTTGACGATTTAACGGCCACACCACCTGGAAGTACCCCAGCACCAGCACAATCCAGGCGTAGGTTTCCGCAAACAGCAAAATCAGTCCACACACCAGACTGACCGGGTCGTCCCAATTTAGCGTCGAGGTATAGCGCCACCAGATATAACGACAGGAGACCGTTAGCGACAGCACGATGAGCATCAGCGCGGAAAAGCGTCCCGGCATACGTCGTACCAATAGCGCAACGCCCCACAGCAACAGCAGAAAGATAAATTGCGATAGCGGGTTAAATGGCTGCGTAATACAGATCAGCGCCAGTATCAGTGAAAAGGTCACGATAACGCTCAGAATAAAACGTCGGGCGCCGTTGCTAAGATGTCCCAGTTCTTTTTCCTTTTCCAGGTGCGTTGTCTTTTGGCGCACCCGCTCCGGTAAGGTATCCATCCATTGATGGTAACGTCCACGAACGCCCTGCAAGCGCGCAAATGACCGCCAGCGCGGTTCATGACGTTCTTTAGCCGACGAGATCATTACCAGCCAGAGGGTCTGAATGAGATATCGAGCCGGGTCCAGCGGGCGCGGGCGGGCGGCGTTAATATGCGGATAAAGCGCTTTATGCCCGGCGCGAATACGCTGCCAGCGCGGATGCTCAAGCGGAAACACTATCCACGCCAGAATCGTCCACAGGCAGCCGAGCGCTGCGCTAAATGGCGACGCGCCGTGGCGGCGGTAACCCTGATAGCGCTCGCTCAAACGCGCGCTGACCGGCGGGATAAGCAGCCACCGGGAAAGGGCGCTCATCGCGGGCTCCTGGCGGACGTTTTGTCTCCCGCATCGTGCAACAGGCACCAGTTCGCCAGCGTTAACACCTCTTCGGCGGCCAACGAATCGCTGCGATACTCGCCTAACGGTTGTTTCGACGCCATGCACTCCGCCATCGCCTCATCGCGATGGATCACCATAGGCAGCAATCGGCGCTGGCTTTGCAGCCAGACCTGGTACAGATCGTCTTGTAACTGGCTGCCGATGCGTAAGTCATTGATCAGAATATGCGCTCCGGCAGGCAACGCCTGTTGATGAAGGCGAATATGGCAGTTGGTGTCAACCCTGGCTACCGCCAGCGTATGGTCGCAGAGGCTCACCAACTGCCGTGTCAGTGGTGACGCGCCGTAGGGTAAGTCCAGTAAAATCCAGCTATAACGCCCGCTCGCTTTCAGCGCCTGGATAGCAGATCCGATCTCTCCCAGCGTCTCCTGCCAGGCCTGCGGATTTTCCCGCTCTTTCGTGGTGAGCTGTCCAAACGGCAGCAGATCAAGCTGCGAGGTATAACGTAACCCGGCATCACGCCAGTCATGGCCGTCCAGCAACGATCGCGCCCAACCGCCCTGATGGACGAAGTCGACGTTAAACGACATGCGCAGCAGGTTATCGGGGCTGGCGTCAATCACCAGGACATTTTCCCCTAAGATTTGTAACGCCCAGGCGAGTGCTGAGGTGATAGATGTGGTTCCCACCCCACCGCGTACGCCCTGCAATCCCAGAATCGCCATTTATGGCTTCCTTAATGTTGTTGCGCAAATTCAGCCAGGAGCGGCCATCTTTTAATCGCCGCCGCCAACTGTTCGCGTTGGGAAATATCGGTATAATCTATTTCGGGTAGTGAAAACGCCTGGCTTAATGCCAGAAAATCATTTTGAAAAGTGTAGCCCAACGTTGGATCGGACTGAGCGCCAGGTTCATTGTTATACATTCTGGTTGCTCCCTTTTAAATATTTCTCACTGGCAACATTACGCCCCGTCGTCAATACGGGAGAACGCGCATTTTTCGTCTTTCCGTGGCATCATTTATAATGTGTAAAAATGCAAAGCGCAGAGTTACAGGGCATCCTGCCGGACAAATTGATTCACATGCTAAATCTGATGCGTTTTAATTTCAATGTTAGGTTTATTTCTGTGCTTTCGCTAGTAAACTGATAAATAGTTAAAATAGTGACATGAGGGACACTGTGGACCCCGTATTTTCTCTCGGCATCTCATCATTATGGGATGAACTGCGCCATATGCCAACCGGCGGTGTCTGGTGGGTTAACGCCGATCGCCAGCAAGATGCCATCAGTCTGGTGAATCAAACGATTGCGTCACAAACGGAGAATGCAAACGTCGCCGTCATCGGCATGGAAGGCGATCCTGGCAAAGTAATCAAATTAGATGAATCTCACGGTCCGGAGAAAATCCGCTTATTTACCATGCCGGATTCAGAAAAAGGGCTATACTCTTTGGCCCACGATTTACTTTGTTCTGTCAACCCGACGCATTACTTTTTCATTCTTATTTGTACAAATAACACGTGGCGGAATATAACGTCAGAAAGCCTGCATAAATGGCTGGAAAAAATGAATAAATGGACTCGCTTTCATCACTGTTCATTGTTGGTTATTAACCCTTGTCATAATAGTGATAAACAATCCTCGTTGTTGATGGGCGAGTATCGCTCACTTTTCGGCCTCGCCAGTTTACGTTTTCAGGGCGATCAACATTTGTTCGATATTGCCTTCTGGTGTAACGAAAAAGGCGTCAGCGCCCGACAGCAGTTATTGCTATGTCAGCAGGATGAACGCTGGATGTTATCCCATCAGGAAGAGACGGCAATTCAGCCGCGTAGCGACGAAAAACGCATTCTCAGCCACGTCGCCGTCCTTGAAGGCGCGCCGCCGCTCTCGGAACACTGGGCGCTTTTCGACAATAACGAAGCGCTGTTCAACGACGCGCGCACGGCGCAGGCCGCGACGATTATTTTTTCTCTCACACAGAATAACCAAATCGAGCCGCTTGCTCGTCGCATTCATACTTTGCGGCGCCAGCGGGGAAGCGCGCTGAAAATTGTCGTGCGCGAAAATATCGCCAGTTTGCGTGCCACCGATGAGCGCCTGCTGCTGGGTTGCGGCGCCAATATGATCATTCCCTGGAACGCTCCGCTTTCACGCTGTCTGACACTTATTGAAAGCGTTCAGGGACAGCAGTTCAGCCGTTACGTACCGGAAGATATCACCACGCTGCTGTCGATGACGCAGCCGTTGAAACTGCGCGGTTTTCAGCCGTGGGATACCTTCTGCGATGCCGTCCATACGATGATGAGCAATACGCTGCTCCCCGCCGACGGGAAAGGCGTTCTGGTCGCGCTGCGCCCGGTGCCGGGCATTCGGGTTGAGCAGGCATTGACATTATGTCGGCCAAACCGAACCGGCGATATTATGACCATCGGCGGCAACCGTCTGGTGTTGTTTTTATCATTCTGCCGGGTCAACGATCTGGATACCGCGTTAAACCATATTTTCCCTTTGCCCACGGGCGATATTTTCTCTAATCGTATGGTCTGGTTCGAAGATAAACAAATCAGCGCCGAGCTGGTGCAGATGCGCTTATTGTCGCCGGAATTGTGGGGAACGCCGCTACCGCTGGCTAAACGCGCCGACCCGGTAATAAATGCCGAACACGATGGCCGCATCTGGCGTCGTATTCCTGAACCCCTGCGATTGCTCGACGACACCGCGGAGCGTGCATCATGATGACCATCAGCGATATCGTGCAACTTATTCTTTTTTGCGCGCTGATTTTCTTTCCGCTGGGCTATCTGGCGCGTCATTCGCTACGCCGTATGAGTGATACGACCCGGCTGCTATTTGCCAAACCTCGTTATGTAAAACCAGCCGGAACTCTGCGCCGCGCTACGAAAGTCAAGGCAGACAAAAAATGACTCAGCATACTCAAACACCCTCAATGCCTTCTCCGCTCTGGCAATACTGGCGCGGTCTTTCCGGCTGGAATTTCTATTTTCTGGTCAAGTTTGGCCTGCTGTGGGCAGGCTACCTGAATTTTCATCCTTTACTGAATCTGGTATTTATGGCGTTCCTGCTGATGCCAATACCACAATATCGCCTCCACCAGTTGCGCCACTGGATTGCTATTCCCGTCGGCTTCGCGCTGTTCTGGCACGACACCTGGCTGCCCGGCCCGCAAAGTATTATGAGCCAGGGTACGCAGGTGGCGGAGTTCAGCTCCGGTTATCTGCTCGATCTGATCGCTCGTTTTATTAACTGGCAAATGATCGGCGCCGTCTTTGTACTGCTGGTCGCCTGGCTATTTTTATCACAGTGGATTCGGGTCACGGTGTTTGTGGTCGCCATCATGGTATGGCTGAACGTCCTGACATTAACTGGCCCGGTTTTTACGCTGTGGCCGGCAGGTCAGCCAACCGATACGGTGACGACGACTGGCGGTAACGCTGCCGCTACCGTCGCGACAGCGGGCGATAAGCCGGTCATCGGCGATATGCCTGCGCAAACCGCGCCACCGACGACCGCGAATCTGAACGCCTGGTTGAACACCTTCTATACTGCGGAAGAAAAGCGGAAAACGTCGTTCCCGGCGCAGCTTCCGCCTGATGCGCAGCCGTTCGACCTATTGGTCATCAATATTTGTTCGCTCTCCTGGTCGGATGTCGAAGCGGCAGGCTTAATGTCACATCCGCTATGGTCGCACTTTGATATCTTGTTTAAACATTTTAATTCCGGTACGTCTTACAGCGGCCCGGCGGCCATTCGTCTGCTGCGCGCCAGTTGTGGTCAACCATCGCATACCCGGCTTTATCAACCAGCCGATAACGAATGTTATCTGTTCGATAATCTGGCGAAACTGGGCTTTACTCAGCATCTGATGATGGATCATAACGGCGAATTTGGCGGCTTCCTGAAAGAAGTTCGCGAAAACGGCGGTATGCAGAGCGAGCTGATGAACCAGTCCGGTCTGCCAACCGCCCTGCTGTCATTCGACGGCTCGCCGGTATATGACGACCTGGCGGTTCTGAACCGCTGGTTGACAGGGGAAGAACGTGAAGCCAGCTCCCGTTCCGCGACCTTCTTTAACCTGCTGCCGTTACACGATGGCAACCACTTCCCCGGCGTCAGCAAAACGGCGGATTATAAAATCCGCGCGCAGAAGCTGTTCGATGAACTGGACGCCTTCTTTACCGAGCTGGAGAAATCCGGACGTAAGGTGATGGTGGTCGTCGTACCGGAGCACGGCGGCGCGCTGAAGGGCGACAGAATGCAGATCTCAGGCCTGCGCGATATTCCCAGCCCATCCATCACCAATGTCCCGGCGGGCGTGAAATTTTTTGGCATGAAAGCCCCGCATGAGGGCGCGCCGATTGATATTAACCAGCCGAGCAGCTACCTGGCGATTTCCGAACTGGTCGTACGCGCCGTGGACGGTAAGCTCTTTACCGAAGACAGTGTGAACTGGAACAAGCTGACCAGCAATCTGCCGCAAACCGCGCCGGTTTCAGAAAACGCTAATGCGGTGGTGATTCAGTATCAGGGTAAACCCTACGTTCGTCTGAATGGCGGCGACTGGGTGCCCTACCCGCAGTAGACCGAAAAAGGCCGCAAGGTTTCCCCTGCGGCCTGGTTCGGGCGCATGTTGCCATTACGGCGGACAGACGCTCAAAACGCGTTACTTCCTGTCACGTAGCCAGTTGACGATCAAACTGGCGATAATGCCAGCAATGATCGGCGCCGCCAGATCGTGCCAGAAGGCAACGCCCAACTGCGTAAGCGTCATATAGCCGCCTTGTTGCAATGGCAACCGTTCGCGGCTATCCTTGATGTGTTGAGGTTCAAGTTAGCCCCCGTCAGGTTGCCAGGTTTATACCAGTCAACGTGCGGGGGTTTTCTCTATCCAGCAACCTATGCCGCCGGGGATCAAGCCCCCGCAACATTGCGCCTCACCGGGTAAACCCGGCTTGCTGCTGATATTACGGTAAAACACCCGCCCCGGCACGGCGCTAACGTGCAATCTGCGTGACGCTTCGCAGACGACTACTTTTATTTGCCAGAATACATTCAGCATTTCTGAGACTGGCAGTCAGCCACTCAATTCTGTAAATTATGCCTCCTCGCGGCCAGTCCCGGTGATACCGAAACCCTCGTTCAGCATCCTGCGTCTATGACATATTCGCCTGTTGCGCCAGAGGAACGGCTAAAAGCAAGTATTACCGACGAACTTATCCGTCTTTCAGCGGGACCTGAAGATCCCGACAATATTATTCATGACCTTGAACGCGCCAGCAGAAAAGCAGCATTCTGACGATTGCGCGGCGAACCGCTGTCACCGGTTTGCCGCATCGGGTATCAAGGCACTATAGCCTGGTTATAGGCAGCATTCTTTATGAGAGAGCTGCGTATATTTTGGGCAGGGGGCTCTATGCAGGACGACACATTACCATTAAATAACAGTAACGCTACGACCACACCGCTTTCAACGAGATTACCGTTTACAAAATATGATTTTGGCTGGGTGCTCTTGTGTATCGGTATGGCGATCGGCGCAGGTACCGTATTAATGCCTGTGCAAATCGGTCTCAAGGGGATCTGGGTATTTATTACCGCTTTTATCATCGCCTATCCCGCTACCTACATTGTGCAGGATATTTATCTAAAAACGTTGTCTGAAAGCGAAACCTGTGACGATTATACAGATATTATCAGTCACTACCTGGGCAAAAACTGGGGCGTTTTTCTCGGTGTAATCTATTTTCTTATGATTATCCACGGGGTGTTTATTTACTCCCTGTCGGTTGTGTTTGATAGCGCCTCCTATATAAAAACCTTCGGCCTTACTGAGGCCGATCTTTCGCAGTCTATTATCTATAAAGTCGCGATTTTCGCCGTGCTGGTCGCGATTGCCTCCGGCGGGGAAAAGCTATTATTTAAAATTTCAGGCCCGATGGTAGTGGTGAAAGTCGGGATCATTCTGATATTCGGTTTTGCGATGATCCCACACTGGAACCTTGATAATATTTCCGCCTTTCCCGCCGCATCGGTTTTCTTTCGCGACGTACTACTCACTATCCCATTCTGCTTCTTTTCTGCGGTCTTCATTCAGGTGCTAAACCCAATGAACATCGCCTATCGTAAGCGCGATCCTGACCGTGTGCTGGCCACCCGGATGGCGATTCGCACGCACCGCATTAGTTATATTACGCTGATTGCCATTATTCTCTTTTTCTCGTTCTCGTTTACCTTTTCGATTAGCCATGAAGAAGCGGTATCAGCGTTCGAGCAGAATATTTCCGCCCTTGCGCTGGCAGCTCAGGTGATTCCTGGCCAGATAATCCACATTACCTCTACCATTCTCAATATTTTTGCCGTACTTACCGCGTTCTTTGGTATTTATTTAGGATTTCACGAAGCGCTTAAAGGTATTGTACTGAATGTATTGAGTCGTATTATGGATGTCAAAAACGTCAACCCACTGCTACTGACATCTGGAATCTGTGTCTTTATCGTGGTTACTCTGGTCATTTGGGTTTCGTTTCGCGTCTCTGTGCTGGTCTTTTTCCAGTTAGGCAGTCCGCTTTATGGCATTGTCGCGTGTATTATTCCCTTTTTCCTTATTTATAAAGTAGCGCAACTGAAAAAATTACGCGGTCTGAAAACCTGGCTTATTTTGTTATATGGAATATTGTTGTGCCTGTCGCCATTATTAAAATTGATTGAATAAGCCGTGCCAAAGAGCAATGCCCGGTGGCGCTACGCTTACCAGGCCTACCGATAGGGTGTAGGCCGGATAAGGCGTAGCCGCCATCCGGCATAAAATGCAGTTAACTCACCGATTTCTGCGGATTTTCATCCTGATCGACGGCAAAGCAGGCCACCAACTGACCGTCGTACTCTTTGAGCTGCGGCTGCAACTGCGTACAGGGTCCGAAGCGACGGCGGCAGCGGGCGTTGAAGGCGCAGCCCGGCGGCGGATTCAGCGGACTTGGCAACTCGCCGGTCAGCTTAATCCGCTCACGGCGATCGTCCGGATTCAGCCGCGGCGTGGCGGAGAGCAACGCCTGGGTATACGGATGACGTGGATTGTTAAAAATCTGCTCTTTGGTCCCTTTCTCCACGCAGCGGCCTAAGTACATGACCATCACTTCATCGGCGATGTGTTCCACCACCGACAGGTCGTGCGAGATAAAGACATAAGACAGCCCCATATCCTGTTGCAAATCCATCATCAGGTTCAGCACCTGCGCGCGCACCGACACGTCGAGCGCGGAGACCGGTTCGTCGGCAATCACTACGTCCGGATCAAGCATCAGACCGCGGGCGATAGCGATACGCTGACGCTGGCCGCCGGAGAACATATGCGGATAGCGGTCGTAGTGCTCGGTTTTCAGCCCCACCTTCGCCATCATCGCCAGCGCTTTTTCACGACGCTGCGCTTTACTCAGGCTGGTATTGATCAGCAACGGCTCTTCCAGAATTTGCCCCACTTTCTTGCGTGGGTTCAGGGAACCGTAAGGGTTCTGAAACACAATCTGGATTTTCTGCCGCCGCAGCTTCTGCGCGTGCGGATCGTGTTTGAGCAGATCCTGCCCCTGGTAATAAAGCTCGCCGCCGGTTGGCGTTTCAATCATCGTCAGCAGGCGGCCCAGCGTGGATTTTCCACAACCGGACTCCCCCACTACGGCCAGCGTCTTACCGCGTTCGAGATTAAACGACACGCCGTCCAGCGCTTTTACCAGCCGTTCCGGAGAAAAGATCCCCTTCTTTACCGGGTAGTGTTTTTTCAGGTCGATAGCCCGCAACAGCGGCTGTTGCAAGGTGGCCTCATGCGTACTCATAGTGTGGGCCTCCCGGCATCATCGAGTGGGTAATGACATTTTGACTGACGTCCATCGTCCAGTTGGTTGAGAGCAGGTTCTTCCGCACGACATCTGTCCGTGGCGTAGGGGCAGCGCGGGTTAAGCAGACAGCCCGTCGGGCGGTCATATTTCCCCGGCACCACGCCCGGCAGCGAAGCCAGACGCGCTTTATCTTGCGCAAATTCCGGCAACGCGCGTAGCAGTGCCTGCGTATAGGGATGACGCGGCGCACGAAAAATATCCTGCGCATCGCCGGTTTCGACTACCTGCCCGGCGTACATGACGATAATTTTGTGCGCCGCTTCCGCCACCAGCGCCAGGTCATGGGTAATAAGCACCAGCGCCATGTTCTCTTTTTGCTGCAACTCCAGCAGCAGCTCAATGATTTGCGCCTGAATGGTCACATCCAGCGCCGTGGTCGGTTCATCAGCAATTAACAGCTTTGGTCGACAGGCTATTGCCATCGCAATCATCACGCGCTGACTCATACCGCCGGAAAGCTGGTGCGGATAGACATCCAGACGAGAGGCCGGATCGGGAATGCCCACCTGGTTCAACAGGTCAATCGCTCGCTGACGACGGGTTTTCTTGTTCCCGCCCTGGTGTACCTTGATGGCTTCCATAATCTGAAAGCCAACGGTATAGCAAGGATTGAGGCTGGTCATCGGGTCCTGGAAAATCATCGCTACTTCAGCGCCCACCAGGTTGCGACGTTCCTTCTCGGAAATGCGCTTCAGATCCTGTCCGTTAAAGAGCAGGTTTTCCGCCATCACGCGGCCTGGGTAATCGATAAGCCCCATAATCGCCAGCGAGCTGACGGATTTGCCGGAACCAGACTCGCCGACAATGCCGACCACTTCCCCCTGCTTCACGCTGTAGCTGATGCGGTCGACGGCTTTGAACGGTGTCCCTTCGTCGCCGAAGTGTACCGATAATTGATCTACATTTAATAACGCCATCTCGAACCTCTTACTGCTTCAGTTTGGGATCGAGCGCGTCACGCAGACCGTCACCCATCAGGTTAAATGCCAGCACCGTCAGCAGAATCGCCAGCCCCGGGAAGGTCACGACCCACCAGGCGCTTTGCGCGAACTGCAACACGTCAGAGAGCATGGTGCCCCACTCCGGCGTTGGCGGCTGCGCGCCCATGCCAAGAAAACCGAGAGCGGCCATATCGAGAATGGCGTTAGAGAAGCCCAGCGACGCCTGAACGATCAGCGGCGCAAGGCAGTTCGGGAAAATATTGACGAACATCTGACGCATCGCGCCTGCGCCCGCCACGCGAGAGGCAGTCACATAATCGCGGTTCACCTCTACCAGAACCGCCGCGCGGGTTAAGCGGACATAGTGCGGCAGCGCCACAAACGTCAACGCCAGTGCAGCGTTGCCGATGGAGGGGCCGAAGATCGCCACCAGCACCAGCGCCAGCAGCAGGCTCGGCAGGGCCAGCATGATATCGACCACGCGCATGATGATGTTATCGACCAGACCGCCGAAGTAGCCCGCGACCAGGCCGAGAATAATCCCCATTACCAGCGACAGGACGACCACCAGACAGCCGACCAGCAGTGACAAACGCGCGCCATACATCAGGCGCGAGAGGACATCGCGACCAACATCATCCGTTCCCAGAATATGCGCCCAACTGCCGCCTTCCTGCCAGACCGGCGGCGCCAGCAGCGCATCGCGGAACTGCTCTGCCGGGTTGTACGGCGCAATAAAGTTGGCAAACACCGCAATCAGGATCACGATGACGACATACGCCAGCCCGACGACCGCGCCTTTATTGCGTTTGAAATAGTGCCAGAACTCTCGCAATGGCGTCATGGGCGCCGGTGCGGCAATAACATTATTTTCAGTAACCTGTGACATGATGGCCCCTTACTTCTTATGCCGAATACGCGGGTTCACCACGCCGTACAGCAGGTCTACCAGCAGGTTGACGAGAATAATCATCGTCGCTACCAGTAACACGCCGCCCTGCACTACCGGATAATCGCGGCGTTGCAGCGCATCGATCAGCCAGCGCCCCAGGCCGGGCCACGAGAAGATAGTTTCTGTCAGAATCGCGCCCGCCAACAGCGTCCCGACCTGCAGGCCGATCACGGTGACGACCGGCAACATGGCGTTACGCAGAGCATGGATGATAATGACGCGCATCCTGGTCAACCCTTTGGCGCGTGCGGTACGGATGTAATCCTCCCCCAGCACTTCCAGCATCGACGAACGGGTCATACGCACAATGACGGCCAGCGGGATTGTGCCGAGCACCATCGCAGGCAGGATCATATGTGCCAGCGCATCAATAAAGTTGCCCTCTTCGCCCCAGATGGCGGTGTCGATCAGCATAAAGCCAGTCAACGGATTGGTGTCATCAAGAAACACCATATCGCTCACGCGCCCGGAAACCGGCGTCAGGTTCCAGTGGACGGAGACCAGCATGATCAGCATCATGCCCCACCAGAAGATAGGCATAGAGTAACCGGTCAGCGCCAGGCCAACGGCAGTATGGTCGAAAATGGAGCCGCGCTTGACGGCAGCCAGTACGCCAACCGGAATCCCCACCGCAGTGGCGAAAATCATGGCGCAGACGCCAAGTTCCAGCGTCGCTTTAAAGCGAGGTACAAACTCGTCCCACACGGGGATTCGGCTTTTCAGCGAGATGCCTAAATCGCCATGCATCACCCCCCAGATATAATGGAGATACTGCTGCCACATCGGTTTATCAAGACCGAGTTCAGCCAACAGTTGAGCATGGCGCTCAGGGGAGATACCTCGCTCACCCGCCATGATCATCACCGGATCGCCCGGGATCATATGGACAAAGGCAAAGGTGAGAAGGGTAATACCGATAAACGTCGGGATGACGAGTCCCAAACGTCGGAGAATGAACTGCAACATAACCCGGATTCTCTCTCATGACGCACGGCCTGGAACCGTGAATCTGTATTGCTCACAAATCTTATCCCGCTCAAAAAATAGCCGAGGGGCGAAGCATAGTTGCCGGCTGGCGCTACGCTGATCCGGCCGACAAAGGCCGGAGCGTAGCGCTCTTTTAATTATTCGACAGAGACGTTTTCGAAGTGATGTTTGCCCAGCGGATCAACCACATAGCCTTTAACTTCTTTACGCACTGGCTCATAAACCGTGGAGTGAGCGATGATCAGCGCTGGCGCCTGGTCATGCATCACAACCTGGGCCTGTTTATAGAGTTCAATACGCTTGTTGTGGTCATCGGTCGCACGCGCAGGCTGAATGAGGTCTTCAAACGGCTTGTAACACCATTTTGAATAGTTGGAGCCTTGCTGCGCGGCATCGCAACTGAACAGAGTGGCGAAGAAGTTATCCGGATCGCCATTGTCGCCGGTCCAGCCCATCATCACCGTCTGGTGCTCGCCATCTTTAGCGCGCTTGAGGTATTCGCCCCATTCATAGGTGACAATTTTGGCCTGAACGCCAATCTTCGCCCAGTCCGCCTGGATCATTTCCGCCATACGACGCGCATTCGGGTTATAGGGACGCTGTACCGGCATCGCCCACAGATCGATGGTGAAGCCTTTTTCCAGACCGGCTTCTTTCAGCAGCGCCTTCGCTTTTTCCGGATCGTAGCCGTAGTCTTTAATATCGTCGTTATAGCCCCACATCGTCGGCGGGATCAGGTTTTTTGCGGCAACGCCCGCGCCCTGATAAACGGCTTTGATGATGGCCTCTTTATTCACGGCATAGGTCAACGCCTGGCGAACTTTGACGTCATCCAGCGGTTTTTTCTGTACGTTATAGGAGAGATAACCCACGTTCAGACCCGCCTGCTCCATCAGATTGATGTTTTTATCCTGCTTCATACGGGCGATGTCAGCCGGGTTCGGGTACGGCATCACTTGACACTCATTTTTCTGCAATTTAGCGTAACGCACGGAGGCGTCAGGCGTAATGGAGAAAACCAGGCGGTCAATTTTCGGCTTCGTGCCCCAGTAACCGTCAAAGGCTTTGTAGAGAATGCGGGAGTCTTTCTGATATTGCACCAGTTGGAATGGGCCAGTGCCAACCGGGTTCAGATCTACTTTTTCCGGCGTACCGGCTTTCAGCATATTGTCGGCATATTCTTTGGAAAGAATAGAGGCGAAGTCCATGGCTAAATCGGCAAGGAACGGCGCTTCCGGACGCGTCAGCACAAACTGCACGGTGTGATCATCCACCTTCTTCACTTCGCTAATCAGATCCGGCAGACCCATGCCTTCAAAGTATTCATAGCTGCCGCCAGACACTTTATGGTACGGGTTCTGCTCGTTTTTCTGCCGGTCGAAAGAGAACACGACATCATCGGCGTTCAGCTCGCGCGTGGGTTTGAAATCCTTGCTGGATTGCCATTTCACCCCTTTACGCAGGTGGAACGTATAGATTTTACCGTCTTCGCTGATATCCCACTTCTCAGCAAGACCCGGGATCACTTCCGTGGTGCCGATTTTGAATTCTACCAGGCGGTTGTAGATGGGCACAGCGCTGGCGTCATAAGTGGTACCGGAAGTAAACAGCTGCGGGTTGAATCCTTCAGGAGATCCTTCTGAACAATAAACCAGAGTTTTAGCCTGTACGCTTGCTGCAACGGTCATGGCTATCAGGCTCAGACCAAGCTTCAGCATCCCTGACTTCTTCAAGGAAATACTCATTCTTCTGCTCCAATTGTGATGTATGTTGTTTTGCCCTTTGCAGTGGCTTTTAC
This sequence comes from Salmonella sp. FC25216, assembly GCF_057751355.1. NCBI lineage: Bacteria > Pseudomonadati > Pseudomonadota > Gammaproteobacteria > Enterobacterales > Enterobacteriaceae > Salmonella > Salmonella sp. FC25216. The sequence goes on along the minus strand of NZ_JBDGON010000004.1, from coordinate 189,795 downwards.
CGCCCGGCCTTTTTTGTTTTTTACCTGGTCAGGTCAGTAGTGAGAGGTGGGGATTCCGTTCGCATAAACGACTGAGTTGCAGTGCGGATTCTCCATAAAATGCCCCTCATTCCCTACAATCTGTCAACAGAATGTCAAAACGTCAATACAGGTAACCAGCTTTTACAACAACGGTGAGAATTAACAAACAAAGATTAAAAAAAGTTCAGAAGGGTATTTTCAGCAGGGAAATTTGTGCTACGCCCGAGTCATCAGAATAATTATCTTAATATTTAGAAACATTTAGTGTTTAACTTTTATGCTGTCAACGCAAAAATTTTAAAAATATGGCGCATATATGAGCGATTAATACCATGTACGTTAAAGCGGACAGCGAAAAATGCTAAGTACGGCAGGCAGTAACGCAGAAAGCGATTTACGCAAACGGCGGCGAAAGCAATGGAATATGTCAGCAATGAGTAAGCAGGCGCCAGGAGAGGATGACTCGCCACTGCGTGGCTCGCCCTGCGGGCCGTTGCTGACGCAACGTTCTCTCGCTTCGCTCGAGTCGAACCTCTTGCCCCCGGAGGTTCTCATCCTCTTCAGGCTTCAGATACAAAAAACCCTGCTCGTTGAGCAGGGTTTTTGAATTTGGTCGGTGATAGAGGATGACTCGCCACTGCGTGGCTCGCCCTGCGGGCCGTTGCTGATGCAACGTTCTCTCGCTTCGCTCGAGTCGAACCTCTTGCCCCCGGAGGTTCTCATCCTCTTCAGGCTTCAGATACAAAAAACCCTGCTCGTTGAGCAGGGTTTCTGAATTTGGTCGGTGATAGAGGATTCGAACCTCCGACCCCTTCGTCCCGAACGAAGTGCGCTACCAGGCTGCGCCAATCACCGAATGCGGGCGCATCTTACTGCTCAGGCGCACGCCCGTCAATCCCTTAGTCGCAAAATACAATTCAATCGGCGAGAAAGTCGGCAGACGGCTTACTTCGCGGCGACTTTCTGCGCATCGGGAATATGGCACCAGTTGTTATTCTGGTTAATGCCGCCATTCGGCGATGTATACCCCAGGCAGCCCATTATCGTGTCGTACAGCTCCACATGACGACGCGGCACTTTGATCTCCGCCTGTTGTTTAAGGTGAGCAAACATCTGCGCATGCTGCGGATTGGCAAGATATTTATCCGACATCCATACCAGCATCGGAACGCGGAATTGCTCCGGCGGCGCCATGTTGCGCGGCGTACCGTGCAAATGTTCGCGTTCGTTAATCGACTCGCCGTGGTCAGCCGCGTAGAACACAATCGCTTTTTTATCACGTAGCTGATCGAACACGCTGGTAATAAAGTGATCAACATAGGTCACGGAGTTATCGTAAGAGTTGATCATCTGCGCTTTCGTGCAGCCGCTATCGACCCCAATACACTCGGGCTTCCACTGAGCGTAGCTGCGCGGATAACGTTGCGTATAATTAAAATGCGACCCTTTGGTATGCAGGATAATCAGATGCTTACCCTCCGGGTTCTGGGTAATTGAGTTCTGCATCTCATCAATCAACAGCATGTCATCAACCGTTTTACCGCGGTTACGCGGCTCCGCGCCGATCTGCTCGCGATAGGAGATATTATCCGCCATGGTATTACTATAGAACCATATTTCGCTCTGCATGGCGTACAGATCGGAACTGAACCCGAGCTGTTTGAGTACCGCAAAAACATTCTGCTCTTTTAGCGTACGCTGCGGGTTATTATCCGCGCCGCCTTCTCGTACAAACATACAACGTAAAGATAGCTTGGTCGCGGTATCGCAGGAATAGCCGCGGAACGCCGCCAGATTTTTTTCCTGCGCCAGCTTCGGCGTGGTATTACGCTCGTAGCCGAAAATCCCCATGTGATCCCAACGGGTCGTCTCACCGATAATGAAAACGACGTAGGTGTCATCCCCATCCTTCGGCGCAACATAGGTAAATTTCCTGGCCGGATTTATTAATGAATTATTGTCCGACGACTCATCTACCTGCGCCCAGGCATACAGCCCTAACGCAGATAACCAGTTTGAGGGCAGATAGGAGTTCGCCACCACGCCGCCATAGCTAGGTAAATCGATGCCTGTCGCCCGCTCAACCTTTTTCTGATGCACATCCAGCAGGCGGATAGGCGCCCACACCATCACCCCTGCGAGCGCCACCGCAGCGGCGCTGCGAAAACGCTGCCCCGGCGTACGTAGCTGGCGCAACAACGTGTAGCGACAGCGGTTACTCCAGATGAAAATGAGCGGAAGTACGCTCACGGCAATCAGCCACAATACGAAGTGCAGCCCCACCACCTCTTTCGAGAGATCGATGTCGGTGGTCATAACAGACGCAATAATGCCGTAGCCAATCACCACATTCAGGAAGGTCATGTAATAACTGGCGCCAGCGGAAAACAGCACCACCAGCGTGGCCAGCACGCGCCAGACTCGTCGGCCAAACAGTGAAAGAAGACGAAGTAAGAAGAAAGTCACCAGCACCGTGGCGCCAAGTTCGACAACCGCGGAGATGCCTTTCCAAATGGTAAATTCTTGCGCATAACTGCCGAAACGGCGGTAAAACACGGCGCAATTCATAAACAGACCGATATAGAGCGCAAGCAAGAAACTAAGTTTCTGCTGCGTCATCGATTTAATGTATCTCATGCAAGCAAGCCCTGGGAATCGGGATAAAAACGACCTGTACAACGATTCTTTAATCAAACAGGTAAATATGCGGCTAACGCAGATGTGAGAAAGTCTACAAGCGCGGCTAAGTAGACCACAGGAAGCGCAAAAAGTGTCTATAGAGAATGTGATTAACCCATATATTTTTGTAAATATATAAACAGAGTATTAGCCGAACGTCTAATAAATCCGGGCGGGGCTTATCTCGTTAAAAGCGAGCGCTCACCCCCAGGGTATACAAATAATCGCTATCCGTAGCGCTATTTTCCGCCTGGGAAAACGTCGCATACGCCGCCAGATGTGGGTTAAGTAACACGTCCGCGCCTACAGTGACATCCAGCCAGTTTCCCTCTTGATTTACTGCGGTCATACGGCTTAACCCAGACTGCGCTTTCCAGATATTTTCCCCAAACTGCTGGTTATAGCTAATTTGCGCCCAGGGACGGACATCGCCGAATTGCGAATTTACCCGCCAGCCTAATGTACTGACGCTGGCGTGCCATAACGGATCGGTGAGCGTTAATGTCGTCGCGCTATCGCCATATTCGTTATACATTGATGAAGTCGAACCGTCGTAATGCAGCGCCGCTACCGGCCCGGTGGTCACGCGTCGGGAAAGCGGAAAATTCCAGCCCATACTGATACCGCTGGTCGCATCAAGCGGAGTTTCATCCGCCAGGCTAAGCACCGGACCCACCGTATTTTGCGTAGACTGAATACGTTCGGCCAGTATGTCGTTGTAATTCGGTTGGTGATCGCTGTCCCAGGTATAGCGTTCCGTCGTATGCCCCGGAACCGCTTCAGCGATATATTCTTGTTGCCAGGCATACGCGGTATTGATAAAAAACGAGCAGGCCATAAGGCCGGCCAGACAACGCAATGTCCGGCGACCACGGCGTTTTCTTACAATCATCAACGCGACTCCAGAGTAGAGCCGAATTCGGCGATATTATTGTCATTGAATGAAGGATGTCGGGCATCAGCCCTGTATTAACTATTGTCCTTTTAGCGGGCCCGTCAAGGCGGGTTGAAGGAAATTTTCGCGGTAACCACAATAACGAGGAAGTCTATGCAGCGTTGCGGCTGGGTCAGCCAGGCCCCCCTTTATATTGCCTATCATGACAACGAGTGGGGCATACCGGAAACTGATGGCAGAAAGTTGTTTGAAATGATCTGTCTTGAAGGTCAACAGGCCGGTTTATCCTGGATCACCGTGCTTAAAAAACGGGAGAACTATCGCGCCTGTTTTCATCAGTTTGACCCGGTACGTATCGCTGCTATGCAGGAGGAGGATGTTGAACGCCTGCTGCAGAATACGGGGATTATACGGCATCGCGGGAAAATTCAGGCCATTATCAGTAACGCCCGCGCCTGGCTTGCGATGGAGCAAAACGGCGAGCCTTTCGCCGATTTTGTCTGGTCATTCGTTGATGGCCAGCCGCAGCTCACCCAGGCGGCCAGTCTGGATGAGATCCCCACCTCAACACCTGCGTCAGATGCGCTTGCTAAGGCATTGAAAAAGCGCGGTTTCAAGTTTGTCGGTACGACTATCTGTTACTCCTTTATGCAGGCGTGCGGACTGGTCAACGACCATATTACCGGCTGTTTTTGCCATCCGGGAGAAAAACATGATTCGCAAATCCCAGAGTGAGGACATGGCGTCTATTCTGGCGCTGTGGATGAAAAGTACTATTTATGCCCATCCCTTTATCGAAGAACGTTACTGGCACGAGAGCGAAGCGATTGTGCGCGACGTCTATTTACCCGCCGCACAAACCTGGGTATGGGAAGAAAATGGACAACTGAAAGGCTTCGTCAGCGTGCTGGAAGCCCGTTTTGTCGGGGCGCTGTTTGTCGCCCCCGACGCGTTAAGACACGGCATTGGCAAAGCGCTTCTGGAATATGTACAGCAACGTTTTCCGCTGCTAAGCCTTGAGGTTTACCAGAAAAATCAAACCGCCGTAAACTTCTATCATGCGCTCGGTTTTCGCATTGAAGACAGCGCCTGGCAAGAGGATACTTCCCATCCCACCTGGATTATGAGCTGGCAGGCGGATCAAACGCCGTAAGCGGTAGCGCCGGGCCGGTATATTTCTCAAACCAGACCAACGCGGTATTGCCCGCACAACCGTTCCCCAGCCGGGAGCTGGGGAGATCTTTTGTCAGGACGTTTACCGCGCCGTTTTTACATATACCGCCTGCGGTAGGTTCAGGGTCCGGCCATGCGCCTTCGTGAATACAGATCACGCCGGGCCGAATCCCTTCGGTAACGACCGCGCCCGCCAGAATCTGCCCACGATGATTCCAGACGCGTATCGTATCGCCATCGACGATTCCGCGCGCTGTCGCATCCTGCGGATGAATCGTCGCCGGTTCGCGTCCTGCTACCGCATACCGCTCCCGTAACGAACTGTAGTTAAGCTGGCTATGCAGGCGGTGCGCCGGATGCGCGGAAAGTAACTGAACCTGCCCCGCATCGGCATTCCCGTGCCACTCATCCGGCACAAGCCACATCGGATGACCGGGACAATCCGCGTACCCATAGCTGGCAATGCGCGCAGAATAGATTTCGATTTTGCCGCTGGCCGTTTTTAGCGGATGGTTATCAGGATCGCGGCGAAAATCCGCGAAGCGCACAAACTGCGCGCTGGCGGGATTTTCCGGCATCTCCAGTAAACGGTTAGCCTGCCAGAATGCGGCAAACGGCGGCAGCGTCACCCCCAGGCTGGCGCCACGCTGGGCGGCAATATTGTAGAAGGTCTCCAGCCACGCCAGCTCGCTTTTTCCTTCAGTGAACCGAGCGTAACCGCCGGCTTCCCATCGTTCGCTCAGTTCAGCAAAAACGTCAAAATCATTCCGCGCCTCCCACCGGGGCGACACTACCTGCTTCATTGGCGCCAAATGCTGATTGCTATAGTCGCCGGTCATGGTCAAATCGTTACGCTCATAGCTGGTGGTCGCGGGCAGAACAATATCCGCGTGTTTCGCGGCGGCCGTCCAGAAACATTCAGAGATGACGACAAGCTCCGGTTTTTGCCACGCGCGAATCAGACGGTTGGTATCCTGATGATGGGTAAAGTTCGCGCCGCCGGCCCACCAGATAAAACGAATATCCGGGAAGCGGCGATCCATCCCATTGTGTTGGTAAAACCCACCGGGGTTTTCCAGCGCATCGACAATACGCGCCACCGGTATTTTATCTACCGCATCGACGCCGCCCGTGATGCTCCCCTGCATCGACGCTAACACGGCGGCGCGGCGCGTCGGGTTGCCGCCGTTAGCAAAATGATAAGAAAAACCAAACCCGCCGCCAGGCGTACCAATTTGCCCCAGCATTGCGGCAAGCGTGACGATCATCCAGTGATTTTGCTCGCCGAACTGCTGACGCTGCATTCCCCAACCGGCCATCAGCATAGTGGTGTTATGATGAAATATTTCCGCCAGTTCACGGATTTTCACCGCAGAAACGCCGCAAATTTCCGCCGCCCATTCCGCTGTTTTGGCCGTACCGTCGGTCACGCCCAAAAGATAATCGGCGAAGAGGTCATAGCCCGTCGTGCAGCGGGTAAGGAACGCTTCATCCTGCCAACCGTTTTCCACCAACGTATGGGCGATCCCCAACATTAACGCCACATCGGTGCCCATATGCGGGGCGATCCACTCCATCTTATCGCCAAAAAAGTCGATGCTTTCCGATCGCATCGGATCGATGCAGATCAGGCGCTTCCCCCTTTTTCGCAACGCCGCAAAATAATTGAGACCCTGTTCATCCGAGGCGTTCCAGGCAATTTTCAGAGTATTAAGCGGGTTCGCGCTCCAGAGCACCACCACATCGCTGTGTTCCAGCACCACCGGCCAGCTAGTCTGTTGCTGGTAAACCTCGTTGCCACCCACCACATAAGGCATGATAGCCTGCGCCGCACCGGTGGAATAATCGCCAAGATGGCCGGTATATCCTCCCGCCAGCGCCATGTAACGCTGCAAGAGCGTGGCCGCTTTATGTAATACGCCGTTCGAACGCCAACCGTAGGAACCGGCGAAAATAGACGACGATCCATAACTTTCACGAATACGTTTGTGCTGAGCGTGGATCAGATCCAGCGCGTCATCCCAACTTACGCGAACAAACTCATCCTGCCCGCGTACGCCTTGCGGCTTATCGGGTGAAGCCAGAAACCCTTTACGCACCATCGGGAAGCGAACCCGCGTTTTACTATGCACCTGGTCATGGACAACGGTTTGCAAGGAATTTGGGTGTGCCGTCGGGAGTTCGCCATATGAGGCAAAAATGCGTTCTCCGTCGGTTTCAACGCGGACTGGCCCCCAGTGTGCAGCGGTCAATACCGAATGGCGCGATGGTGCGTGGGTCAAAGTTCGCTCCTGAATCATTGGGGTTATTTAATTTACCAGTCAATGTTACTTACAAATTTCAGAGTTTTCCCTGGAATTTTCTTCATGTGCAGACGTCATAATCAACCGCCACGGTCGCTGTGGTAACAATAAAAAAGTGATAAGGATTTAAGATGAAAAAACGTGTATTTGTGATTGCTGCCATCGTAAGCGGCGCCCTGGCAGTCTCTGGCTGCACAACAAACCCTTACACCGGCGAACGCGAAGCAGGTAAATCCGGCATTGGCGCGGGTATCGGATCGCTGGTCGGCGCAGGTATCGGCGCGCTCTCCTCCTCTAAAAAAGATCGCGGTAAAGGCGCGCTGATTGGCGCAGCGGCGGGCGCAGCGCTGGGCGGCGGCGTCGGTTACTACATGGACGTACAGGAAGCGAAACTGCGTGACAAAATGCGGGGAACGGGCGTTAGCGTGACGCGAAGCGGCGATAATATCATTCTGAATATGCCGAATAACGTCACCTTCGACAGCAGTAGCGCGACGCTGAAACCGGCAGGCGCCAACACGTTAACCGGCGTGGCGATGGTGCTGAAAGAGTATCCCAGGACCGCCGTCAATGTAGTGGGTTACACCGACAGTACCGGCAGCCACGATCTGAATATGCGTCTGTCGCAGCAGCGTGCGGATTCCGTGGCCAGCTCGCTGATCACGCAGGGCGTCGACGCCAGCCGTATCCGTACCAGCGGCATGGGCCCGGCGAATCCGATCGCCAGCAACAGTACGGCTGAAGGTAAGGCGCAAAACCGCCGCGTCGAAATTACCCTGAGCCCACTGTAATAAACCACTGTGCCGGGTAAGGCGACGTCGTTTTACCCGGCCTGCATTCCTTTCTACACCGGATAGCATATGTAGATATATCAGTTAGTTATGTACTCATAGTTCTTAATAAACACTCTTAACGTACAGAAATTCCCGTTTCCCAAACCACCGCTTAATAATCAATTAAGTTTTGTTTGTTAAAAAATGGTCACATGCCCTGTAAACTAAACCCACAAACCAATGAGGGATTAGCGAATGGCTCTTAATGGAAAAATGCTTTTAAATGGTGCAGATATTGCGCCGTTATCCTTTCCCGGTGTTGGAACATTTATGGCGTTTTCCGGCAACGGTGCTTATAAAAATCGTGGAGGATGTGGCAAGTTTTCAGGAACTGCTGCCGGTGATGGCCCACTGCCTGAAGGGCGATACTGGATTGTGAGCCGCGGGGGAGGTGGGAGTATCTCAAAACATAAAAGACACGTACAACAAATTTCATAGCGGCGCAGAATTCAGACGCGATGAATGGTTTGCGTTGTACCCGAACGACTGGAACATCGATGACACGCTCTGGATAGAAGGCGTTAAGCGCCAACATTTCCGCCTCCATCCCGGCGTATTGTCCGACGGCTGCATTACCCTTGTGAGTAATGCCGACTTCCACACTCTGCGTAATGCGCTGCTTGCTACCCAACAAATCGATGCGCCCTGTATGAAGGATTTGAAAGCATACGGCATGATCGAGGTCGTGAATAATGGCTATAACACTTGCTCGTAAGCTGGCAAAAATAGCTTGGTTTATCTGCCTGTTTTATATTGGCTTGCGCATTATCTACCCCGAAAATTTAATCAGTCTGTACACCTCTGAGCGTTTCGCGCAATGGGTATATGGATACTCTAGTCAGGAAAATTTCGACGACTTATGGGTACTGATCTGGGTGGTCTGCTCTTTTGCATTCGCCGTGGTGGGACATCTGTTTTCAATGTGGATAATCAAAAAAATGCGCCGCTAACGCCGCATTTTTTTAGACCGTCTTGCGCTCGTTCCATGCATCGGTGTACTGGACATTTCCATCCATGTAGTGCCAGGTGATTTTTTCGTAATTTAAACAGACATGCTCGACGTGGTTAATCTGAGAACTGGAAAGTTTCGTGTTCGGAATAGCTGTATTCACGCTCGTCACCTTCACATTCTCCAGGAGAATTTTGTAGTAGCACTCTTCCTGGCCTGAGTAATTTATCCGGTAGAAATGAAACTCCGCGCTCTTCAGTGCCTGGCCTGTCGCTACCGCACGGTTGAAGTAGGGGGAAGAGCTGTCTATCTCCTTCTCGATCATCATCGCTGAATGCTGACGCGTACCAGTGATTTTGCCGCTGGCACTATCAACCGGCAGGCTGAGTCCATGCGAAAGACCGATAATCTCAATACTACCTTCACGGTCTTTTACATCGACAGAACCTTTAATGTCTGCGCCACCATCGCCCTTCAACCATAAATACGCTGGAATGGACATTTTTCCTTTTTCCTCAATTAGTTAGAGGTCTCACATAAAAAGTGTAGTCTTTGTAAGTTGGCGAGTAAACGATCAATATATATCAGAAAATTTCCGTGTCCTAACTGCCCGCCCCGGTCTGGCCAAATGATACTAAACGTACAATAATCCCCCGTATCCAAACTCATCCCTCTATAACGCCCGCTACTGCGAGCCAGATACTCTGTTGCAAGAAGCCGATTTTGTCTGCGTGATCCTGCCGCTAACGGCAGAAACGCGACATCTGTTTGGCGCAACACAGTTTGCCAGAATGAAATCGTCCGCCATTTTTATTAATGCCGGACGCGGCCCGGTGGTCGATGAAAACGCGCTGATTGCCGCGCTGCAAAACGGTGAAATATATGCGGCAGGTCTGGATGTCTTTGAACATGAACCGCTATCCGTGGATTTGCCCCTGCTGAGCATGTCTAATGTCGTCGCGGTGCCGCATATTGGCTCGGCAACGCATGAGACGCGCTACAACATGATGGGCTGTGCGGTGGATAATTTGATTGATGCGCTGCAGGGAAAAATAGAGAAGAACTGCGTCAATCCGCAGGCGGCGGGATAAGGCTACAGGCCCGATAAGCGCTGGCTTTCGCTTATCGGGCAGACTGTCATTACTGGGTCGCGTTTACCGCCGCCGTCCAGGCCTGATTAAACGCCTGATGCTGCGAGGCCAACGGCCCAATCAGCGCGTTATATTGGCTGGCCTGCTGTGAGGTCGGGAACTGAATGCCGTTCGCGACAAAGCTCACCTGCTCGCCCTGTTGCGCAATATAATCGCCCACTTGTACCAACTGCTGCGTAAAGATCTGCGCCGCCGGGATCAGCGGTTGCAAAGCATCTGCCGGCACGGTGACCACTTTTTTGTAGACCTGATCAAACACAGGTTTCAGGTCATCGGCCTGCTTTAACGCGCCATGCGCGGCATCAGCCTGCAGTTTTGCATTCTGCAACTGTTGCGCCAGCACGCCTAACGAACCATTTGCCTGCCGCAGCGGCTCGCGTTGCGTCATATAATCCTGCGGAACGCGGATGGCGTTAACGCTATCGACCACCGGGCGCAGACCGGAATCCATCGCCTGGTTTACCTGCTGCGAGTAGCCATACAGTATCGCGTAATCAGACACGAACGGACCAAACTGTTTTTTCTGATCGGCCGTCAGCGTTGGTAAACGCTCTCCGCTACGCATTGCTGTATTCTGCAGGAAATCGACAAACGCTTTGCGCTGATCGCCTTCTTTATCAAAACACCCGCTCAGGCTAAACACCATTAATAACGCCACAACAGGCGCAAACCAGCGAGAGCAGGACTTACCTGTCGCCATTGTTAATACTCCTTTCACCCAAAAATGCGCACAACGACACCTGCGTGCCTGACGGCTTACAAGGATAGTCCAGGTCAGGCTTGCAGGATACCCTTTCCACACGATCTTGTAGCGGAAAATCACGTTTATCTGCATCAGCACTCAATTTGTTATTTTATTGTTAATTTTTGACCTGGCGCTTCGATAAAAAACGCGGTAAGAAAGCTTTCCAGCAGGTGATGTAATATTTTTTTAATCTTTACAATTATTTTCTGAAACACGGATATATCTTCCTGGATCAGATTGTTAGGGTCCTAAAAGTCGCGCAACGTAAGTCATCGAAACGAATCGATAGCGCTTCTTGACGACGCGTCGCCCCCACCCGCGAGTTTCCCGACTATTCTTAATAGGCTTCGATGCACTTCACGATCCCGCTGTGTGATTTACAGGAGTTCTCAATGGAACATAAAGATCCGATGTTTGAGCTGCTGAGCAGCCTGGAACAAATTGTTTTTAAAGATGAAACGCGAAAGATCACCCTGACGCAAAAACCCAATCCTTTTACCGAATTTGAACAGTTACGGAGAGGAACGGGACTAAAAACAGATGAATTCGCCAGAGCGCTGGGCGTAACGGTTGCCATGGTTCAGGAATGGGAATCGAAACGCGAAAAACCCACACCAGCAGAGCTCAAATTGATGCGCCTGATACAGGCGAACCCACGCTTAAGTAAGCAATTGATGGAGTAATTTTTACCACTTCTTGTTTTAACGGTCCTGCGTAAGGGCCGTTTCCCCCATCCGATTCCTGACCTGGAGAAATAAAGTAAAATAAAAGTTGCATCGCCCGGCATTACATGAGTTAATGTGCTCAACGGTTTGACGTACAGACCATTAAAGCAGTTTAGTAAGGCAAGTCCCCTTCAAGAGTTATCCATTAGATACCCCTCGTAGTGCGCATTTCCTTAACGCTTAAAAAATCTGTAAAGCACGCCATAACGCCGAAAGGCACACTTATTTTTTAAAAGGTAATACACTATGTCCGGTAAAATGACTGGTATCGTAAAATGGTTCAACGCTGATAAAGGCTTCGGCTTTATTACTCCTGATGACGGTTCTAAAGACGTGTTCGTACACTTCTCCGCAATTCAGAACGATGGTTACAAATCTCTGGATGAAGGTCAGAAAGTTTCCTTCACCATCGAAAGCGGCGCTAAAGGCCCGGCAGCTGGCAACGTAACCAGCCTGTAAGCTTAAAAAGCTCAGAATTGAAGATCCCTGCCTGATGGCGGGGATTTTTTTATTCCAATCTCCCCCTCTCCCCCCGCATAACTTTGCATTACTTTACCCTGCGTCCCTTTGACCTTTCCCTTAGGGGAACCCCTATAGTGGGCAAGGATATTGTTCACAAGGAATTGAAGTTATGTCGAAATCATCATGGTTATTACTTTTGGGTTTATGCACCAGCGGCTCCGCGCTTGCGGCATCCTCAGAATCCGCTTTTCTGGCGCAACACGGGCTTGCGGGAAAAACGGTTGAGCAGATCGTGGATACTATTGATCAGACGCCACAGAGCCGTCCTTTGCCTTACTCCGCGTCGATTACCAGTACCGAGCTCAAATTATCTGACGGAGAGCAGATTTATACGTTGCCGTTAGGCGACAAATTCTATCTCTCTTTTGCGCCTTATGAATGGCGGACACACCCCTGCTTTAACCACAGCCTTTCCGGCTGTCAGGGAGAAATGCCGAATAAACCGTTCGCTGTAAAAGTGACAGATAGTAAAGGCTCTATCATCGTACAAAAAGAGATGCACAGCTATCGAAATGGATTTATCGGTGTTTGGCTACCGCGCAATATGGAAGGGACGCTCGAAGTAAGTTACAACGGCAAAACAGCGTCACATGCTATTGCCACCAAAGGTGACAACCAGACCTGCCTGACAGAATTACCATTACGTTAAAAATAAAAAAACCTGCCCGAAAGCAGGTTTTTGTTTAATTAACTGAACGCTTATTGCAGTAACGAAATATCCGCTACCTGCAGGAACAGTTCGCGTAGTTTCGACAACAGCGTCAGACGGTTGATACGGATATCTTTCTCTTCCGCGTTAACCATTACATTTTCGAAGAATTCATCCACTGGCGCGCGCAGAGCGGCCAACTCAATCAACGCTTCCTGATAACGACCATCGGCAAAGTACGGCTGAAGCTTATCACGCAGCACAACCAGATGTCTGGCCAACTCAATTTCCGCCGCTTCTTTCAGTACGGAGGCGTGGACGATATCGTTCAGCGGCTCAGTGGCTTTCGCCAGAATGTTGGAGACGCGCTTGTTAGCCGCCGCCAGCGCAGAGGCTTCTTCCAGGGTGCGGAAATGAGACACCGCCTTCATGCGGGCATCAAAATCTGCCGGACGGGTCGGACGACGCGCCAGAACAGCCTGAATGGTGTCGACGGTATAGCCTTCATCCTGATACCAGGCCCGGAAGCGACCCAGCATAAAATCGATCACGTCATCGACTACGTTGGCGTTGGTCAGCTTGTCGCCATACAGACGCACCGCCTCTTCGGCCAGCGTTTGCAGATCAAGAGCGAGGTTCTTCTCAACGATGATACGCAGCACGCCCAGCGCGGCTCGGCGCAGCGCAAACGGGTCTTTGTCACCTTTAGGATGCTGACCAATACCGAATATACCCGCCAGAGTATCCATCTTATCCGCGATCGCCAGCGCGCAGGCCACCGGGTTAGACGGCAGATCATCCCCGGCAAAACGCGGCTGATACTGTTCGTTCAACGCCACAGCAACATCTTCCGCTTCGCCATCATGGCGCGCGTAGTGCATCCCCATCACGCCCTGCGTGTCGGTGAACTCGAAGACCATGTTGGTCATCAGGTCGCACTTGGAGAGCAGGCCCGCACGAGTGGCGTGGTTGACGTCAGCGCCAATCTGACCGGCAATCCAGCCCGCCAGCGCCTGAATACGGTCGGTCTTGTCACGCAGCGTGCCCAGTTGTTGCTGGAACAGGACGGTTTGCAGACGCGGAAGATGGTCTTCCAGACGTTTTTTACGGTCGGTATTGAAGAAGAATTCAGCATCTGCCAGACGCGGACGCACCACTTTCTCGTTACCGGAGATAATTTGTTGCGGATCTTTCGACTCGATGTTGGCGACGAAGATAAAGTTCGGCAGCAGCTTGCCCGCGTTGTCATAAACCGGGAAATACTTCTGGTCGCCCTTCATGGTGTACACCAGCGCTTCGGCAGGCACGGCGAGGAATTTCTCTTCGAATTTCGCCGTCAATACCACCGGCCATTCCACCAGCGAGGCGACCTCTTCCAGCAGGCTTTCGCTCAGGTCGGCATTGCCGCCAATCTTACGCGCCGCCTCTTCTGCATCCGCTTTGATTTTAGCTTTACGCGCTTCGTAGTCCGCAATGACTTTACCGCGCTCCAGCAGAATTTGCGGGTACTGATCGGCACTGTCGATGGTGAACTCCGGCTCGCCCATAAAGCGATGGCCGCGAATCACGCGATCGGACTGAATACCCAGAATAGTCGCCGGAATGACGTTATCGCCCAACAGCAGGGTTACAGTATGCACCGGACGCACGAAATGCACGTCAGACGCACCCCAGCGCATCAGTTTCGGGATCGGCAGCTTAGCGAGCGACGTGGCCACCATATCAGGCACCAGAGCTTCGGTACTTTCGCCCTTCATGTGGGCGCGATACAGCAACCATTCGCCTTTGTCGGTCTTCAGACGCTCGGCCTGGTCAACGGTGATCCCGCAGCCGCGCGCCCAGCCTTCTGCTGCTTTGCTCGGTTTACCTTCGGCGTCGAACGCCTGAGCAATCGCCGGACCACGTTTTTCGACTTCGCGATCGGGCTGAGATTCAGCAAGGTTTGCCACTTTCAGCGCCAGACGGCGCGGGGCGGCAAACCATTCAACATTACCGTGTACGAGGCCGGCGTTATCCAGCTCCGCAGTGAAGTTCGCAGCAAAGGACTCAGCCAAACTGCGCAGGGCTTTTGGTGGCAGCTCTTCAGTGCCGATTTCCACCAGAAAAGTTTTCTCAGACATGGCCGCCTCTTACTTGTCTTTGTTGCACATCGGGAAGCCGAGGGCTTCACGGGAAGCATAATAAGCTTCTGCCACTGCTTTGGTCAGGGTACGAATACGCAAAATGTAGCGCTGACGTTCGGTGACGGAGATGGCTTTACGCGCATCCAGCAGGTTAAAGCTATGGGCGGCTTTCAGAATACGCTCGTAGGCCGGTAGCGGCAGCGGGTTTTCCAGCGCCAGCAGTTGCTGGGCTTCTTTTTCATACTGCTCGAAGCAAGTGAATAAGAAATCCACATCGGCGTATTCAAAGTTATAGGTGGACTGCTCCACTTCGTTTTGATGGAACACATCGCCGTAGGTGGTTTTACCCAGCGGGCCGTCGCTCCAGACCAGGTCGTAAACGCTGTCCACGCCCTGAATGTACATCGCCAGACGTTCCAGGCCGTAGGTGATTTCACCGGTCACCGGTTTACATTCCAGACCGCCAACCTGCTGGAAGTAGGTGAACTGCGTCACTTCCATGCCGTTCAGCCACACTTCCCAGCCCAGCCCCCAGGCGCCCAGCGTCGGGTTTTCCCAGTTGTCTTCCACAAAACGAATGTCGTGGATAGTGGGGTCCATACCCAGCTCTTTTAAAGAACCGAGGTACAGTTCCTGAATATTCTCCGGGGACGGTTTAATCACCACCTGAAACTGATAATAGTGCTGTAAACGGTTCGGGTTTTCGCCATAGCGACCATCTGTCGGACGACGAGAAGGCTGCACATAGGCAGTCGCCATCGGCTCTGGCCCCAACGCGCGCAGGCAGGTCATTGGGTGAGAGGTTCCCGCGCCGACTTCCATGTCCAATGGTTGAACAATGGTGCAGCCCTGGCGAGCCCAGTAATCCTGTAAGGTCAGGATCAAGCCCTGGAAGGTCCTGGTATCAAACTTTTGCATATTATTTCGTGCTGGATACGTGTGGATTTAAAGGAAGGAGTCAGTATACCCGCTGGATGCGAGATATACAGTATGAAACAGGTTTGTTTAGCGAAAATTGCCGGATTTCGCGGCATCACACCTCACCAGACGCGGCTTTTACCGCATAGAAAGATGTAAAAACTGCCCATCTGCATCAAAAGAGCAGACAAAACTCTCTTTACGGAAGGTATTACCACGCATCTCATAGCTTCCCTGAAACTGTTCGAAGCCGGTAACAGCAATTTTCTGTGCGCCAGTGTTGTAACGCTGCGCCGCCTGAGCTTTACACAATGCTTCCATATCCAGCGTGCGTGTTGGGCTCACTTTACTCTGCTGGGCTTTCTGCATCGGTGGCTGCGTCGCTGTGCATCCCACCAGCGCGATGGCTATCATCACAGGACAAAAATACTTCATTGTCATTTTTATTACCGTCTGGTTTGCTGGTCAGTCTTATTATTAAGGTTTGTGGGTAACAGACGCATTGTGCGAATCTCCTTACGCCATCACAAGATGTAGCGTAAAAAGTCGGATTTTTCCAGTGAGCCACCACGCTGGAACCCTATTGAAACAGAAGCTGAGGAACTAATGCAGCCTAAAATTAACTGGATTGATAACTTGCGAGGGATCGCCTGTTTAATGGTAGTGATGATCCATACCACAACGTGGTATATCACCAACGCCCGCAGCGTCAGCCCGCTAAACTGGGATATTGCGAATGTCCTGAATTCGGCTTCTCGTGTTAGCGTTCCCCTGTTTTTTATGATTTCAGGCTATCTTTTTTTTGGCGAGCGCAGCGCGCAACCGCGGCATTTCTTACGTATCGCCCTCTGCCTTATCTTTTACAGCGTTGTCGCCCTGACTTACATTTCACTTTTTACTTCGATCAACGTCGAGCTTTCGCTAAAAAATGTGCTGCAAAAACCCGTGTTTTACCACCTGTGGTTTTTCTTTGCGATTGCGGTGATCTACCTGGTATCACCATTAATCCAGGTAAAAAATGTGAGCGGCAAAATGCTCCTGACGCTGATGGTGGTCATTGGCATTATTGCTAACCCAAATACTGTGCCGCAAAAAATCGGCGGCGTTGAATGGTTGCCCATCAACCTGTATATCAGCGGTGACACGTTCTACTACATTCTCTACGGTATGCTGGGCCGCGCCATTGGAATGATGGAGACGCAAAAGCGATCGCTGACGCTTATCTGCGCCGCCCTGTTCATCATCGCGGTAGTTATTATTTCTCGCGGCACATTGCATGAATTACGCTGGCGCGGAAATTTTGCCGATACCTGGTATCTGTATTGCGGTCCCATGGTGTTTATTTGCGCCGTCTCACTGTTCACGGTAGTTAAAAATAAGCTGAATGCGCGGACGTTACCTGGACTGGGGCTTATCTCCCGCCACTCGTTGGGTATTTATGGTTTTCACGCGCTGATTATCCATGCGCTACGCACCAATGGTCTGGAATTAAAACGTTGGCCACCGTTAGATATCGTGTGGGTTTTTGCCGCGACGGTGACAGGAAGCCTGCTGCTTTCCATGCTGCTACAGCGTATTGATAAACGGAAATGGGTTAGCTAAACGACAATGATGGCTCCGGCCATCATTCATCATCACTGTAGGAAGCGTAAAGATCGGTTCCATATATACTGACCACCAGTGCCGCCAGACAAAATATTTTCAGCGCGCCCGCCAGTTCCAGATTCAATACGCCAACCGCGACCATGCCGATGCCAAGCAACAGTAAATATTTGCAACGAGAAAGCAGGCGGTCATTCCCCGTGTGTTCCTGGCGAATTAAGACTGGAAAACCGCACATGACCATTGCCGCAAAAAAATATCCCTTTTCGCTTAATGTATGACAGGCTGGCCACAGTCCCACCAGGTATACCACTGCACCGACGACTAACATTCCCAGACCGAATACCCGTTTTCTACGCGTAACGTGATCGTCCATATCACTCTCCTTGTGGATGAGTGAAACACATTAAGCGAAGAAATAGCGATGAAAAAGGCGCCGGCTCAGCAATAATATAAAAATCAGAAAACACACATACTTACTTCGATATAATTCAATAGAATCAATATTTACGAAAAATGCCTTTCAGCCAAAACCGAAAGGCATTCTGACTTATGACATCAACGGCAACAGTTGCTGATAGAGTCGACGGAAGGTTTCACGGCGTTGTTGATAAACCGCATAACGCTGTGCATCAGGATAGTGCGCCTGCTCCAGCGGCAACTGCGGCAGTACATCGGCGAGCGGGGTCTGTTTATTCACCGCAATTTGCGCCAGACGCGCCGCGCCCAGCGCTGGCCCGACATCGCCGCCAGTACGATAATCAAGCTGTAGCCCGCTAATATCAGATAGCATCTGACGCCAGTATTCGCTGCGCGCCCCGCCGCCGATAAGCGTCACGCCGGCGGGTTTGACGCCGCAGGCGTGAACCACATCCATGCCGTCCGCCAGAGCATATCCCACGCCTTCCAGTACCGCCCGCGCCAGTTCCGCCGGGCCATGCTGATGGGTTAAACCAAAGAAAACGCCTTTTGCCTGCGGATTATTGTGCGGCGTGCGCTCGCCGGACAGGTACGGCAAAAACCAGACAGGATCGGTATGCTCATCCGCCTGCTGTGCGGCGACAATCAGCGCCGGGACGTTCTCCTGCCCGGTGAGTTTAGCCGCCCAGTCCAGACAAGAAGCGGCGCTCAACATCACAGACATTAAATGCCAGCGTTCCGGCAGCGCATGGCAAAAACTGTGTACTGCGCTTTCCGGTTTACTCAGAAAGCCGTCGCTGACGGCAAAATAGACGCCCGATGTTCCGAGTGAGAGCATCGCCTGTCCGGCATTGATCATTCCTACGCCGACCGCGCCAGCCGCATTGTCGCCGCCGCCCGCCACCACGGGTACTGTTGGCATTCCCCATGCGCTGGCTACCTCTGGCAGCAACGTTCCGGTAATTTCACTACCTTCAAATAACGCTGGCATCTGCTGTCGGGTTAAATGACAGGCGTTGAGCATAACGTCGCTCCAGTCACGTTTTTTCACGTCCAGCCACATCGTTCCCGCCGCATCCGACATATCGCTGGCAAAGACGCCCGTCATTCGCAGCCGCAGAAAATCTTTCGGCAGCAGAACCTTGTCTATCTGGCGGAAAATATCCGGTTCGTGACGCTGCACCCAGACTAATTTGGGCGCGGTAAAACCGGGCATCATCAGATTACCGGTTATCGCACGCGACTGCGGGGCCTGTTTTTCCAGCCAGGCACACTCTTCGCTACAGCGCCCGTCATTCCATAAAATCGCTGGTCGCAGAACCTGCTGACGGCTATCAAGCAATGTCGCGCCATGCATTTGTCCGGCGATCCCCAATGCCCGGACGCCACTTAACGACTGTTGCCGGCCTAAACCTTTAACCGCGCGATCCGTCGCCTGCCACCACTGCTCTGGTTCCTGTTCCGACCATAAGGGATGCGGACGCGATACGGTCAGTGTTTCAGTATGCGTAGCCAGCACATCGCCCTGCTCATTCAACAGGATAGCCTTTACACCCGATGTACCAAGATCGATCCCGATATACATATTGTGGATTCCTTTACTGAAAGCGCCCGGCAGCGCTACGCTTACCGGGCTAACCACGACTACAGGCCGGGCCAACGCGGAGTCGCCCGGTAGCTATAGTTATTTATCAAACAGATAACGGTTAACCAGATTTTCTAACAGCTCCTGATGACCGCTTTGATGTACCGGCGCCAGATTGTGCTGCTCCGCATACTGCGCCAGTTCGCCTAAGGAGAATTGCCCTTTCAGAATCTGCTGCCCCAGCTCGCCATTCCAGCCGGCATAGCGCTTCGCCACGCGCTTATCCAGCTCGCCGTCTTCGACCATACGCGCGGCGATTTTCAGCGACAGCGCCATCGTATCCATCGCGCCGATATGGCCGTAGAACAGATCGTATTTATCGGTGCTCTGGCGACGGACTTTGGCGTCGAAGTTGAGACCACCCGTCGTGAAGCCGCCCGCTTTCAGGATTTCGTACATCACCAGCGCGTTCTCTTCAACGCTAATCGGGAACTGATCGGTATCCCAGCCCAGTTGCGCATCGCCGCGGTTGGCGTCAACGGAGCCAAAAATACCCAGCGCGATAGCGGTCGCGATCTCATGGTGGAAAGAGTGGCCCGCCAGCGTCGCGTGGTTCGCTTCAATATTCACTTTGATCTCTTTTTCCAGACCGAACTGTTTGAGGAAGCCATAGACCGTTGCAACGTCATAATCATACTGATGTTTTGTCGGTTCCTGCGGTTTCGGTTCAATCAGCAGCGTGCCCTGGAAACCCATTTTATGTTTGTGCTCGACCACCATTTGCATAAAGCGGCCAATTTGTTCGCGTTCCTGGCGCAGATCGGTATTCAGCAACGTTTCATAACCTTCGCGTCCGCCCCACAGTACGTAATTTTCGCCGCCCAGTTTGTGCGTGGCGTTCATTGCCGTAACCACTTGCGTCGCTGCCCAGCTAAAGACCTCCGGGTCCGGGTTAGTGGCGGCGCCTGCGCCATAGCGCGGGTTGGTAAAGCAGTTCGCCGTTCCCCACAGCAGTTTTACGCCGCTCTGCTCCTGTTTCGCCGCCAGCACATCCACCATCTGCGCGAAGTTGTTTTTATACTCTTTCAACGACGCGCCTTCCGGCGACACATCCACATCATGGAAGCAATAAAAAGGCACATTCAGTTTGTGGAAAAATTCAAACGCCACGTCCGCTTTGCGTTTCGCCAGCTCCAGCGCTTCGCCCGGTTGCTGCCACGGACGATTAAACGCGCCTACGCCAAACATATCCGCGCCGTTCCAGCAGAAGGTATGCCAGTAACAGGCCGCGAAACGCAGGTGATCTTCCATACGTTTGCCTAAAACCAGCTCATCGGGATTGTAATGACGAAATGCCAGCGGGTTAGTCGATTGAGGGCCTTCATAGCGAACACGATCGAGTTGGTCAAAATAAGCCTGCATAGTGAGCTCCATAATCAGATAATACGGCAAGTAAACGACATAACGTCATACTGGAATTTCCTGATTTATTGCTCAATTACGTTATTTCACACCGCTATTAAGAGAATACCCAAATGTGCTCTGGCTCTCAAAAAAATGCTGAAAACCGCAGAAGAAAAAAGCGATCGCGATCGAATCCTGGCAAATAAACAAAAAACCGTAATACATAGATAAGAAATGACAATTGTCATCCGCCGTTTGCTGTGATGAATTTCGCATAACGCTTCAGGCGCAAAATAATTTGCCATCATTCGCCAGGCCGTTATGTCAGCCGTTTTGATAGTATCCACAAGTCCAGGTCCACTTTTGCAGGATATATCCTCATGTTTGATAAACGTCACCGCATCACTCTGTTATTTAACGCGAATAAAGCCTACGACCGTCAGGTAGTGGAGGGTGTGGGTGAATATTTACAAGCCTCGCAATCCAAATGGGATATATTTATTGAGGAAGATTTCCGTGCCCGTATCGATAACATTAAAGAGTGGTTAGGCGACGGCGTTATTGCCGATTACGATGATGACGATATCGCGCAATTATTGGCCGATGTCGACGTACCGATTGTCGGGGTCGGCGGTTCTTACCATCTTGCTGAAAATTATCCCGCCGTTCATTACATCGCCACGGATAACCATGCGCTCGTTGAAAGCGCTTTCCTGCATTTAAAAGAAAAAGGCGTCAACCGCTTCGCGTTTTACGGTTTGCCCGCCTCCAGCCGCAAACATTGGGCGGCGGAACGGGAATACGCCTTTCGCCAACTGGTCGCCGAGGAAAAATACCGCGGCGTAGTCTATCAGGGGCTGGAAACCGCGCCGGAAAACTGGCAGCACGCGCAAAATCGCCTCGCCGACTGGCTTCAAACGCTGCCGCCGCAAACCGGCATCATTGCCGTGACGGATGCCCGCGCCCGCCACGTATTGCAGGTCTGCGAACACCTGCATATTCCGGTGCCGGAAAAACTTTGCGTTATCGGTATTGATAACGAAGAGTTAACCCGTTATCTGTCACGCGTCGCGCTTTCCTCCGTCGCGCAGGGGGCGCGGCAAATGGGCTATCAGGCGGCGAAACTGCTGCACCGTTTGCTGGCGCGTGAAGAGATGCCTTTACAGCGTATTCTGGTGCCGCCGGTGCGCGTCATTGCGCGCCGCTCGACAGACTACCGCTCCCTGACCGATCCGGCGGTTATCCAGGCGATGCACTTTATTCGTAACCATGCCTGTAAGGGCATTAAAGTCGAGCAGGTGCTGGACGCGGTTGGGATTTCACGTTCAAACCTGGAAAAACGTTTTAAGGAAGAGGTTGGCGAGACGATACATGCAGTGATCCACGCCGAAAAGCTGGAAAAAGCGCGTAGTTTGTTGGTTTCCACCACGTTGGCGATAAACGAAATTTCGCAAATGTGCGGCTACCCCTCGCTGCAATATTTCTATTCGGTGTTTAAAAAGGAGTACGATACCACGCCTAAGGAGTATCGCGACCAGCATAGTGAAGTGTTGTTGTAGTTTATCCAGCCTACAGACGCCTTGTAAGCCGGATAGCGTAGCGCCATCCGGCACACAGAATTACATATGTGCGGCGATCAGGCGCTGGTTGTCCTGGTACATCGCGAACAAGTAGTTGTTATAGCGCGACCCCTGGGTAGAGTAGCCCTTCAGCTTATGAATCATCGCCGTGGCGGTGACTTCCTGATCCGCCTTACGCAGTTGAGCGCGCGACTTGCGGAAAGAAGAATAAGCCGGATGCGTGTTCAGGTTGGTGACATACGCGCTCACCGACTCCTTAACCGACGCGAATTGCGAATAACCTTTCACCTTACCCGGCGCATTGGTACAACGCCCTTTCGTGCACTTCATGCCGAACAGGTTATTGTTGCTACGCGCCAGTTTAGAGGTTCCCCAGCCGCTTTCCGCCGCCGCCATCGTCGCCACCATGCTGGTTGGAATAATGTCGACGCGCTCCAGCAACGTATTCCACGGGATACGACGCGTGTTGCCGGACCAGCTCACTTTATAGCGCTTCGCGATATCTTTCATACGCGCGCGTTCAGACGGCGACCAGCGGTTCTGGTACTGTTTTGAGATCAGCCAGTTACGGTCCGCGGTAATCGCGGCATTTTGGCTGGTGATGTAAGGCATAACGGTCCGGAGAAACGCTTTTTTTCTGGGGGTTCCGGAAGGGTATTTTCGCAAATCAGGAAGTGAACTGCTCTTTGCACTATTGCGAGAATACTCTTGTTTACTGCTAGCCTGTTTATAACTTGTCTCGGTTATGTGGGACTTTTGACTCGTTTGCGTTGCGTGCGTCTTTGCCAGCACCTCACCCGAAAATGCGATGGTGAGTAACATAAGAATCATTGCCCCATATCGTCGCATGGGAGTCAATATCATTAGGTCTCCTGGTCGGATTGATACATTCCAACACCTTTTATTTTTCACGAAGTTAAGGTACGAACCCCAAATTCTAGCAAAAATAGGCTTAAAAAGCACCTCAGGGAATAGTCTTAATCCGAAACTATGTCACGCCTTAACGATAACAGACAGCAATAATGCCAGTAAAATGTGGTGCTTATCGCAAATAGACGCGTTTTTTTGCGCCTCGTCGCTCACCCTCGCGCCTCCTCCTGCGCGACTCTCTGTTTGGGAGGAGTTTATTCGCCTAAAAACCAGGCAAACTGATGAATATTGCCCATAAAGGATAGCGTGATGAAACTTGCCGCCTTCGCTCTGGCGCTGATACCCGGTATCGCGATCGCCTCCTCATGGAGCTCGCCAGGCTTTCCGACGTTCTCGGCGCAGGAAACCGGACGCTTTACCAGCCATGCTGCGTTAACAAAAGGTACGCGTGCGTTAACGCTCCATATTGATCAGCAGTGCTGGCAGCCCGTCGGCGCCATAAAACTCAACCAGATGTTGTCGTTAAAACCCTGCGAAGGCGCGCCGCCGCAATGGCGTCTGTTTAAAGATGGCGACTATACACTAACGGTAGATACCCGCTCCGGTATGCCGACTCTGTTGTTATCGATAAAAACTGAACCTGAACGCACAGCGCAGCTCGCCTACCAGTGTCCCGTCTGGGATGATTCGCCGCTCACGCTGGATGTTAGCCAAACCTTTCCAGAAGGAACGGTAGTGCGCGATTATTACAGTGGTCAAACCGATACCGTCCAAAACGGGCAAATCACGCTGCAACCTGCCGACAGCCACGGGCTTTTATTGCTGGAACGCGCGGAAACCCATGCGTCAGCGCCTTTTAACTGGCGCAACGCCACCATTTATTTTGTGCTTACGGATCGCTTTCGCAATGGCGATCCAACCAATGACCACAGCTATGGTCGCCATAAGGATGGTATGCAAGAGATTGGCACTTTCCACGGCGGCGATTTACGCGGGTTGACGAGTCAACTGGACTATCTACAGCAATTAGGCGTGAACGCCTTGTGGATAAGCTCTCCGTTTGAACAGATCCACGGCTGGGTCGGCGGCGGAACAAAAGGCGATTTTCCTCATTACGCTTATCACGGCTATTACACTCAGGACTGGACGACGCTGGATGCCAATATGGGCAGCGAAGCCGATCTCCGTGCGCTGGTCGACGGCGCGCACCAGCGCGGCATCCGTATTTTATTTGACGTAGTAATGAATCATGCCGGTTACGCCACGCTGGCGGATATGCAGGAGTATCAGTTCGGCGCGCTCTATTTATCCGGCGCGGAACGGCAAAAAATTTTCGGCGATCGTTGGACAAACTGGCGACCCGCCGCCGGACAAAGCTGGCACAGCTTTAACGACTACATCAACTTCAGCGACAGCGCCGCCTGGGAAAAATGGTGGGGGAAAAAGTGGATTCGTACCGATATTGGCGACTACGACAGTCCGGGATTTGACGATTTAACCCTGTCGCTGGCCTTCCTGCCGGATATAAAAACGGAATCTACCACGCCTTCCGGCGTACCCGCGTTCTATGCCAACAAACCCGATACTAAAGCAAAGTTCATTGAGGGCTATACGCCACGGGATTATCTGACTCACTGGTTAAGCCAGTGGGTGCATGATTACGGCATTGACGGGTTCCGGATCGATACCGCCAAACATGTTGAGCTTCCTGCCTGGCAACAGCTAAAAACCCAGACCAGCGCGGCGTTACGTGAATGGAAGCAGGCTAATCCGGATAAGGCACTGGATGATAGCCCGTTCTGGATGACTGGCGAAGCGTGGGGCCACGGCGTCATGAAAAGTGATTATTATCGCTATGGTTTCGACGCGATGATCAATTTTGATTATCAGGAGCAGGCGGCGAAAGCGGTCGATTGCCTGGCGGAAATGGGGCCAGTCTGGCAGCAAATGGCGGATAAAATGCAGGATTTCAACGTATTAAGTTACCTCTCCTCGCATGATACGCGCCTTTTCCGTGAGGGCGGTGATAAAGCGGCGGAACTGCTGCTGCTTTCGCCGGGCGCGGTGCAGATCTTTTACGGCGATGAATCCGCTCGTCCCTTCGGCCCCACCGGCTCCGACCCGCTGCAAGGCACCCGTTCAGATATGAACTGGCAGGACGTGAGCGGAAAGTCAGCCACAGCCGTCGCGCACTGGCAGCGTATTAGCCAGTTCCGCGCCAGACACCCCGCCATCGGCGCAGGCCAACAAACCACGCTGACGCTAAAACACGGATACGGTTTTGTACGCCAGTACGGCGACGATACTGTGATGGTCGTCTGGGCGGGCCGCCGCTAATCGTGACGCTACCGGTCCCTTCGCGTACCGGTAGCTCCTTCAAAATAAAAAACTAACCTGGTAAAAATCTGTAGCATAAAACATCAAAACCACCGCCTCCCTCCCATTTGCGCCCCGCCATTTGTAGCGTTATGGTTATCCACTTTGACAGACAGTTCGATAGATCACCCGTTATGACATTTTCACTTTTCGGCGATAAATTTACCCGCCATTCAGGCATTACCCGCCTGATGGAGGATCTCAACGACGGTTTACGCACGCCAGGCGCCATCATGCTTGGCGGCGGTAACCCGGCGCACATCCCTGCAATGCAGGATTATTTCCAGACGCTACTGGCAGAGATGGTAGAAAGCGGCAAAGCCGCTGATGCGCTTTGTAATTATGACGGTCCCCAGGGAAAAACGGCGCTACTGACTGCACTGGCCGCACTGCTACGTGAAGCGCTGGGATGGGATATCGAACCACAGAATATTGCGCTGACAAATGGCAGTCAGAGCGCGTTTTTCTACTTGTTTAATCTCTTCGCTGGACGCCGCGCCGACGGCAGTACGAAAAAGGTACTATTCCCGCTTGCGCCGGAATACATCGGCTATGCGGATTCCGGTCTGGAAGACGATCTCTTCGTTTCGGCGCGCCCGAATATTGAACTGCTGCCGGAAGGCCAGTTTAAGTATCACGTCGATTTTGAGCATCTGCACATCGGCGAAGAAACGGGGATGATTTGCGTCTCGCGTCCGACCAACCCGACCGGTAACGTTATCACCGACGAAGAGCTGATGAAGCTGGACAGACTGGCGAATCAGCACAACATCCCACTGGTGATTGATAACGCTTACGGCGTACCGTTTCCGGGCATTATCTTTAGCGAGGCGCGCCCGCTGTGGAACCCAAATATTATCCTATGCATGAGCCTCTCGAAGCTGGGGCTGCCCGGCTCCCGCTGCGGGATTATCATCGCCAATGATAAGACGATTACCGCCATTGCCAACATGAACGGCATTATCAGCCTTGCGCCCGGCGGCATGGGTCCGGCGATGATGTGCGAAATGATTAAGCGTAACGATCTGCTACGGCTGTCGGAAACGGTTATCAAACCTTTCTACTATCAGCGCGTTCAACAGACGATCGCGATCATTCGTCGCTATTTATCCGAAGAACGCTGCCTGATTCATAAACCGGAAGGCGCAATATTTTTGTGGCTGTGGTTTAAAGATCTGCCGATTACCACCGAGCTGCTCTATCAGCGCTTGAAAGCGCGCGGCGTGCTGATGGTGCCGGGCCACTATTTCTTTCCCGGGCTGGATAAACCCTGGCCACACACACACCAGTGTATGCGGATGAACTACGTGCCTGAACCGGACAAAATCGAGGCGGGCGTAAAAATTCTGGCAGAAGAGATAGAACGCGCCTGGCGTGAAGGCTGACGGCTATTCCGGCCATCATGCAGGCCGGAACGACGTTCAGAAAGGTTGAGAATAGAGGCGCTGGCGCTGCACGTGTGTTGCGTCAACGCACTGTAAGGCCTGGGTCGGGCAGGCTTCCACGCACGCCGGTCCCGCTTCCCGATGCCAGCAAAGATCGCATTTAATCGCCTGTGCGCCTGACGCGGACGCCACCACGGTCATCGCGCCAAACGGGCAAGCCAGCATACAGCTTTTACAACCAATGCAGCGCGATGGCGTCACGAAGATATGTCCCCGATCGCGGCGAATTGCCTGTACCGGACAGACATTCGCGCACGGCGCGTCCTCACACTGATGGCAGACCGTGGCCGTGGTGAAGCTATCCTCTTTTATCACCCGGATACGCGGCACAAAGTCCGCCGTCGTCACCGCCGCGCTATTCTGCTGTTCCTGATGAGACACCACGCAGGCGACCTCGCAGGTACGACACCCGATACACGCCGACGCATCCGCCATAATAAACCGGTTCATTGTTCTCCCCCTGCGTTAAAACGTCAGAATGCCAGAGGGCAATTCCCCGCCGCTTTGATCCCACTACGCAAACGGACAAATTTTGTCAGATGCCTGATAAAACCTGGCGAGCTGTCTTATTCGCGAACGGTAAATCCCAGCTCATTAGAGATAGCCTGTGCGGTTTCACGCAACGGTTTGAGCAGATTTTTCTCGCCGATCTGTTTTAGCCGTGACGTCGATAGCGAAATAGAAATGGCGTAAGGCACTCGATGGTGAATATCAAACACTGGCACGGCAATACAGGAGACGCCCAGTTCATTTTCTTCGCGGTCCATCGCCATGCTGGTTTCACGAATTTGCGCCAGCTCATCGTACATCGCTGGTAAACCGGTAATGGTGTTGCGAGTCAGCGGCTGGATCTGATCTTTATGGCTTTCCCAGTAAGACGCCACATAATCCGGCTGACCAAACGCCATATAAATTTTCCCCATCGCCGAACAGTAGAGCGGCATATGCTGGCCAATATAGGCGCGGGTACGCAGCATACCGGTGGTCGGCTCCAGTTTATAAATCAAAATCGCATGATCGTCTTCACGGCTGGAAAAGTTAATGGTCTCGCCGGTCGCGATATTTAGCGCTTCCAGATGCGGCGCGGCAACATGGATGATGTTCAGAGATGACAGCGCCTTCTGCCCGACAGCGATAAATTTGGTGGTCAAACGGTAGCTTCCGGCGGCGGGCGCAGGCGTGACGTATCCGCATGACTGTAGCCCCTGCAATAACCGATGGACGGTGCTTTTGTTTAGTCCCGCCAGTTCCGAGAGATGCGCCAGTGGACACCCGTTCGGGTAGTTACTGAGGATCTCAATCAGCATTAATCCTCGAAACAGGCTTTGACTTCCGGCTGGTCTCTCTTTGTCGTGCGTCATTTCGCTTTCTTTTTTGGTCATTGCTCCCGCTCCCCCTTGCTGTCGGGATCTGATGGTAACGCAAAGTGTGTTTCAGTTCACGATCTGCACTGAAAAAATACAACTTATTGATTTTAAAAAATTTAAAAAATAGCTCTGCCCGTTGATCTGGGAATTTTTGATCGATATATTTGAAATCAGATTTCGCATAGTGAAATTTAACGATAAAAAAGCGATCATAGATTATCGGGAGATACAGGAATGAAAGTGACTTTTGAGCAGTTGAAAGCGGCGTTTAACCGGGTACTGCTTTCACGCGGCGTGGCGGCTGATACTGCTGACGCCTGCGCGGAAATGTTCGCTCGCACCACCGAGTCCGGCGTTTATTCACACGGCGTGAACCGCTTTCCCCGCTTCATTCAGCAACTGGACAATGGCGACATCATTCCTGAGGCAAAGCCGCAGCGCGTGACCAGCCTGGGGGCGATTGAGCAGTGGGATGCACAGCGCGCTATTGGCAACCTGACGGCGAAAAAGATGATGGATCGGGCCATTGAACTGGCCTCCGACCACGGCATCGGTCTGGTAGCGCTACGCAATGCCAACCACTGGATGCGCGGCGGCAGCTACGGCTGGCAGGCGGCGGAAAAAGGCTACATCGGCATCTGCTGGACCAACTCGATTGCCGTCATGCCGCCGTGGGGCGCGAAAGAGTGTCGTATCGGTACTAACCCGCTGATCGTCGCGATCCCTTCCACGCCGATCACGATGGTGGATATGTCAATGTCCATGTTCTCCTACGGGATGTTAGAAGTTAACCGTCTGGCGGGCCGCGAACTGCCGGTGGACGGCGGTTTCGACGATAACGGTCAGTTGACCAAAGAACCGGGCGTGATCGAGAAAAATCGCCGCATCCTGCCGATGGGTTACTGGAAAGGTTCTGGCCTGTCAATCGTGCTGGATATGATTGCCACGCTACTTTCCAACGGCTCATCCGTTGCCGAAGTGACGCAGGAAAACAGCGACGAATACGGCGTATCGCAGATTTTCATCGCTATTGAAGTCGATAAGCTGATCGATGGCGCTACGCGTGACGCCAAACTGCAACGAATCATGGATTTTATTACTACCGCCGAACGCGCCGACGACAACGTCGCGATTCGGCTGCCTGGCCACGAATTCACCAAACTGCTCGACGAAAACCGCCGTAACGGTATTACCGTTGATGACAGCGTCTGGGCCAAAATTCAGGCGCTGTAAGGAGCCACACCATGATCTTTGGACATATCGCGCAGCCTAATCCGTGTCGGCTACCGTCGGCCATAGAGCAGGCGCTCGATTTCCTGCGCAATACCGACTTCCGCACCCTGCAGCCGGGCGTGGTGGAGATCGACGGTAAAAACATTTTTGCGCAGATTATCGATTTAACCACGCGCGACGCCGCCGAAAACCGACCGGAAGTACATCGCCGCTATCTGGATATTCAGTTTCTGGCCTGGGGTGAAGAGAAAATCGGGATTGCCATTGATACCGGTAATAATCAAATCTGCGAATCATTATTAGAGCAGCGCGATATTATTTTTTATCACGACAGTGAACATGAATCATTCATTGAAATGATACCGGGAAGTTACGCCCTGTTTTTCCCACAGGATGTTCATCGTCCAGGTTGTAATAAAAGCGTTGCTACACCGATACGGAAAATAGTCGTAAAAGTCGCCATAGACGTTTTATAAAATAGAGTTTACTGGAGCACAAAATGAAAAATAATACCGGTTATATTATCGGTGCGTACCCTTGTGCACCCTCATTTCACCAGAAGAGTGAAGAGGAAGAGACGGAATTCTGGCGACAACTCTCCGATACGCCGCATATTCGCGGACTGGAGCAACCTTGCCTTGAACATCTTCACCCGCTCGGCGACGAGTGGTTATTGCGCCATACACCAGGAAGCTGGCGCCTTGTCGTGACAGCAATCATGGAAACTATGCGCCGCCGCAGCGAAAACGGCGGTTTTGGATTAGCGTCCAGTGACGAGGAACAGCGTAAAGCCTGCGTGGAATACTACCGTCATCTTTATCAGAAGATAACTAAACTCAATGCGAAAATCCCCGGCAAAGTCATGGCGCTGGAGCTTCATGCCGCACCGATGGCGAATAACCCAAACGTCGCCCAGGCTACCGAGGCTTTTGCCCGCTCGCTCAAAGAAATTGCTCACTGGGACTGGTCCTGCGCGCTGGTGCTGGAACATTGTGATGCAATGACCGGCCCCGCGCCGCGCAAGGGCTTTTTACCTTTAGAGAACGTGCTGGAGACCCTTGTCGACTACGACATCAGCGTGTGCATTAACTGGGCGCGTTCAGCCATTGAAGGGCGGGATATCAACCTGCCGCTAGCCCACACGCAGCAGGTCAAACAGGCCGGAAAACTCGGCGCGCTGATGTTTTCCGGCACAACGCTGGATGGAGAGTACGGTGAATGGCAAGACTTACACGCGCCGTTCGCCCCTTTCTGCCCGCAAAGTCTGATGACCACGGAACATACGCATGAATTATTGGCCTGCGCGGAAGAGACGCCCTTACATTTTGCGGGCATTAAATTACTGGAAATTAATGCCAGTGCCGATGTCAGCCACCGCGTAGCGATATTACGCGACGGCATCACGGCATTAAATAAAACAAAACAATAAGACGTTGCCAGATGGCGGCGTAAACGCCTTATCCAGCCTACAGCTAACGCTGTAGCTCGGATAAGCGCAGCGCCATCTGGCATTAATAATAAAACTTTTCATCGCCAAAATACTTACTCTACGAGAATATAAAGATGAACATGACCTCTCGCTCTACACAAACAGATATACCGCGTCAGCGCTGGCTACGAATTATTCCACCGATCCTGATCGCCTGTATTATTTCTTATATGGACCGCGTCAATATCGCCTTTGCAATGCCGGGCGGAATGGATGCCGAACTGGGTATTTCCGCCACCATGGCGGGGCTGGCAGGCGGTATTTTCTTTATCGGTTATCTGTTTTTACAGGTTCCCGGCGGCAAAATTGCCGTCCACGGTAGCGGTAAGAAATTTATCGGCTGGTCGCTGGTCGCATGGGCGATAATTTCCGTCCTGACGGGCATAATTACTAACCAGTACCAACTGCTTATCCTGCGCTTTTTACTGGGCGTGGCGGAAGGCGGTATGTTGCCCGTCGTACTGACGATGATCAGCAACTGGTTCCCTGATGCCGAACGTGGCCGCGCCAACGCGATTGTGATTATGTTTGTCCCCATTGCCGGCATTGTTACCGCGCCGCTCTCCGGCTGGATCATTACCGTACTCGACTGGCGCTGGCTATTTATTATCGAAGGTCTGCTCTCCGTCGTGGTTCTGGTGCTATGGTCCTACACCGTTTATGACCGTCCGCAGGAAGCGCGCTGGATCTCGGCCGCCGAAAAAAATTACCTGGTTGAGACGCTGGCCGCCGAGCAAAAAGCGATTGCCGGCACCGAAGTTAAAAACGCCTCTCTCGGCGCGGTGCTTTCCGACAAAACGATGTGGCAGCTTATCGCGCTGAACTTCTTCTATCAGACCGGCATTTACGGTTATACCCTGTGGTTGCCGACCATTCTGAAAGAGTTGACTCACAGCAGCATGGGCCAGGTCGGAATGCTCGCCATTCTGCCTTACGTCGGCGCGATTGCCGGGATGTTCCTGTTCTCCTCCCTCTCTGACCGTACCGGTAAACGCAAACTGTTCGTCTGCCTGCCGCTGATTGGCTTCGCCCTGTGCATGTTCCTGTCGGTAGCCTTGAAAAGCCACATCTGGCTGGCGTATGCGGCGCTGGTTGGCTGCGGATTCTTCCTGCAATCGGCGGCGGGCGTGTTCTGGACTATCCCGGCGCGTCTGTTCAGCGCGGAAATGGCAGGCGGCGCGCGCGGGGTGATCAACGCGCTCGGCAACCTCGGCGGCTTCTGCGGTCCTTACGCGGTAGGTGTCTTAATCACCCTCTACAACAAAGACGCTGGCGTCTATTGCCTGGCGATCGCCCTCGCCTTAGCTGCACTGATGGCCCTGCTGCTACCCGCGAAATGCGATGCGGGCACAACGCCAGCAAAAACGATGACCCCACGCAAACACGCGGCCTGAAAAATGGCCGGAGCGCTACGCTTGCAGGCCTGGAGTAGGCCGGGTAAGCGTAGCGCCATCCGGCAAAATGAGAGATGAAAGATGAGCAGGAAAGAGACCTTCTGGCTGGGTATTGATTGCGGCGGTACGTATCTGAAAGCGGGTTTATATGACGCCGAAGGTCATGAGCACGGCATTCATCGGCAATCGCTACAAACGTTATCGCCGTTTCCCGGTTATGCCGAACGCGATATGCATCAGCTCTGGCAACAGTGCGTCGCTACCATTGCCGGACTGTTGAAACAGACGGGCGTATCCGGCGGGCAAATTAAAGGTATTGGCATCTCTGCTCAGGGTAAGGGGCTGTTTCTTCTTGATAAACAGAACAGGCCGCTGGGCAATGCGATACTCTCCTCCGACCGCCGGGCGCTGAACATCGTTGAACGCTGGCAGCAAGATGGCATTCCGCAAAAACTCTATCCCGTAACCCGCCAGACATTGTGGACCGGGCATCCGGCCTCTCTGTTGCGCTGGATAAAAGAGCATGAACCTCAACGCTATGCGCACATCGGCTGCGTGATGATGGCCCATGACTATCTGCGCTGGCGTTTAACCGACGTGAAGGGCTGCGAAGAGAGCAACATTTCCGAATCCAATCTCTACAACATGACGACAGGCCGGTACGACTCGCGTCTGACCCAATGGTTGGGTATCAGTGAGATCGACCATGCCCTGCCCCCCGTGGTAGGGTCCGCCGAAACCGGCGGAAAGATCAGCGAGGAAGCTGCCGCTATCACCGGCCTGGCCGCGGGAACGCCTGTGGTCGGCGG
This sequence comes from Salmonella sp. FC25216, assembly GCF_057751355.1. Lineage (NCBI taxonomy): Bacteria > Pseudomonadati > Pseudomonadota > Gammaproteobacteria > Enterobacterales > Enterobacteriaceae > Salmonella > Salmonella sp. FC25216. The sequence continues at coordinate 156,535 of NZ_JBDGON010000004.1, read as the reverse complement.
TCTGTTTGATGTGGTATCCACCGCGCTGTGCGCCGGTATTGACGATGAATTTACCCTCAACGCCGTCATGGGCACCTGGGCGGTCACCAGCGGGATCGCTCGCGGTCTGCGCGAGCATGAGGCCCATCCCTACGTTTACGGTCGCTATGTGAATGACGGGCAATACATCGTTCATGAAGCCAGTCCAACGTCTTCCGGCAATCTCGAATGGTTTACCGCCCAGTGGGGCGACCTCTCTTTTGATGAGATAAACCGGGCGATCGCCAGTCTGCCGAAAGCGGGGAGCGACCTCTTTTTTCTGCCCTTTCTCTACGGCAGTAATGCCGGGCTGGAAATGACCAGCGGTTTTTACGGTATGCAGGCGCTACATACCCGCGCTCATTTGTTACAGGCGCTGTATGAAGGCGTGGTTTTCAGCCATATGACCCATCTCAACCGTATGCGTGAACGCTTTACCGAAGTCCGCACTCTGCGCGTCACCGGCGGCCCGGCCCACTCCGACGTCTGGATGCAGATGCTGGCGGACGTCAGCGGTCTGCGTATTGAACTACCGCAGGTGGAAGAAACTGGCTGCTTTGGCGCGGCGCTTGCCGCCCGCGTCGGTACCGGCGTATATCGCAGCTTTAGCGAAGCCCAACGCGCCCTGGAGCACCCGATACGCACGTTACTGCCCGACATGACCGCCCACGCACGCTACCAGCGTAAATATCACCATTACCAACATTTGATTGAAGCACTACAGGGCTATCACGCCCGTATTAAGGAGCACGCATGAGGAGCCGCCCATTACTGCAACTGGCGCTTGACCATACCAATCTTCAGACAGCGCAGCGCGATGTTGCCCTATTACGAGACCACGTCGATATCGTTGAGGCTGGCACCATTCTCTGTTTAACCGAAGGAATTAGCGCGGTGAAGGCCCTGCGCGACCAGTGCCCGGATAAAATCATCGTCGCTGACTGGAAAGTAGCCGATGCGGGTGAAACTCTGGCGCAGCAGGCCTTTGGAGCAGGCGCCGACTGGATGACCATCATCTGCGCCGCGCCGCTCGCCACCGTCGAAAAGGGCCACGCCGTGGCGCAATCCTGCGGCGGTGAAATTCAGATAGAACTGTTCGGCAACTGGACGCTGGATGATGCCCGTAACTGGTATCGCATCGGCGTACGTCAGGCGATTTACCATCGCGGGCGCGACGCGCAGGCCAGCGGGCAGCAGTGGGGCGAGGCGGATCTGGCGCGCATGAAAGCGCTGTCGGATATCGGTCTGGAACTGTCGATTACCGGCGGTATTACGCCTGCCGATCTGCCGTTATTCAAAGACATCCGCGTGAAAGCGTTTATCGCCGGGCGCGCGTTGGCGGGTGCGTCCCATCCGGCGCAGGTCACCGCCGAATTCCACGCGCAAATTAACGCCATCTGGGGGAAACCACATGCGTAACCATCCGTTAGGGATCTATGAGAAAGCGCTGGCGAAAGATCTCAGTTGGCCGGAACGACTGGTGCTGGCGAAAAGCTGCGGTTTTGATTTTGTCGAGATGTCGGTGGATGAGACTGACGAACGCCTGTCGCGTCTGGACTGGAGCGCAACGCAGCGCGCCTCGCTGGTGACCGCGATGCTGGAAACCGGCGTCGCCATCCCGTCGATGTGCCTGTCCGCCCACCGTCGCTTCCCGTTTGGCAGCCTCGATGAAACGATACGCGAGCGGGCGCGGGAGATCATGACCAAAGCCATTCGTCTGGCGCGCGATCTCGGTATCCGCACCATTCAACTGGCGGGTTATGACGTCTATTACGAAGAGCATGACGAAGGCACCCAGCAGCGCTTTGCCGAAGGGCTGGCGTGGGCGGTGGAACAGGCCGCCGCCGCGCAGGTCATGCTGGCAGTGGAGATCATGGATACCGCCTTTATGAATTCCATCAGCAAGTGGAAAAAGTGGGACGAGATGCTCGCCTCGCCGTGGTTCACCGTCTACCCGGACGTCGGCAATCTCAGCGCCTGGGGAAACGACGTGACCGCCGAGCTGAAGCTGGGCATCGATCGTATCGCCGCTATTCATTTGAAAGACACACAGCCGGTCACTGCGCAAAGCCCCGGACAGTTTCGCGACGTGCCGTTTGGCGAAGGGTGTGTGGATTTTGTCGGCATTTTCAAAACACTGCATGAGCTGAACTATCGCGGCGCATTTCTGATTGAAATGTGGACAGAGAAAGCAAAAGAGCCGGTGCTGGAGATTATCCAGGCGCGACGCTGGATAGAAGCGCGTATGCAGGAAGGAGGATTCACATGTTAGAACAACTCAAGGCGGAGGTGCTGGCGGCAAATCTGGCGCTTCCGACACATCATCTGGTGACGTTTACCTGGGGCAACGTCAGTGCGATAGACGAAACGCGTAAGCTTATGGTGATCAAACCTTCCGGCGTCGAATACGACGTGATGACCGCCGACGATATGGTGGTCGTGGAAATCGCCAGCGGTAAGGTCATAGAAGGCAGCAAAAAACCGTCGTCCGATACGCCGACGCATCTGGCGCTCTATCGCCGCTTCCCGCAAATCGGCGGGATCGTACATACCCATTCTCGCCACGCGACAATTTGGGCGCAGGCCGGTCTGGATCTGCCAGCCTGGGGCACCACACATGCCGACTATTTTTACGGCGCTATTCCCTGCACTCGTCCGATGACGCAGGACGAAATCAATGGCGAATACGAGTATCAGACCGGGGAAGTGATTATTAAAACCTTTGAAGAGCGCGGCCTGGACCCGGCACAAATCCCGGCGGTATTCGTGCATTCCCACGGCCCATTTTGCTGGGGTAAAGACGCGGCTGAGGCGGTACATAACGCCGTGGTGCTTGAGGAGTGCGCTTACATGGGGCTATTCTCGCGCCAGTTATCCCCGCAGCTTCCTGATATGCAACCGGAATTGCTCGATAAACATTATCTGCGCAAACACGGCGCGACTGCCTATTACGGGCAGTAATACTACCGCTCCCCCGTCTTATCCGGCCTACGGAACTACGCCAAAGGTAGGCAGCATGTAGCTGCCTACCCATTAGTTAAAACAGTCCCAACGGCTTATCGGAATAGCTTACTAACAGACATTTGGTCTGCTGATAATGCTCAAGCATCATTTTGTGAGTCTCACGGCCAATGCCGGACTGTTTATATCCGCCGAACGCCGCATGCGCCGGATAGGCGTGATAGCAGTTCGTCCATACGCGCCCGGCCTGAATCCCGCGCCCCATTTTATACGCCAGCGAACCATTACGGCTCCAGACGCCTGCGCCGAGGCCATACTGCGTATCGTTGGCGATTTCCAGCGCCTCCTCCATGGTTTTAAAGGTGGTTACCGCCAGCACCGGGCCAAAGATCTCCTCCTGAAAGACGCGCATATTATTCTTACCAAACAGAATAGTAGGCTCAAGGTAATAGCCTTCTTTAAGTTCGCCATCCAGCGCTTTGCGCCGTCCGCCGGTCAAAATATCAGCCCCCTCTTTTTTACCGATATCGATATAATTGAGGATAGTCTCAAGCTGGCCGTGAGAAACCTGCGCCCCCATTTGCGTATCGCTATCTAGCGGGTTCCCGCTGCGGATGCTCTCCACCCGGCGAATAGCGCGCTCCATAAAGCGCTCATAGATGGATTCCTGGACCAGCGCACGGCTCGGACAGGTACACACCTCGCCCTGGTTAAAGGCAAACAGGGCAAATCCCTCCAGCGCTTTATCAAAGAACGCATCTTCCTCATCCATCACATCAGCAAAGAAGATATTTGGCGATTTACCTCCTAACTCCAGCGTCACCGGAATAATATTCTGCGTGGCGTACTGCATGATCTGTTGACCCACTTCCGTCGAGCCGGTAAACGCCACCTTCGCGATACGTTTCGAGGTCGCCAGATATTCGCCAATCTCGCCGCCCGCGCCGTTCACTACGTTGACGACGCCCGGCGGTAACAGATCGCCAATGACTTCCATTAATAGCAGAACGGAAAGCGGCGTCAGGCGTGCCGGTTTAAGCACCACGCAGTTACCCGCCGCCAACGCTGGTGCCATTTTCCAGCTTGCCATCAACAACGGAAAGTTCCATGGGATTATCTGCCCCACGACACCAAGCGGTTCGTGAAAATGGTAGGCCACGGTTTCGCTATCAATTTCGCTGATCCCACCCTCCTGCGCACGTATACAAGAGGCGAAATAGCGGAAATGATCGATCGCCAGCGGTACGTCGGCGGCGCTGGTTTCACGAATCGGTTTACCGTTATCCCAGGTTTCCGCTGTCGCCAACAGTTCGAGGTTTTGTTCCATCCGATCGGCGATCTTAAACAAGATAGCGGCACGGTCTTGTACTGACGTATGCGCCCACTTATCTTTCGCCTTATGCGCGGCGTCGAGCGCCAAATCGATATCTTTTTTACCGGAGGAAGCGACTTCACATAGCGGCTGGCCGGTCACTGGCGTCAGGTTCTGATAATATTCGCCGTCGGCGGGCGCAACCCAGTCACCGCCAATAAAATTGTCATAGCGGGCTTTTAACTTCAGTGGGTACCCGTATTCACCTGGCTGAATACGTGTTGAAGGGGGATTGTTCGTCATGACCAACTCCTTATTGTAAAGGTACTCCACAAGGGTAGACGGTACTGGTGAATTTTTCGCCAATGGTTTCCCGCTTTACGACAGCAATCACGAATTACTTTCCTTTACGTTTCTCCGTCTGGTTTTAGCCATACTAAACAGGTGCCTGTTTAACGTACGGAGAACACTATGCAGCAATATATCGGTATTGATGTGGGAGGAACTCACGTCAAATATGGCGTGATTAACAGTGACGGCGAAGAATTAACCCATCATCAATTCGATACGCCAGAGGACGCCTCCACGTTTACCCGCAAATGGCAGGATGTGGTGGCGCGTTGCCAACAGGACTATGACATTGCGGCAATCGGGGTCAGTTTCCCTGGCCATATTAATCCCCATAACGGTCATGCGGCAAAAGCGGGCGCGCTGGCTTACCTGGATGACGTCAACCTGATGGAGTTGTTCAGCGGGCTGACCGATCTGCCGCTGGTCGTGGAGAACGACGCAAACTGCGCGGCACTGGGCGAAATGTGGCGAGGCGCCGGGCAACATTATGAAAATCTGGTCTGCATTACCATTGGAACCGGCATTGGCGGCGGTATTATCGTCGGACGGGAGTTGTATCGCGGTGCGCATTTCCACGCCGGTGAATTCGGCGTCATGCCGGTCGGGAACAATGGCGAAAGTATGCATAAAATCGCGTCAACCAGCGGATTAATGGCGTCGTGCCGCCAGGCTCTGGCGCTGCCCGCCGAAGAGATGCCGCCTGCGGATGTGATCTTTGAACGAATGGCGACCGATGTTCATCTGCGTGAGGCGGTCAATGACTGGGCGCGTTATCTGTCACGCGGCGTTTACAGCGTGATCTCTATGTTTGATCCGGGCGTGGTGCTGATCGGCGGAGGAATAAGCGAACAGGAAAAGCTCTACCCGCTCCTGACGCGGCATCTTGAAACGTTTGAAATGTGGGAGGCGCTCCAGGTGCCGATTCAGCCCTGCCAACTGGGAAATCAGGCGGGCAGGCTGGGCGCCGTCTGGCTGGCGCAGCAAAAGCTCGACCGAAGCTAAAGTGTTACGCCTTATCCGGCCTGCATCGTCTACGTAGGCCCGGTAAGTGTCCGCGCCACCGGGCAAAGGCGTTACATCGCCGCGTGATAAATTTCCACAATTTCGTCGTGCGTCGCCTGAATCGGGTTGGTCAGGCCACAGGCATCTTTAAGAGCATTGGTCGCCAGAACCGGGATATCCTCTTCCTTCACGTTTAGCTCGCGCAGTCCTGCCGGAATGTTGACTTTCTGTGATAGTTGGCGAATGGCCACCACACACGCCTGCGCGCCTTCCGCCTCGCTCATACCTGATACATCGACGCCCATCGCCGCTGCGCAATCACGCAGGCGAGCCGCCGCTACCTGGCTGTTGAATACCTGCACATGCGGCAGCAGAACCGCGTTACATACGCCGTGCGGTAGGTTGTAGAAACCGCCAAGCTGGTGCGCCATAGCATGAACGTAGCCCAGCGACGCATTGTTAAACGCCATTCCCGCCAGGAACTGAGCATAAGCCATCGCTTCACGCGCCTGGGCATTGCTCCCCTCTTCAACCGCAACAATCAGATTTTCCGCAATCATCGTTACCGCTTTCAGCGCGCAGGCATCGGTAATAGGCGTTGCCGCAACGGAAACATAAGCTTCAATCGCGTGAGTTAACGCATCCATACCGGTTGCCGCCGTCAGGGATTTCGGCATACCAACCATTAAAGAGGAGTCGTTGACAGAGAGCAGCGGCGTAACGTGTTTATCGACGATAGCCATTTTAATATGTCGTTCTTCGTCGGTGATGATGCAAAAACGGGTCATTTCAGACGCGGTGCCGGCGGTCGTATTAATCGCAATCATCGGCAACTGCGGTTTCGCGGAGCGGTCAACGCCTTCATAGTCACGAATATCGCCGCCATTCGCCGCCACCAGCGCGATACCTTTCGCGCAATCGTGCGGGGAACCGCCGCCCAGCGAGATAACGCTGTCGCAGCCATTTTCTTTCAGAAGCTTCAACCCGGCTGCCACATTGCTGGTGGTAGGGTTAGGCTGCGTACCATCATAAATCACGCTAAAAATATCACGTTCCTGTAGCGCTTTTTGAATATCGCCCGCCATCCCTAATTTTGCCAGCATGACATCCGTGACAATTAATGTACGGCGAAAACCATATTCCGCCATCGTATTCATTGCGTCCTTTAATGAATCGGCACCAATTACATTCACGGAAGGAATAAAAAACGTTGAAGCTGCCATTATACTGTCCTTAATTACCTGAATAAGGCGTAAAGAATACGGGCAAAATTATCCTGATAATAGGATCACGATAGCTATTCTAAGAAGTCAGAAAAATAAAAAGCACATTAGGTTCATTTCCTGATGTGCTTTTTATAAATCAACTCAATAATTGTATTGATTCATTTCTTATTTAATTTAAACATTTCATTCTTTTTGCGGAAATAATAACGCATCACGTAATAAATGGTCATTCCCACGACGCCGTGTAAATCCAATCCGGTCAAAATATTCAAGGATCTGAATAGCCAGTTTCCGCCCTACATTCAGCCTGTCGCGAAAATCCGCTGCGCAGGTGGATCCTCTTTCTTGATCCAGTTCGCGGATCATATTGGCGAAAGCGACAATCCGATCGTTGCGATAGTACCGATCTTTGACGATCGCGGTAATGATGCCTTGCTGCGCCGCCTGCCGCAGCGCCTGCCGCATCAATTGTTCCTCCGTCCCGGTCTCTTTCGCCAGATCGCGTACCCACCAGGGCTCATCGCCAAATAGCGGTTCGACTTTTTGCCAGACGGCCTGCTGCTCATCGCTAAATCCCGCTTTATGATCCGGCAAATGCAACCAACCGTGATGGCTGTCAATCAGGTCATCGTCGCGCATCCGCTCGATCAGCATCAGCACCAGCGCTTCATCCTCCATTGGCAAGGCCATGCGACGTAAACGCTCGCGTCCCGGCCCCGGTTCATCGCGGTGCTGTTCGTGGTAAGTCGCCAGCGTATCGAGAATTTTACGCTGCCAGCGGGCGGCGACGGGCGCACTTAACAGATTGTCTCCGGCCTGGATAAAACCATGTTGCTCAATAAGCTGACGCATACCGAGAGAATTAAGCTGACGCGCCCAACCGAAATCCGGCAGGTTGACGGCGCCGCGTTCCAGATGAATGGCTAGCGCCGCGCTATCGTCCTGCGCGGCGGCAAGCGTTGAAAGCCACTGTAAGTAATCTGGCTTACGTTTACCGCGACGCGGCGCGTTAAGCGTCACCACGCGCGCGCCGGCAAGGGTGGCGCGCGCGGAAATATCACGCAGCACCAGTGTGTCATTATCGGCCAGCCATAGCGGCGTATCGAAAATCAGCTCTGCCAGCGCGCCTTCCAGCAAAGAGACGCGACCGGTCACATGGCTGGCGGCATGGTGAATATGTAGCGGTTGCCATTGGGAAAGCGGCGCATGAAGCGCCAAAGAAACAATCACCCGGGAAAAAGCCTCCCCCGCTGGCGCATCGGCAAGCAGCCAGTCACCGCGGTTAAGTTGCTCCTTCTCCGCATCGCCCGCAATATTGAGCGCAATACGTTGCCCGGCATGCGCATGGTCGGTGGGCTGATTTTGCGCGTGTAGGCTTCGTACGCGCATCGGCGTGTTAACGCCGGTCAACCATAGCGTATCGCCTACTTTTACCGCTCCGCTCAGCGCCGTTCCGGTCACCACCAGTCCCGCCCCTTTCACCGTAAACGCACGGTCGATAGCCAGGCGGAAGCGATGCTGCGCGGCGTGCAAACGTGCGGGAAGTTGCTGTAAATGGGCGCGAAGTTCTGCAATACCGCGCCCTTCATTGGCGGCGGTGACAAATAAAACGGCATCGGCGAAACCATAGTTGTCGAGCGTCGCCAGTACCGCTTCACGTACTTCACTGATACGCGCATCGTCCACGCGATCGGCTTTGGTCAGCGCGACGGTGAGCTGCGGATTGCCCGTCAGTTGCAGGATCTGTAAATGCTCGCGCGTTTGCGCCATGACGCCGTCATCACAGGCGACCACCAGCAAAGCGTGATCGATACCGCCTACACCCGCCAGCATGTTGGAGAGAAATTTTTCATGTCCGGGCACGTCGATAAAGCCCAGCACACGACCATCCGGCTGCGGCCAATAGGCGTAGCCCAGATCGATAGTCATCCCGCGTTTTTTCTCTTCCGGCAAGCGATCGGCATTGACCCCGGTAATCGCCTGGAGCAACGTCGTTTTACCGTGGTCTACGTGCCCGGCAGTTGCAATAATCATTTCAGCATCATCTCCATAAACCGGCTTTCGTCTTCAAGACAGCGCATATCCAGCCATAAACGGCCATCATAAATTCGACCAATGACCGGTACAGGCAGCGTGCGCCAGTGGGCCGCCAGGGCCTCCAGTCGACTACCGCGCCCATCGTGCGGGGTAAAGGTTATGGCGGCGCTGGGGAGGCGGTCTACCGGTAATGAACCGCTGCCGATTTGCGATAGACAGGGCTTAACCTCCAGCGCAAATTCATCGCCGTAACGCGTCGCCAGCCGCGTCTGTAACCGCTGCGCTTGTTCGCGAATCGACGCCTCACTGCGGGTTAACAGACGCAGCGTGGGTAATTTTTCCGCCAACGCTTCCGGGTGCAGATACAGACGTAACGTCGCCTCCAGCGCCGCCAGCGTCATTTTATCCGCGCGCAGGGCGCGTTTCAGCGGATGGCTTTGCAGTTGGGCAATCATCGCTTTTTTGCCGACGATGATCCCGGCCTGCGGCCCGCCCAGCAACTTATCGCCGGAGAAGCTTACCAGGCTGGCGCCTGCGGCAATTAGCTGCTGCGGCATCGGCTCTTTGGGTAAGCCATATTGACTTAAATCCACCAGCGAACCACTGCCCAGATCCGCCACCACCGGAATATCCAGCTCTCGCCCGATTTCCGCCAGCTCTGCTTCCTCTACCGTTTTGGTAAAGCCCTCAATGCTGTAATTACTGGTATGTACCTTCATCAACAGCCCGGTATTTTCATTTACCGCCTGACGGTAATCTTTCGCGTGCGTCCGGTTGGTGGTACCCACTTCATGCAGCGTACAACCCGCCTGGCGCATGACATCCGGAATACGAAACGCGCCGCCGATTTCGACCAGTTCGCCACGCGAAACCACCACCTCTTTGCCGCTGGCGGTCGCCGCCAGCATCAGCAATACCGCCGCCGCATTGTTATTGACGATACAGGCGTCCTCCGCCCCGGTGATACGGCATAACAGCGTCGCCAGCGCCTGGTCGCGATGCCCCCGCCCGGCGCCATCCAAATCGTATTCCAGCGTCACCGGCGCCCGCATCGCCTGCGTTACCGCCTCAATCGCTTCTTGCGCCTGCAATGCGCGGCCAAGATTGGTGTGCAACACCGTCCCCGTCAGGTTAATCACCGGGCGCAGCGCGCTTTGCGCCGCATTTTCCAGCCGTCGTTTCGCCTCTTGCGCCCAGTCTGCGCACCAGTCGGGAAGCGTCTGCGTATTCCGTATGACGTCGCGCGCGTCGTCAAGCATCCGCCTAAGCAGATCAACCACCTGGGTATGGCCATACCGATCGCGCAGAGAAAGAAAAGCGCTATCGTGCAATAAGCGATCGATAGCAGGAAGCTGGCTGTAGAGTGTACGCGTTTCGCTTGTCATGAAAATGCCTGGCTGTTGGTGGCCCTCTCCTGGCTGGAGAGGGATATCGACTTGAGGGGGATTGTAACGTGAGTTTGCTCAGGCGGACATAATGCGCGTCAAGCCTTCGGTGCTTCGGTGCGGGCAAAGCTTTCGCGCTGAAAAAGCGTTTCGACCAGTTTGACCAGGTGGGGGCGGCCAACGCACCAGCCCGGCGCGACCCGGCGGAAGTTGAGATAGCCTACCGCACAGGCAATCGCGATAGTCGCCAGATTCACCGTATCCGTTTTTAGGGTCCCGTCGCTCAGATAACCTTCGAGCATATCCAGACTGCGGTTGATTTTTTCCCGCTGGCGCAGCAGTTCCGTTTCCGATTGCTGCGCCGCCGGACGCGCCTGTTCGCGTACAGAGACCAACGCGGCATCCATAATGCCATCGGCCAACGCTTCAAGCTGGCGAATTTTAAGCGCCGCCATGGGGTCACGCGGGAGCATCGCTGGCGCGATATCCAGCAGCTCAATATATTCCGCGATGATCGGCGAATCGAACCAACATTCCCCTTTCTCCGTCACCAGTGCCGGCACCTTACCCAGAGGGTTGTATTGCGCCACGCCGTTATCCGCCTCGTAGGGCAGTTCGTTAACAAATTCGAAGGTGATGCCCTTTTCCAGCAGCAGAACAGAGATTTTGCGCACAAAAGGGCTAGTATAGCTACCGATGAGTTTCATGCCGTGTCCTTTTTTGCCAACCAAGTAAAAATCATAGTATGGCTCAAATAAACGAAAAGAGACGCTAAAGGAAGTTGCTGAGTGACATAACGTGAGAGGGCTTGCGACAAAATGTTTGCCGGATCGTATTGACGTTACCCGGGCCTAAAATTTCTTGTGAAGATGATCACAAAAATTCAACAAAGCACCAAAATAAAAGTGTGAAATATCTCACATAAAATTGCCTTTTAAGGTCTAAAAATTAGATGCGTTGTTTTTTTACACAGTAACTTTGTGATCAATATCACATCAATTACCTCTCTACCCCCTATATTTATGCGATATAAATCACATTAACTGTCCCTGTCTGGACAGTTGAACGATTCAGTGCCAGATTGCGCAGTATCTACACTACAGGGTCCGGCTACCTCTGCCGCTACATTAACAAACCTCGGGCTTTTCAGCCTGCGCGACAGCAACATAAGAAGGGGTGTTTTTATGTCATCCGATATTAAGATCAAAGTGCAAAGCTTTGGTCGATTCCTCAGCAATATGGTGATGCCTAATATCGGCGCGTTTATCGCGTGGGGTATTATCACCGCATTATTTATTCCGACAGGGTGGTTGCCTAACGAAACTCTGGCGAAACTGGTTGGTCCGATGATCACCTACCTGCTGCCGCTGCTAATCGGTTATACCGGCGGTCGTCTGGTTGGCGGCGAACGCGGCGGCGTGGTGGGCGCTATCACTACCATGGGCGTTATAGTCGGCGCGGATATGCCGATGTTCCTCGGCTCGATGATCGCCGGTCCGTTGGGCGGCTACTGCATTAAGAAATTCGACAGTTGGGTAGACGGTAAGATCAAATCCGGTTTTGAGATGCTGGTGAACAACTTCTCCGCTGGCATTATCGGTATGATCCTCGCCATGCTGGCGTTCCTCGGTATTGGTCCGGCGGTTGAAGTCCTGTCCAAAATTCTGGCGGCGGGCGTTAACTTCATGGTGGCGCACGATATGCTGCCGCTGGCGTCCATTTTTGTTGAACCGGCGAAAATCCTGTTCCTCAATAACGCGATTAACCACGGTATCTTCTCACCGCTGGGTATCCAGCAGTCCCATGAGATGGGTAAATCCATCTTCTTCCTGATTGAAGCTAACCCGGGTCCGGGGATGGGTGTCCTGCTGGCGTACATGTTCTTCGGTCGCGGCAGCGCTAAACAGTCTGCGGGCGGCGCGGCAATTATCCACTTCCTGGGCGGTATCCACGAGATCTACTTCCCGTACGTGCTGATGAACCCGCGCCTGATTCTGGCGGTGATTCTCGGCGGTATGACCGGCGTATTCACCCTGACCATCCTGAACGGCGGTCTGGTCTCTCCGGCGTCTCCGGGCTCCATTCTGGCGGTACTGGCGATGACGCCAAAAGGCGCTTACTTCGCTAACATCACTGCCATCGTGGCGGCAATGGCGGTCTCCTTCGTGGTTTCTGCAATTCTGCTGAAAACCAGCAAAGTGAAAGAAGAAGATGACATTGAAGCGGCCACCCGTCGTATGCATGACATGAAAGCACAGTCCAAAGGCGCCTCTCCGCTGGCGGCTGGCGATGTCACCAACGACCTCAGCCATGTACGTAAAATCATTGTCGCCTGCGATGCCGGTATGGGTTCCAGCGCGATGGGCGCAGGGGTACTGCGTAAGAAAGTACAGGATGCGGGTCTGAGCCAGATCTCCGTCACCAACAGCGCCATTAACAATCTGCCGCCGGATGTGGATCTGGTCATTACTCACCGCGACCTTACCGAGCGTGCGATGCGCCAGGTACCGCAGGCGCAGCATATTTCGCTGACCAACTTCCTGGATAGCGGCCTGTACACCAGCCTGACCGAACATCTGGTTGCCGCACAGCGCCACAATACCAATGAAGAAAAGGTACGTGACCATCTGAAAGATAGCTTTGAGGAAGGCGATAACAACCTGTTCAAGCTGGGCGCGGAGAATATCTTCCTCGGACGTAAAGCGGCCACGAAAGAAGAGGCGATTCGCTTCGCCGGCGAGCAGTTGGTGAAAGGCGGCTACGTACAGCCGGAATACGTCGACGCGATGCTGGAACGTGAAAAGCTCACCCCGACCTATCTGGGCGAGTCTATCGCAGTGCCGCACGGTACGGTGGAAGCGAAAGATCGCGTACTGAAAACCGGCGTGGTGTTCTGCCAGTATCCGGAAGGCGTGCGCTTCGGCGAGGAAGAAGATGACATCGCGCGTCTGGTCATCGGCATCGCCGCTCGTAATAATGAGCACATTCAGGTGATTACCAGCCTGACTAACGCTCTGGATGACGAGTCAGTTATTGAACGTCTGGCGCACACCACCAGCGTCGATGAAGTGCTGGAACTGCTGGCAGGCCGTAAGTAGGTTCTGTTTGCCCGGTGACGCTACGCTTACCGGGCCTACGGTTTCCTCTCCCGCAAGGGAGAGGGTTAGGTTGAGGGGAAAGCCTCACCCCAGCCCTCTCGGGTAAAAACATTAATAAAGGTTAATACTATGAAAGCATTACATTTTGGCGCAGGTAATATCGGTCGTGGCTTTATCGGCAAATTGCTGGCTGACGCGGGGATACAACTGACGTTTGCGGATGTAAATCAGGTGGTGCTTGACGCCCTGAATGCCCGTCATAGCTATCAGGTCCATGTCGTGGGTGAAAATGAGCAAGTGGATACGGTCTCCGGCGTTAACGCGGTAAGTAGCATCGGCGATGAGGTGGTAGAGCTGATTACCAGCGTCGATCTGGTGACGACTGCTGTCGGCCCGGTGGTCCTGGAGCGTATCGCCCCGGCTATCGCTAAAGGGCTGGCAAAACGTAAGGCGCAGGGCGTGGATGCCCCGCTGAATATCATCGCCTGCGAAAATATGGTGCGCGGTACCACGCAGCTCAAAGGCCATGTGATGAACGCGCTGGCGGATGGCGATAAAGCCTGGGTTGAACAGCACGTCGGTTTTGTAGATTCCGCCGTTGACCGTATCGTGCCGCCTTCCGCTTCCGCCACCCATGACCCGCTGGAAGTAACGGTAGAAACCTTCAGCGAGTGGATCGTCGATAAAACCCAGTTTAAAGGCGCGTTGCCGACCATTCCGGGGATGGAGTTAACGGATAACCTGATGGCATTTGTCGAACGTAAACTCTTCACGCTGAACACGGGGCATGCTATAACCGCGTACCTCGGCAAATTAGCCGGTCATCAGACCATTCGCGACGCCATTCTCGACGAGAGTATTCGCGCGGTGGTTAAAGGCGCGATGGAAGAAAGCGGCGCGGTGCTGATCAAACGCTACGGTTTTGATGCTGACAAACATGCGGCATACATTCAGAAAATCCTCGGTCGTTTTGAAAACCCGTATCTGAAAGATGACGTCGAACGCGTAGGCCGTCAGCCGCTACGCAAACTCAGCGCGGGCGACCGTCTGATCAAACCACTGCTTGGCACCCTGGAATATGGTCTGCCGCATGTGAATCTGGTGAAAGGGATCGCGGCGGCGATGCATTTCCGTAGCGATGAAGATCCGCAGGCGCAAGAGTTGGCGGCTCTGATTACCGAAAAAGGCCCGCAGGCCGCGCTGGCGCAAATTTCCGGGCTGGATGCCAATAGCGATGTGGTGGCGGAGGCGGTTAACGCATATAACGCGACCAAATGACGCAGAACCCGGCGCAGGTTAGCCTGCGCCCAAATAACAGATTGTCAGATATGCAGGCAATAATGGAACAAACCCAGGCCTTTGAAAATCGTGTGCTTGAGCGTCTGAATGCTGGCAAAACCGTACGGAGCTTCCTGATCACCGCCGTCGAGTTATTGACCGAGGCGGTGAATATCCTGGTGCTTCAGGTGTTTCGCAAAGACGACTATGCCGTGAAATACGCTGTGGAACCGTTGCTGGACGGCGACGGGCCGCTGGGCGATCTTTCGGTACGTCTGAAACTTATCTATGGCCTGGGCGTACTCAGCCGCACCGAATATGAAGATGCGGAGCTGTTAATGGCGCTGCGCGAAGAGCTGAATCACGACGGCAATGAGTACGCCTTTACCGACGATGAGATCCTTGGGCCGTTTGGCGAACTGCACTGCGTCATGGCGCTACCGCCGCCGCCGCATTTTGATACGTCCGACGCGGCGCTATACGCCATGCAAATTCAGCGCTACCAGCAGGCGGTGCGTTCGACGATGGTCCTCTCCCTGACCGAGCTGATTTCTAAAATCAGCTTAAAAAAGGCCTTTCAAAAGTAAATCCCGCCGTTAACCTCTTTCTTCTTCTTTTGGTCGGTACAACCGCCGGTAATATTCCAGGCGCTGCAAATAAATGGGCGCGCTCTCCGACGGCACTTCGGAAGGAACATAATTACGCGGCGGCGTTTTATTCAAGTACTCACGGAACGCCTGGCTGGACGCCATAAAATCGACGGCTTTATCAATAAGAAATGGTACGTTCCCACCTATTTTTGCCATGATAGATCCTCCATGTGTGACCCGCGTCTGATTCCCGCGGCCGCTTATTTGAGTTTAGGATCGATTTAGCGTTGTCATTGAGGAAAATGTGCTTAATCGCTTTTCTTGCCGGCAAAAAGGCGCTTCATCTTTTTTACGAAAAAAAAGGATTTTATTCTCAAAGAGATAGTTAAATAATTAGCGGTGTAATACTTGCCATAATTGATTATCTTTATGCCATGAGTTGTGAAGAATCACCCACTGCGCGCATACTATAGGGTATCTATCCCATTTCTATCAGAAGCTATCCCATGAAAGAAGTCGAAAAAAACGAAATTAAACGCCTGAGCGATCGTCTTGACGCTATTCGCCACCAGCAGGCAGGTCTCTCGCTGGTTGAATCCGCCGATAAATACGCGGAGCTGGAAAAAGAAAAAGAGACGCTGGAAGCAGAAATCATCCGTCTGCGCGAAGTACACAGCCAAAAACTGAGTAAAGAAGCGCAGAAGCTAATGAACCTGCCGTTTCGCCGCGCTATCACTAAAAAAGAGCAGGCCGATATGGGCAAACTCAAAAAAAGCGTACGCGGCCTGATCGTGGTGCACCCGATGACGGCGCTGGGCCGGGAAATGGGGCTCAAAGAGATGACAGGCTTTAGTAAAACAGAATTCTAAACGTTGACCGGGCGGCGCTTTCGCTTACCCGGTTCTTCCCTTCTTATGCCTGAACTATTGGCCCTACCAATTCCCGCTGAATCCGACCACAGGTTCACATTTCATTAAATTAACTCTACACTACCGTTGCCAATAAATAACATATGGTTAACTATTCGTTGTCATTATCCATACACAACAATATTGGCAGGACCACTTTTACACATAATGTGACCCCAACGAGATGAGCAAAAGATTCATCCCATTATGCGTGTGGTTCTCAGGAGACCTGCAATGAACCTCTGGCAACAAAACTATGACCCGGCGGGTAATATCTGGCTTTCCAGCCTGATCGCATCGCTCCCGATCCTGTTCTTCTTTTTCGCCCTGATTAAACTCAAGCTAAAAGGCTATGTTGCCGCCTCGTGGACGGTAGTTATCGCGCTCGCCGTCGCGCTGCTGTTCTATAAAATGCCGGTAGATCACGCACTGGCATCGGTCGTGTACGGCTTCTTCTACGGGCTATGGCCGATTGCCTGGATCATTATCGCCGCGGTCTTCGTCTATAAAATTTCGGTAAAGACCGGACAGTTTGACATTATCCGCTCGTCAATTCTGTCGATTACGCCCGATCAACGCCTGCAAATGCTGATTGTCGGCTTCTGTTTCGGCGCGTTCCTTGAAGGCGCGGCGGGTTTCGGCGCGCCGGTGGCGATTACCGCCGCGCTGCTAGTGGGGTTAGGCTTTAATCCGCTGTATGCGGCAGGGCTGTGCCTGATTGTAAACACGGCGCCGGTTGCATTTGGCGCGATGGGCATTCCGATTCTGGTTGCCGGACAGGTCACGGGCCTGGACAGCTTTGAAATCGGTCAGATGGTGGGCCGCCAGTTGCCGTTCCTGACCATTATCGTCCTGTTCTGGATTATGGCGATTATGGACGGCTGGCGCGGCGTGAAAGAAACCTGGCCTGCGGTGATGGTCTCTGGCGGTTCATTTGCTATCGCCCAGTATCTCAGCTCCAACTTTATCGGGCCGGAACTGCCGGACATTATCTCTTCACTGGTGTCTCTGGTGTGCCTGACGCTGTTCCTCAAACGTTGGCAGCCGGTACGCATCTTCCGCTTCGGCGATATGGGCGCGTCGCAGGTCGATCAGACGCTGGCCCGCACCCACTATACGAAGGGGCAAATTGTTCGCGCCTGGTCGCCGTTCCTGTTCCTGACTGCCACGGTCACCCTCTGGAGCGTACCGCCGTTCAAAGCGCTGTTTGCCCCCGGTGGCGCGCTGTATGACTGGGTTATTAACGTTCCGGTGCCATATCTCGATAAACTGGTCGCCCGTATGCCGCCGGTCGTACACGAAGCGACCGCTTACGCTGCGGTGTATAAATTTGACTGGTTCTCCGCCACTGGCACCGCGATCCTGTTCGCCGCGCTGTTGTCTATCGTCTGGCTGAAAATGAAACCCTCAGCCGCAATCCAGACCTTTGGCAGCACGCTGAAAGAGCTGGCGTTGCCGATTTACTCCATCGGTATGGTACTGGCGTTCGCGTTTATCTCGAACTATTCCGGGCTTTCTTCTACGCTGGCGTTAGCGCTGGCGCACACCGGCAGCGCCTTCACGTTCTTCTCGCCGTTCCTCGGCTGGCTGGGCGTCTTCCTGACCGGCTCGGATACCTCATCTAACGCGCTGTTTGCCTCTCTACAGGCTACCGCGGCGCAGCAAATCGGCGTCTCTGATGTGCTGATGGTGGCGGCGAATACCACTGGCGGCGTCACCGGGAAGATGATCTCGCCGCAGTCTATCGCCATCGCCTGCGCGGCGGTGGGGCTGGTAGGGAAAGAGTCCGATCTGTTCCGTTTTACCGTCAAACACAGCCTGATCTTCACCTGTATGGTGGGCGTGATCACTACGCTTCAGGCCTATGTTTTAACCTGGATGATTCCGTGATTGTGATGCCAAAACGCCTGTCAGACGAGATTGCCTCTCGCGTGCGGGCGCTGATTGAAGAACAAAACCTGGAAGCGGGCATGAAATTGCCCGCTGAGCGCCAGTTGGCTATACAGCTTGGCGTATCACGCAACTCTTTACGCGAAGCGCTGGCGAAGCTGGTCAGCGAAGGCGTGCTGGTGAGCCGTCGCGGCGGCGGGACATTTGTCCGCTGGCAGCACGAAACCTGGTCTGAACAGAATATCGTGCAACCGCTGAAAACGCTGATGGCGAACGATCCGGACTACAGTTTCGACATTCTGGAAGCCCGCCACGCCATTGAAGCCAGTACGGCCTGGCACGCCGCCATGCGCGCCACCGCCGCCGACAAAGAGAAAATCAGACTCTGCTTTGATGCGACGCTCAGTGAAGACCCGGATCTCGCCTCCCAGGCCGACGTGCGCTTTCATCTGGCGATCGCGGAAGCCTCGCACAATGTGGTGCTGTTGCAAACCATGCGCGGTTTCTTCGACGTACTGCAATCCTCCGTCAAACAGAGTCGCCAGCGTATGTATCTCGTTCCGCCCGTATTCTCAAAACTGACGGAACAACACCAGGCGGTGATGGACGCCATTCTGGACGGTGACGCCGACGGCGCGCGTAAAGCGATGATGGCGCACCTCAGTTTTGTCCACACCACGATTAAACGATTTGATGAAGACCAGGCTCGCCAGGCGCGTATTACCCGCCTGCCCGGCGACCATAATGAGATGACCAGGGAGAATAAATCATGATTATTTCAGCAGCCAGCGATTATCGCGCCGCAGCTCAGCGCACGTTGCCTCCTTTCCTCTTCCACTACATCGACGGCGGCGCGTATGCGGAATATACCCTGCGCCGAAATGTGGAAGACCTGTCGCAAGTCGCTCTGCGCCAGCGCGTGCTGAAAAATATGTCCGATTTAAGCCTGGAAACGACCCTGTTTAACGAAACGTTGTCGATGCCGGTGGCATTAGCGCCAGTGGGTCTGTGCGGCATGTACGCCCGTCGCGGCGAAGTACAGGCCGCCGCCGCCGCGGACGCGAAGGGTATTCCGTTCACCCTTTCCACCGTCTCCGTCTGCCCGATTGAAGAGGTTGCCCCCACGCTTAAACGCCCCATGTGGTTCCAGCTCTACGTATTACGCGATCGTGGTTTTATGCGCAACGCGCTTGAACGCGCGAAAGCGGCGGGCTGCTCCACGCTGGTCTTTACCGTGGATATGCCGACGCCGGGCGCACGCTACCGTGACGCCCACTCCGGAATGAGCGGCCCAAACGCGGCCATGCGCCGTTACTGGCAGGCGGTCATGCACCCTAAATGGGCGTGGGATGTCGGCCTGAACGGTCGTCCGCATGATTTAGGCAATATTTCTGCCTATCTGGGTAAACCGACCGGCCTTGAAGACTACATCGGCTGGCTGGCAAATAACTTCGATCCATCCATCTCCTGGAAAGATCTGGAGTGGATACGCGAATTCTGGGACGGCCCAATGGTGATCAAAGGTATCCTCGATCCAGAAGATGCCCGCGATGCGGTACGTTTCGGCGCTGACGGTATCGTGGTGTCGAATCACGGCGGCCGCCAGCTTGATGGCGTGCTCTCTTCCGCCCGCGCCCTGCCCGCCATTGCCGATGCGGTGAAAGGCGATATCGCCATTCTGGCGGATAGCGGGATTCGTAACGGGCTGGATGTCGTGCGTATGATTGCGTTGGGGGCCGATACCGTACTGCTGGGTCGGGCCTATCTCTACGCGCTGGCGACGGCAGGAAAAGCCGGTGTCGCCAACCTGCTGGACCTGATTGAGAAAGAGATGAAAGTCGCCATGACCCTGACCGGCGCGAAATCCATTAGCGAAATCAGTGGCGATTCACTGGTGCAGGAACTGGGGAAAAGTTTGCCCGCCGCGCTGGCGCCAATGAGCAAAGGCGATGCCGCCTGAACGCCCGGCGCGTGAGAGCCCGGTAAATTTCTGCTATTCTGCCCCCCGCATTTAAGGGGGCATCATGCTTAACATCGTACTCTTCGAACCAGAAATCCCGCCGAATACCGGCAACATCATTCGTCTTTGCGCCAATACCGGCTTTCGTCTGCACATCATCGAACCGATGGGGTTTACCTGGGATGATAAGCGCCTACGCCGCGCAGGGCTGGACTATCACGAATTCGCCGCGGTTCAGCGCCATCACGATTATACCGCCTTTATCGCCGCCGAAAATCCGCAGCGCCTGTTTGCGTTGACGACAAAGGGCACGCCCGCCCATAGCGCCGTAAGCTATCAGGATGGCGATTATTTGATGTTTGGCCCGGAAACGCGCGGCCTGCCCGCCAGCATTCTCGATGCGTTGCCTAAAGAGCAGAAGATTCGCATTCCGATGATGCCGGATAGCCGCAGCATGAACCTGTCGAATGCGGTGTCGGTGGTGGTGTATGAAGCGTGGCGCCAGTTAGGATACCCCGGCGCGGTATTGCGGTCGTAATATATTCAATGCCGGATGGCGGCTGATGCCTTATCCAGCCCACATTAATATTGATAATATTCGTTTCGAGCGTTATCGGCGCAGCCATTGGACACGGACTGCGCTTGTCTACCTGCGCGTACACGCAGTACGTGAGGATGACGAGCACAGCCCAGGTTCAATATGGCAAGTAAGACAGCTCGAAATCAGATGCCGTCGCCATACTCAAAAGTATGGTGTATCCCGTTGAAATGCTGGTCCATATCCATCGACGGCTTATCGCTGCCCGGCTTGCCGACAATACGCGCCGGAACGCCTGCGGCGGTGGTGTGCGGCGGGACAGGCTGTAAAACGACGGAGCCTGCGCCAATTTTCGCGCCGCGCCCCACCTCGATATTGCCGAGAATTTTCGCGCCCGCGCCAATCATCACGCCTTCGCGGATTTTAGGATGGCGATCGCCGCTGGTTTTCCCGGTACCGCCCAGGGTGACGGATTGCAGGATCGACACATCATCCTCAATAACCGCCGTCTCCCCCACCACAATACCGGTGGCATGGTCGAGCATAATCCCGCGGCCAATTTTCGCTGCCGGGTGAATGTCCACCTGAAACGAGACCGAAACCTGATTTTGCAGGAAGATAGCCAGCGCGCGGCGACCTTTATTCCACAGCCAGTGACCAATGCGGTAGGCCTGCAACGCATGAAAGCCTTTCAGATATAACAGCGGCGTGGAGTATTTATCCACCGCCGGATCGCGAGTGCGCACTGCCTGAATATCGCAGGCTGCCGACGCGATCATTTCCGGGTCGGCGGCGTAGGCTTCTTCGACCACTTCACGGATAGCGATAGCGGGCATGATGGGCGAAGCCAGTTTATTTGCCAGCATATAGCTCAGCGCACTGCCCAGATTTTCATGCTTGAGTAGCGTGGCGTGATAAAAACTGGCCAACATAGGCTCACAGTCAGCTAAAGCGCGGGCTTCAGCTTTAATATTGTTCCAGACGATTTCCAGTTCTTCACACGGCATGGCTTACTCCAGGCGGACAGAAAACGACCAACCCGTTCTGTGCGGGTTGGGTCGTTTATGCAAACAGTTCCTTACGGCTAGTGGCGACTCAGCTCTTCCTTGCGGGCGCGACCTAATAACGTTAATGCTGCCTCGCGCGCGTTTTTTCCGCAATACAATACTTGATAAATTTCCTCGGTTATTGGCATTTCAACACCAAAACGGTGCGCCAATTCACGAACTTCTTTAGTATTGCGATAGCCTTCGACCACCTGGCCAATCTTATCCTGCGCGCCTTTAACGTCCATGCCCTGGCCAAGCATCATGCCAAAACGGCGGTTGCGCGACTGGTTGTCGGTACAGGTCAGCACCAGATCGCCTAAGCCCGCCATCCCCATAAAGGTGGCGGGATCGGCGCCAAGCGCTGCGCCAAGCCGCGACATTTCGGTCAGCCCACGCGTGATTAGCGCCGTGCGGGCGTTCGCGCCGAAGCCGATTCCGTCAGACATCCCCGCGCCAATCGCAATCACGTTTTTCACCGCGCCACCAAGCTGCACGCCGATAAAATCCGCATTGATATAGACGCGAAAACTTTTTCCGCAGTGCAACAGTTGCTGGAGATCGTCGGCAAAGGTCTCATCGGTTGAGGCCAGAGAGATTGCCGTCGGCAAACCCGCCGCCAGCTCTTTAGCGAACGTCGGGCCGGAAATCACCGCCAGCGGGATTCTATCGCCTAACGCCTCGCGAGCGACATCCTGCAACAGGCGTCCCGTTTCCGCTTCCAGGCCTTTGGTCGCCCATACCAGTCGCGCATCCGGACGCATCAGCGGTTTAATCTGCCGCAGCACGTCGCTGAAAACATGGCTTGGCACCACCACCAGAATGTTACGACTGGCCGCCAGCGCGGTTGCTAAGTCGCTTTCCAGGTGTAATGTATCAGGAAAAGGCACATCGGGAAGGAACGCGACGTTGCAGCGATCGTGCTCCAGGGTCGCGATATGTTTTGGGTCGTGGCCCCACAGGACAACCTGGTGGCCGTTTCTCGCCAGAGTGATGGCAAGAGCGGTGCCGTACGAGCCGGCACCGATGACTGTCATTGACGCATTACTTTGGTTCATCAGGCATCCTGATGTTCTTCAGTACCTTCGCCAGCCTGCTGCTGCAAATAGTTCATGAACAGCGCATCAAAATTGACCGGCGCAAGGTTCAGTTGCGGGAACGTACCGCGTGAAACCAGGCTGGTGATGCATTCGCGGGCATACGGGAACAGAATGTTCGGGCAGTATGCGCCCAGGCAATGCGCCATCTGAGTACCTTCAATACCGCTGATGGAGAAAATACCGGCCTGCTGAACTTCGCACAGGAACGCGGTTTCTTCACCCAGGGAAGCCGTTACGGTAACACGCAGCACAACTTCATAAACGTCATCCGCCAGTTGGGAAGATGCCGTATCAAGATCCAGTTTAACCTCTGGCTGCCAATCTTTCTGGAAAACATGCGGTGCGTTTGGCGCTTCGAAAGAAACATCCTTGGTATAGATACGTTGGATCTGGAAAGCCATTTCAGTGTTATTTTGTTCTGACATGTGTAAAACCCTTTAGTGTTGTCCTTAAATACTTGAGTACGCCTTAACGCAACAGCGGATCCAGTCCACCACGCGCATCCAGCGCATACAAGTCGTCACAACCGCCAATGTGCTGTGCATCAATAAAAATTTGCGGAACCGTCGTTCGGCCACTACGTTTGATCATCTCTTCACGCTTCACGGCGTCGCCGTCAATCGCAATTTCCTGGAAACTCACGCCCTTGCTGTTTAACAGCGCTTTTGCACGATGGCAAAACGGGCAGGTTGCTTTGGTGTAGATTTCAATATTGGCCATGACTTCGCTCCTGTTTTTTTACCCGATGGATTTCATGTCGAAGCAAGGGCAAGTCATTCCCCTTGCGTCATGAAAACGACGGGTAATTACTTACCGCGCACCAGAGGCAGATTCTCGCCGCTCCAGCCTGCTACGCCTTCTTTCAACACAAAGACCTTTTCAAAGCCGGCTTTTGTCAGCGCGTTAGCGGATTCCTGGCACTGCATACCAGAACCGTCGACCACGATAATCGGCTTGTCTTTGTGCTTTTCCAGTTCGCCAACATTGTTGGCTTTGATTTCGCTCGGCAGCAAATTGGTCGCGCCAGCGATATGGCCTTTACGGAAATCGTCACGTTGACGTAAATCCACAACAATGGCGTCCTCTTTATTGATAAGGCGCGTGGCTTCGCCGCGTGTAATCACCTTAACTTTTGAAGTCAGACCTTTGAACGTGGTAAATAAAACCGCCACCAGTAACGCAATCCAGGCGATACTCAGTATGGGATGACGGCCAACAAATTGCATAATTTCTTGCATGGGGGGTAACAACTCCCGACGTAGTGATTAAAAAACCAGGAAAGGAGTATACCTGCGCAATGGCGCAAATACAGCCAGAGCGTGCACTGGAATGCATTTTTGCGGGGCGCTACGAAAAAAATCGCGCTATTACTTGCCTTCTCACGCCAGCGCGCTCCCTTTCTTTGATCTTCTGAGGCTATTTTATCGATTCAGCTGTAGTAAAATTACGCAATTATTTTGTCTATTGAGTATGAGGTTGTCGCAATGTCGGTTTCTAAAAAACCTATGGTACTGGTGATTCTGGATGGCTACGGCTACCGTGAAGAACAGCAGGATAACGCCATCTTAAACGCCAAAACTCCGGTGATGGATGCTCTGTGGACAAAACGTCCGCATACCCTGATCGACGCATCCGGTCTGGAAGTGGGTCTGCCTGACCGCCAGATGGGCAATTCCGAAGTGGGCCACGTTAACCTGGGTGCAGGTCGCATCGTTTATCAGGACCTGACGCGTCTGGACGTTGAAATTAAAGAACGTACTTTCTTTGCTAATCCGGTCCTGACTAATGCGGTTGACCAGGCGAAAAACGCCGGTAAAGCGGTTCATATTATGGGCCTGCTGTCCGCAGGCGGCGTCCACAGCCACGAAGATCACATTATGGCAATGGTGGAACTGGCCGCAGAACGCGGCGCAGAAAAAATCTATCTGCACGCCTTCCTCGACGGTCGCGACACGCCGCCGCGCAGCGCTGAAGCCTCGCTGAAAAAATTCGAAGACAAATTCGCCGCGCTGGGCAAAGGCCGCGTTGCGTCTATCGTCGGTCGTTACTACGCTATGGACCGCGACAACCGTTGGGATCGCGTGGAAAAAGCGTATGATCTGATGACCCTGGCGCAGGGCGAATTCCAGGCGGATACCGCCGTGGCTGGCCTGCAGGCTGCTTACGCTCGTGATGAAAACGATGAGTTTGTCAAAGCGACCGTTATCCGCGCCGAAGGCCAGGCCGATGCAGCAATGGAAGATGGCGACACGCTGATTTTCATGAACTTCCGCGCTGACCGCGCGCGCGAAATTACCCGTGCTTTCGTTAACGCTGATTTCGATGGCTTTGCGCGTAAGAAAGTGGTTAATCTCAACTTCGTGATGCTGACTGAATACGCCGCCGATATCAAAACCGTCGTAGCTTACCCGCCAGCTTCACTGGCGAATACGTTCGGCGAGTGGATGGCGAAAAACGATAAAACCCAACTGCGTATTTCCGAAACGGAAAAATATGCGCACGTAACCTTTTTCTTTAACGGCGGCGTAGAAGAACCGTTTGCTGGCGAAGAGCGCATCCTGATCAACTCGCCGAAAGTGGCTACTTATGACCTGCAACCGGAAATGAGCTCTGCAGAATTGACTGAAAAATTGGTCGCGGCGATCGAAAGCGGTAAGTACGACACCATCATTTGTAACTATCCAAACGGCGATATGGTCGGTCATACCGGCGTGATGGAAGCCGCTATCAAAGCGGTGGAAGCGTTGGACAACTGCATTGAACAGGTAACAAAAGCGGTTGAATCCGTTGGTGGACAACTGTTGATTACCGCGGACCACGGCAACGCGGAGCAGATGCGCGATCCGGCGACCGGTCAGGCGCATACCGCCCACACCAACCTGCCGGTGCCGCTGATTTATGTCGGCGAGAAAAACGTGAAGGCGGTCGAAGGCGGCAAACTTTCAGACATTGCGCCTACCATGCTGTCGCTGATGGGGATGGAAATCCCGCAAGAGATGACTGGTAAGCCGCTGTTCATCGTGGAATAATCCCTCCCCATGAGGGGAAAGGCGATTAACACCATTCAACAGGCCGTGAAACCAAGAACGTTTTCAGTCAGGCCTTTGTTCTACGCCAGCGTACTTAGCGCTGGCGTATTGTTGTGCGCTTTTTCCGCCCATGCGGATGACCGTGATCAACTCAAATCTATTCAGGCCGATATCGCCGCGAAAGAACGCGCCGTACGCCAGCAGCAGCAACAGCGCGCCAGCCTCCTGGCACAACTTAAAGCCCAGGAAGAGGCCATCTCGGCCGCAGCGCGTAAACTGCGCGAAACGCAAAGTACTCTGGATCAGTTAAACGCGCAAATTGATGAGATGAACGCCTCAATTGCTAAACTGGAGCAGCAAAAAGCCAGCCAGGAGCGTAATCTCGCCGCGCAGTTGGACGCCGCTTTCCGCCAGGGCGAACACACCGGTATTCAGCTTATTCTTAGCGGAGAAGAGAGCCAGCGCGGGCAACGCCTGCAGGCCTATTTCGGCTATCTGAACCAGGCGCGCCAGGACACTATCGCCGAACTGAAACAGACTCGCGAACAGGTCGCCACGCAAAAAGCCGAGCTGGAAGAGAAACAAAGCCAGCAACAAACGTTGCTGTATGAACAGCGCGCTCAGCAGGCGAAGCTGGAGCAGGCGCGTAATGAACGTAAGAAAACGCTTGCCGGACTGGAGTCGTCTATTCAGCAAGGCCAACAGCAGTTAAGCGAACTGCGCGCCAACGAATCACGCCTGCGCAACAGTATCGCGCGGGCGGAAGCGGCGGCCAAAGCGCGAGCGGAGCGTGAAGCCCGCGAAGCGCAGGCGGTACGCGACAAGCAGCAGGAAGCCTCGCGCAAAGGCACCACCTATAAGCCGACCGAAAGCGAGCGTTCGCTGATGTCTCGCACCGGCGGGCTGGGCGCGCCTCGCGGTCAGGCATACTGGCCGGTACGCGGCCCGATATTGCATCGCTATGGCGAACGGCTGCAGGGTGAGCTACGTTGGAAGGGGATGGTGATCGGCGCGTCGGAAGGCACCGAGGTCAAAGCCATCGCCGACGGCAGGGTGATTCTGGCGGACTGGCTGCAAGGTTATGGCCTGGTGGTGGTCGTGGAGCATGGTAAAGGCGATATGAGCCTTTACGGCTATAACCAGAGCGCGCTGGTCAGCGTAGGCGCGCAGGTACGCGCCGGACAACCTATCGCCCTTGTGGGCAGTAGCGGCGGTCAGGGCAGACCCTCGCTTTATTTCGAAATTCGTCGCCAGGGTCAGGCCGTCAATCCACAGCCGTGGTTGGGAAGATAAGTTTTGCCTCAGTTTCGTCGCACCATTCTCACGCTGGCCACTTTGCTGGCGTTTGCACATCCCGTTTTCGCTGGCAAGCTCGCCATCGTGATTGATGATTTTGGCTATCGCCCGCACACGGAAAACCAGGTTCTGGCGCTGCCGCCAAACATCTCCGTCGCCGTACTGCCCAACGCGCCGCACGCGCGCGAAATGGCGACTAAAGCGCACAATAGCGGGCATGAGGTATTAATCCATCTGCCGATGGCGCCGCTAAGCAAACAGCCGCTGGAGAAGGATACGCTGCGACCAGAAATGAGCAGCGATGAGATCGAACGCATTATCCGCGAGGCGGTAAACAACGTGCCGTATGCCGTAGGGCTTAATAACCACATGGGCAGCGCAATGACTTCCAGCCTGTTCGGTATGCAAAAAGTTATGCAGGCGCTGGAACATTACAATCTCTATTTTCTCGACAGCATGACGATTGGCAATAGCCAGGCGATGCGCGCAGCATCCGGTACGGGTGTGAAAGTCATTAAGCGCAAGGTGTTCCTCGACGATACCCAAAACGAGGCGGATATCCGCCGTCAGTTTAATCGCGCTATCGAACTGGCCCGTCGCAACGGTTCCGCTATCGCGATTGGTCATCCGCATCCCGCAACGGTTCGCGTACTGCAACAGATGGTTTATCGCCTGCCGGCGGATATCACCCTGGTGCGCCCAGGCAGCCTGCTCAACGAACCGCAGGTGGATACGTCCCGGCCTAATCTGACGCCGCAGAAAATTGACGCGCCGCGCAATCCCTTTCGCGGCGTGAAGATGTGTAAGCCGAAAAAACCGCTGGAACCGGTCTACGCTACGCGCTTTTTCAGCGTCATCGGCGAGAGCATTACGCAAAGCTCCGTGGTTGCCTGGTTTCAGCACCAGTGGCAAGGCTGGGGGAAAATCGCCGCGCCTAAAAACGTGAGCGCTAAGACAGATTGAGCGCCTTACGGGCAATACGACGGTGCGACAAGGTTTTGTCGCGCCATTGCCACAGCCGGAAAGACCAGATCAGCGTCTGATAAGCCGCTTTCGCGCTGCGGACGTTAGCAATCATCCGTCTATACATGCCAGAAGTAAAAATCTCGGCAATCATACGCTGGCGGGTCAAAATATCAGGCTCTTTACGCACCGCATGACAAACGCGTAACGCTTCCCAGGTAATTTGCTGGCGAAACTCCGGGTAAATCGGAATACGACGGGCATAATCACGATTGAGCTTTTCTAATAATCGCGTAATTTTAATATAATGCCGCTGATAATTAAGATTTTTATTGCCCTGTCTTTGCAAACGGCTTACCGAATTATCATGCAGGAAATATTTATATAATGATTGTTCGGTATAACGTACGCGCGTGGCATTAAACATGACTTCCGTTGACCATAATATATCCTGATGATGTAGTCCGGGAACGAAGGTAATATTGTTATCGATAATCAGCGCACGTCGATAAACGCCCATCCAGACAACATGCGTCCAGCGCCGCGAGGCCAGCGCCATACGCAACCAATCCGGTCCGCTTAATACCCCGGTGGAACGCAGACGATCGGTCGGAATAGATTGCCAGGCGTGCCCGGTTTTTCTGGCGCACCAGTCCGCATTACACTGCGCAACGTCCAGATCATCGTTAAGCGCCATGGTCATCAGCGTTTCATACATCTTCGGGTAGACCAGGTCATCCGCATCGACAAAGGCGACGTAATCGCCGGTCGCCGCTTGCAGGCCAAGATTACGGGCGACAGATGCGCCGGCATTGGCCTGATGAAGTAGTCGAACATGCGGGTAATGTTCCGCGTAATGTTTTGCTATCTCAACGGAATGATCCGTCGATCCATCATTCACAATAATAATTTCCAGCGCCGACCACGTTTGCGCGATTAACGACGCCATGCAAGCATTAAAATCAGCTCCCGCATTATATAATGGGATAATGATACTCACTTTGGTTTTACTATTTTTCATAACGATTACCAGAAAAACCTGAATTTACCCTGCCTTTATACTGTGGCTCTATTAAGAAACTATTAAGCTGCCATGATTTATTTTCGCAGTAAAAAGCAAGAACAAAGCTCAGGGTAGAGCGTTACGTTAGCGAGTAAAATAAGATTAAAGCGCAATTACGAATGCTTGATGACCATGACAATTCTTTACGGCTTTCCAGATTTTCCCTAATAAAAAAGGTTGGCGAATGACACCAACCTTTTACGATGAAACGTATATCAGACCCGATAAATATCATCGGGTCTCTATACCCTTCATACTTCAAGTTGCTTATGTGTTGGCTACGGATTACTCGGCCCATCCATGGGCCTCGCCCTGACGGGCCGTCGCACGCGACGTTCAAATCTGCTCCCGGCAGATTTGTCGTTCACCCCAGTCACATAGTTATCTATGCTCCTGGGGACTCACTCCCTTGCCGCCTTTAAGCAACTCGAATTATTTTGGGTATATACATATTAATCCCAGCTCAGAATGACTTTTCCTGACTGGCCTGAACGCATGGCGTCAAAACCTTTCTGGAAATCATCAATAGAGAAACGATGGGTGATAATCGGTGACAGATCCAGCCCGGATTGGATCAACGCCGCCATTTTGTACCACGTTTCGAACATCTCACGACCGTAAATACCTTTAATGAACAACCCTTTAAAGATGACTTTTGTCCAGTCGATAGACATATCTGCCGGCGGAATCCCCAGCATCGCAATACGACCGCCGTGATTCATGGTGTCCAGCATGGTACGAAACGCCGGCGGCGCGCCGGACATCTCCAGACCCACATCGAACCCTTCGGTCATTCCCAGCTCCGCCATGACATCGGTCAGGCTCTCTTTCGCGACGTTGACCGCGCGGGTGACGCCCATTTTACGCGCCAGCTCCAGACGGTATTCATTGACGTCAGTAATTACCACATGACGCGCGCCGACATGTTTCGCCACCGCGGCGGCCATTACGCCGATTGGCCCCGCCCCCGACACCAGCACATCTTCGCCAACCAGATCGAAAGACAGCGCCGTATGCACCGCATTACCAAACGGGTCAAAAATAGAGGCTAAATCATCAGAAATGTTATCCGGGATTTTAAATGCGTTGAACGCCGGGATGACCAGGTATTCCGCGAAGCAGCCGGGACGATTAACGCCTACGCCGGTGGTGTTGCGGCACAGGTGAGTACGACCACCGCGGCAGTTTCGGCAATGACCGCAGGTGATGTGACCTTCGCCGGAGACGCGATCGCCGATTTTAAAGCCTTTCACCTCCTGACCGATGCCGACCACTTCGCCGACATATTCATGCCCCACGACCATCGGAACCGGGATGGTTTTTTGCGACCATTCATCCCAGTTATAGATGTGAACGTCAGTACCGCAGATGGCTGTTTTACGGATTTTAATCAGCAAATCGTTATGACCGACTTCCGGTTCCGGAACGTCGGTCATCCAGATGCCCTCTTCCGCTTTCAGTTTGGATAACGCTTTCATCTTACATCCTCAGGCAATCACGCCCAGTTGTTTACCAATACGCGTGAACGCGTCTACCGCACGCGTAATTTGCTCGGGCGTATGCGCCGCAGACATCTGGGTACGAATACGCGCCTGACCTTTTGGTACGACCGGATAGAAAAAGCCGGTAACGTAAATGCCTTCTTTTTGCAGTTCGCTGGCAAATTTCTGCGCGACAACCGCATCTCCCAGCATTACCGGGATGATGGCGTGATCCGCGCCTGCCAGCGTAAATCCCGCGGCAGACATCTGCTCCCGGAACTGCCGCGCGTTCGCCCACAAGCGCTCACGCAGTTCTGCGCCCGCTTCCACCATCTCTAACACTTTAATAGAAGCCGCCACGATCGCCGGCGCCAGTGAATTGGAGAACAGATATGGGCGGGAACGCTGACGCAGCCACTCAACGACCTCTTTACGCGCCGCGGTATAGCCGCCGGATGCGCCGCCTAACGCTTTGCCCAGAGTACCGGTAATAATATCTACGCGGCCCATTACGTCGCAGTATTCATGGGAACCGCGACCGTTTTCACCAACAAAGCCTACCGCGTGAGAATCATCAACCATCACCAGCGCATCGTATTTATCGGCCAGATCACAGACGCCTTTCAGATTGGCGATGACGCCATCCATTGAGAACACGCCGTCAGTGGCGATCAGGACATGACGCGCGCCGGCTTCACGCGCCTCTTTCAGCCGCGCTTCCAGCTCAGCCATATCGTTGTTGGCGTAGCGATAGCGCTTCGCTTTACACAAACGCACGCCGTCAATGATAGACGCGTGGTTCAGCGCGTCGGAGATAATGGCGTCTTCCGGTCCCAGCAACGTCTCAAACAGACCGCCGTTAGCATCAAAACAGGAGGAGTACAGAATCGCATCTTCCATGCCGAGGAAGCTTGCCAGCTTCTGCTCCAGCGCTTTGTGGCTGTCCTGGGTACCGCAGATGAAACGCACGGACGCCATACCGAAACCGTGGCTGTCCATGCCCGCTTTTGCGGCATTAATCAGCTCAGGGTGATTCGCCAGCCCGAGATAGTTATTGGCGCAAAAGTTAATAACGTGGCTTCCATCCGCCACGGTGATATCCGCCTGCTGCGCAGACGTAATAATGCGCTCTTCTTTAAACAATCCTTCCGCCCGGGCGGTTTCCAGATCGTTGGTTAACTGTTTGTAAAAATCCCCACGCATTGCGATTCTCCAGACTGGGCAAATTTCAGCACATATTACCCAAAGCTATACGTTGATACGAGATGACGCATCATCACTTCTTTAAAATGCAGCATAAATCACGCGTATCCTCACGAGTTATCAGTGAATGGATGAATAGTGATATGATAGGAACATTCATGTCTGAGACAGTCTCTGACACCATAATTCAAAGGTTACAGTTATGATCATCGTTACCGGCGGCGCGGGCTTTATCGGCAGCAATATCGTTAAGGCCCTGAATGATAAAGGTATCACCGATATTCTGGTGGTGGATAACCTGAAAGACGGCACCAAGTTTGTGAACCTGGTGGATCTGAATATTGCTGACTATATGGATAAGGAAGATTTCCTGATCCAGATTATGTCCGGAGAAGAGCTCGGCGATATTGAGGCTGTTTTCCATGAAGGCGCCTGCTCTTCCACCACCGAGTGGGACGGCAAGTATATGATGGATAATAACTATCAATACTCCAAAGAGCTGCTGCACTATTGCCTTGAGCGCGAAATCCCGTTCCTCTACGCCTCTTCTGCCGCCACCTATGGCGGTCGCACGTCTGATTTCATCGAATCGCGCGAATACGAAAAACCGCTTAACGTTTACGGGTACTCTAAGTTCCTGTTTGATGAATACGTGCGTCAGATCCTGCCAGAAGCGAATTCGCAAATTGTCGGTTTCCGCTATTTCAACGTCTATGGACCGCGTGAAGGCCATAAAGGCAGCATGGCAAGCGTGGCATTTCATCTGAATACGCAGTTAAACAACGGCGAAAACCCGAAACTGTTTGAAGGCAGCGAAAACTTCAAGCGTGACTTCGTCTACGTGGGCGATGTGGCCGACGTCAACCTGTGGTTCCTGGAAAGCGGCGAGTCCGGCATCTTTAACCTGGGCACAGGCCGCGCGGAATCTTTCCAGGCCGTCGCCGACGCGACGCTGGCATACCATAAAAAAGGCAGCATTGAGTATATTCCGTTCCCGGATAAGCTGAAAGGTCGCTATCAGGCGTTTACGCAGGCGGATTTAACCAATCTGCGCAACGCGGGCTACGACAAACCCTTCAAGACCGTCGCCGAAGGCGTCACGGAGTATATGGCCTGGCTGAACCGCGACGCGTAAGTATGAAAATTTTGGTCATTGGCCCATCCTGGGTGGGCGACATGATGATGTCGCAAAGTCTCTATCGCACGCTTAAGGCGCGCTATCCCCAGGCGATAATCGACGTGATGGCGCCAGCCTGGTGCCGTCCGTTGTTATCGCGTATGCCGGAAGTTAACGAGGCGATACCCATGCCGCTGGGCCACGGCGCGCTGGAAATCGGCGAGCGCCGCAGATTGGGCCATAGCCTGCGAGAGAAGCGCTACGATCGCGCCTGGGTGCTGCCAAATTCATTTAAATCGGCGCTGGTTCCTTTCTTTGCCAATATCCCGCACCGTACCGGCTGGCGCGGCGAAATGCGCTATGGCCTGCTGAACGATGCGCGCGTCCTTGATAAAGACGCCTGGCCGCTGATGGTGGAGCGCTACGTGGCGCTGGCCTATGACAAGGGTGTGATGCGCACAGCGAAAGATCTGCCGCAGCCGCTACTCTGGCCACAGCTCCAGGTTAGCGAAGGTGAAAAGTCGCTGATGTGCAGCGACTTTTCGCTATCTTCTGAACGTCCTCTGATCGGCTTTTGCCCCGGCGCGGAATTTGGTCCGGCAAAACGTTGGCCGCACTATCACTACGCCGAACTGGCAAAACAACTCATTAACGAAGGGTATCAGGTCGTGCTATTTGGCTCGGCAAAAGACCATGAAGCCGGAAATGAGATCCTGGCGGCGCTGAATAGCGAGCAGCAGGCATGGTGTCGCAACCTGGCGGGGGAAACCCAACTGGAACAGGCCGTCATTCTGATAGCCGCCTGTAAAGCCATCGTCACTAACGATTCCGGGCTGATGCACGTCGCGGCGGCGCTCGACCGCCCGCTGGTCGCGTTGTATGGCCCGAGTAGCCCGGATTTCACACCGCCGCTGTCTCATAAAGCCCGAGTGATTCGTCTGATTACGGGTTATCACAAAGTTCGTAAAGGCGATACGGCGCAAGGCTATCACCAGAGCCTGATCGATATCACGCCGCAGCGGGTTCTGGAAGAACTTCATCCGCTGTTATCGGAAGAGGACGTTTAATGCGGGTTTTGATCGTTAAAACGTCATCGATGGGCGACGTGTTACATACCCTGCCTGCACTTACTGACGCGCAACAGGCGATTCCGGGGATTCAATTTGATTGGGTTGTCGAAGAAGGGTTTGCGCAAATTCCGTCCTGGCACAATGCTGTCGATCGCGTGATTCCCGTTGCTATTCGCCGTTGGCGCAAGGCCTGGTTTTCCGCGCCCATCAAAGCGGAACGCACAGCCTTTCGTCGGGCAGTATGCGCATACCAATACGACGCTGTGATTGATGCGCAGGGGCTGGTGAAAAGCGCTGCGCTGGTGACGCGTCTGGCGCACGGCATAAAGCACGGTATGGACTGGAGTACAGCCCGCGAACCACTGGCCAGCCTGTTTTATAACCGTAAACACCATATCGCAAAGCAACAACATGCTGTTGAACGGACGCGCGAGCTGTTCGCCAAAAGTCTGGGATACGATAAACCGCAGTCGCAGGGCGATTACGCTATCGCAAAACATTTTCTGCATGACCAGCAGACGGTCAACGATCCGTATGCGGTGTTTTTGCATGCCACGACCCGCGATGATAAGCACTGGCCGGAAGCAAACTGGCGTGAGCTTATCGGTTTGTTGGGTAACGCCGGATTACGGATAAAACTGCCCTGGGGCGCGCCTCATGAGGAAGCCCGCGCTAAACGACTGGCCGAAGGCTTTAACTATGTGGATGTGTTACCGCGCATGAGCCTGGAGGAAGTGGCGAGAGTGCTGGCTGGCGCAAAATTTGTCGTATCGGTTGATACCGGCCTGAGCCATCTCACCGCAGCGCTCGACAGACCGAATATTACGCTATATGGCCCAACGGACCCTGGGTTGATTGGAGGTTATGGGAAGAACCAAATGGCATGCTGCTCACCAGAACAAAACCTGGCGAATTTAGATGCCGCGAGCGTATTTGGAAGGATTCATTAAAGAGACACTGTCTTATCCCAACCCTATTGTGGAGAAAAGATGCTAACCACATCATTAACGTTAAATAAAGAGAAATGGAAGCCGGCCTGGAATAAAACGCTGGTTTTTCTTTTTGTTGCCACGTATTTTCTGGATGGTATTACGCGTTATAAGCATTTGATAGCCATACTTATGGTTATCACCGCGATTTATCAGGTCTCACGCTCACCGAGAAGTTTTTCCCCTCTTTTCAAAAATAGCGTATTTTATAGCGTAGCAGTATTATCATTAATTCTTATTTATTCCGTACTCATATCGCCAGATATGAAAGAGAGTTTCAAAGAATTTGAGAATACGGTACTGGAAGGCTTCTTATTATATACTTTATTAATTCCCGTGCTATTAAAAGATGAAACGAAAGAAACGGTTGAAAAAATCGTACTTTTCTCCTTTCTAATAAGTCTAGGATTACGTTCACTGGTAGAAATAGTCCTTTATCTTCAGGACTATTCCAGGGGAGTGATGCCATTTACAAACTATGATCATCGACATATATCTGATTCAATGGTATTTCTGTTTCCAGCATTATTGAATATCTGGCTATTCAGAAAAACATCGCTCAAACTCGCTTTCTTTGCGCTGAGCGCCGTCTA
Organism: Salmonella sp. FC25216; assembly: GCF_057751355.1. Taxonomy (NCBI): domain Bacteria; kingdom Pseudomonadati; phylum Pseudomonadota; class Gammaproteobacteria; order Enterobacterales; family Enterobacteriaceae; genus Salmonella; species Salmonella sp. FC25216. Next base: position 121,031 of record NZ_JBDGON010000004.1, on the reverse strand, counting down.
TCTGTTCTTAATGTTAGGCACTCTGTCGCGGGGTGCATGGCTGGCAGTTTTAGTGGTGGGCATTTTGTGGACGATTTTGAACCGCCAGTGGAAACTAATGGGAATTGGCGCTGCTATACTGGTTATTGCTGGTGCTTTGGTTATCACTCAGCAAAGCCATAAACCAGCTCAGGAGCGGCTACTGTATAAATTACAGCAGACAGATAGCTCATATCGTTATACTAACGGAACCCAGGGTACCGCGTGGATACTTATTCAGGAAAACCCGGTTAAGGGCTACGGCTATAGTAATGATGTTTATGATAGTATTTATAATAAACGCGTTGTCGATTATCCAACGTGGACCTTTAAAGAATCTATCGGTCCGCATAATACCATTCTGTACATCTGGTTTAGTGCTGGCATATTGGGTCTGGCGAGCCTGGCCTATTTATACGGCGCTATTATCAAGGAAACAGCAAGCTCTACCTTTAGGAAAGTAGAGATAAGCCCCTACAATGCTCATCTTCTATTATTCTTATCTTTCGTCGGTTTCTATATCGTTCGTGGCAATTTTGAACAGGTCGATATTGATCAAATTGGTATCATTACCGGTTTCCTGCTGGCGCTAAGAAATAGATAAAAAAACGCGCTGATACTTATTACGGTATCAGCGCGTTTTCCACGTCAGTATTAAATCACTTCTCAAACCAGTTTTTCATTTGTTCTTCAAAACGCTGCGCTACATTTTCCCAACTGTATTTTGAAAACACCAGGGACTTTGCATTTTCTGCAATCTGGTGGCGTTCCTTATCAGCAAGCGCACGGTTAATATCATTAATCATGCTGTCGCTCGACATAGGTTCTGCGAGGTGATAGCCCGTTATACCATCTAACACAAACTCGCCAATCCCCCCTTTTTTGCTGGCAAGAACCACTTTTCCTGCTGCCATCGCTTCTACAGCTACCATGCAAAATGCTTCTTCAACCTGGGAGGGAACAATAACCAGATCGGCTATATGATAGAAGTTATGCATCTGGTCAGGAGATTGTCCACCTGCCATAATGCAATCAGTGCCAATCCCTTTTGCGGCATCCAGTACTTTCTTTTGATACTCTGCTTTTTCTCCCTTACGGCTTGCATAAGGATCGCCAACAACGACAAGTTTAATATTACTTCTTAAGGTACGTAATTTTTTGAACGCCTGCAAAAGCAACAGGATGCCTTTATCAGGCGAAATCCTTCCGGCATATAAGAGAACGGTGGCATCTTCCGCTATATTTAATTGCTGACGAAGATTATCTTGTGGGTTTCTTTTATAAGTTTCAGCACAAAAACCGTTAGGCACAATACTAACATCAGCGGCGGGCAATCTTTCTTCATAAAACGCTTTAAGAAACTGACTGGGCACGATAATTTTTGCATTATTATCAGGCAGTTCTGGTTCAAATGCGTTATGCATGTGCATGACCAGTTTTGCATTCGGATTACGCTCTCTAAGCTGCCGATACAGTTTCATACTATTATGAATAACAATGACGCTATCTTCCTGGGTAGTAACTTTATCTCTAATATTAAGGATGCGTTGGGAATAGGGTAATGGGTCGAGACGAGTCCATTTCTGAAAAAGGCGCTTATAAATTTTACTAAACCCAATGTAATGGATATCACAGTTATCGTTTACTTTATTATATTCAGGATAGCCAGCATTCTTTATACAAGCAATAGAAGTCGGTATTGAAAGCCGTTTAGCAACCTGGTAAATCCAGGTTTCTACCGCAGCCGCCCCCCGTGGAGGAATTGAAAATATAGGAGTAACAGTAAATATGATTTTTTTAATCATAATAGCTTTAATCCAGAATAGTTAGACTTGTAGAAAAAGAAAAATGTACCGAAAGCGGCACAAAATAGTGAGTTTTTAGTATTTAGATGATTTTATCGTAATATATTTCATCCTCAAGTTCTGAGGCTTTAATATATGGAATAATATCGTAATGAATTGCAGTATCATCTGATAAATTAAAGATATTTAAATCACTGACATTTTTTCTCATAAAAGTAAAAAATGGCAGTATTTTAAACAGATCTTTACTAAGCTCAGAAGGCATAGGGCTGGAAGCTTCGTCATAGAAACGTGGGCAACTCCCCGTTAAGTCAAGCCCAGAACATATAATACGGCCGTACTTCAGGGAATAGGCAACCTGAATAGCGGTATAAGCAATGGTATGACAAGAGCAATAGCCGATACTGATATCTTTGCAAAACCCAGTCAGTCGTCCTCTTTTTGAGAGAGGGACTGAAATAAGTAATGCTTTATAAATCCGCTTAAGGAAATTAAATTTAATTTTCTTTAAAAAGCCCCCTTTTTCTCGGCGATAAAAGGAGCGAATAATTAAACAATTTTCTTCAATATATTTTTTATCATCCGCTGATGCCTGTTCGTACACATCAAGATTGACGATAGTAAACTGACTATTACTACTAAATTTATAAAAATCTTCGCGCCGGTGATGGAGGAATCGAACATCCGTCAGGAGGTACAAAAATGGCTTGACATTATTGTTTAGCAAATATTGAACAGAACCATTGACTGCAATGACATCTTTCACTCGTAACAAGGACAGCGGCGTCTTTCTGGATGTGGGACCAGAAAGAAAAATAATACAATCTTCAGCCGTTCTTTTCGCAATAAGTTGCAGAACATCGGCGTGAGTTATAAAGTTAACGCTGCCCATAAAAAACTCGTATGTTTATCATGCAACCTATAAATAAATGTTATAGTCAATTACTAATATTACATCTCAAATTCTCTCCAGTATGTCATAACGTTACAGCAAATAAAAGCCAGCCTGTCCCTTAAACTAAACTAAACGTGCTACATTGATCAGCGCCTTTCCTTACCCTTAATACGGCGAAGGAAATTTCGAAGTTTTTTCTTATAAATCAATAAGTAAAATCCGATATCTTCTACATTATTTTTAATACCATAATGTCTTTCTAAATCAATACGATCCTTTGCTTGTCGTTGTCGAGAAGGTCTTTTTCCGGACAAATCGATAATTCTGATCTCATTACCTTGCAGGATAAAATTACCTTTATGGGGATCGCCCGAAACCATACCGTGCTGATGCAGAGAATATATCGACTGTTTGATTTTCTCTCTCACCTCGTCAGAAATTTCTGGCATATCAACAAGCTCAATACCTTCGATATACTCAATTAGCATCACATATGTTTTTACATAGCGTAACGTTTTAATTTCCGCCAGCAGGTAAAAATCATTAAGCGCCTCAAACCCTTCCCGCCGTACACGATCTGTCTGACAAAAAAGCTTTTCGTAGTAATCTCCTTTTACCAACGATTTGAAAAAGCGTTCAGTATTTTTTACTTTCGGACTAAATACTTTGAGAATATATTTCCCGTAGTCTGTATTAATCAATACAACTTTTGTGTCTTCTATATTACGAAAGACTTTAATAACCTGATGATTATAAGATAGAAAATCTTTGAATATCTCAATGTATTTTTCACCGTCTTTTTTGACAAAGACCGTATAGTTTTTAACCTTTTGTTCAATAATCATAATGGAGATTTAGGGAAGGGAATTATTTGTGGAAAAGTTTACGATAAAGATATGCGCTTCCAGCCAGAAGGCCTTTGAAGTAATGACCCTGCACGAAAAGATGTTTATATCGCTTCTTAAATTCAACGATGGTACGCGCATCTTTTGCGGGAAAATCTTTCCAGGGTGAGTTCAGGCGTGCATTTTTGTAATAGATAACTGAAGGATAATTTGCCCAGGCATGCCAGGGCTTAGTTGCACCCGTATAATGAATTAAAATAGTATTCTCATTAATTATATTGCTATATTTCTTATGTGTTCTGTCTTTCAACTCACTTTTGATAGTATAAATAGTATTATACGGTCGTGGTAGGAAAACGACTTTATTCTGTAGAAGAATATTTAAAACATCCTGATCAGGATATTTAAAAGAATCTGCGTCTTTACCCGCCAGGAGTAAAAAGGCTTTTTCTGTTAAGGCATTCTCTTTCCATAATTTCAGGTTAACAAAAACCACGCCGGAGTTAAAATAACCACCTTGTAAATTAAATGTTCTTAATCTCTCATTTACCTTATTCTGGATGGAATCAACATCTTTCACAACCGCAGCAATCTTCTCTGTCAGATCAAGCCGTAGAAGATCTTGCAAAGAACCTTTGCATACAACATCGGCATCCAAATAAAGTAATGTGTTTACCTTCTTGCTAAGATAATCGAAAGCAAATAAACGAAAATACATTGCTCTTGACCATACTTTAGTTTGAGGCAATACCTCAAGGCTTTCTACTTTAATAAGATAAAGAGAGATTTTAATGTGGTGCTGTACGGCTAAACGCTCTATATATTTAACAAAACACGGGGAGTATGAATCACAAATAATGTGAAAAGCGAGCGGGATATTATTGTTTAATACAACTGAAGCAATTGACACCCCTACACCATCAAGATAGTTTTCATCAACACCATAAGAAATGTTTAATACGTTATCATCATTATTATTACTTTCATCAAAAACTTTATATTCAGTTATTTCTATCTCAGGAAATGAATCCATTACATCACCTATGGGTTTTATTCAAGAAGTTTACGTTTAAAGTAGGCTATATAATAATTTATACCCGAAGTATAATGCTTCTGATTAAACATATGCTTCGCCGCATAACGTAATTGATGGCTAGTGACTGGATTTAACAGTGCGCAATGAGACCATGGTGAGTTGCTCTTAGCCTGTAAAAAATATTGTGACACCGGATAAGCCCCCCAACTATGCCAGGGCTTCGTTGGTCCGATATAATGAACAAATACAGTCTCAGCATCAACTGGATTAATAACTGAATCTTTTAATTCATAGTTAAGACTAAATTGCGTATTAAATTTTTTATCAACAAAACGCGCTTTATTCACTAATAATATATTTAATACATCCTGATCAAGGTGTGTTATGCGCTGTACCACCTCCGGATCTTTTAGCATTTCAATCGCTTTCTTAGAGATATTTTCTGCGGCCCAAAGAGGTATATTAATTAAGATAAAACCGGCATTAAAATAGCCAGAAACCAGCCCAGGCGTTGCCAGGCTAACCGAGCGCTTAGTCCACCATTCCAACTCGCCTTCAGCAACGACCGCCGCAATCTCATTTTTAGCGAAATTAAGATCAATAAGTTCCTGAATACTTCCTTTACATGCAATATCTGCATCCAGATAAAGCACTCTATCTGTTTTATCTGAAAAATAGTCGGCTATAATGAATCTAAAGTATGTTGCATAGGTCCAGTTTTTGGTACTGGGTAGCGATTTTAATCGCTCACAATCAATTAAATAAACAACGATCTGCGTAGCGTACTGTTTTGCTAATGCCTCAAATCGCTGCCGGTCTTCAGGGCCAAAGGAATCGGTAAAAACATGGAAAGCTAACGCCTTCTCTGGATTAGCAAGGAGAATCGATGCAATAGAGACACCACAGCCAAAAAGAAAGTTTTTATCAATCCCATAAGCTATATTAAATTTATTAGCATCACTATGTTGTGCATAGTTATAATCTAAAGTCTGTTGAATGACTTCTTCTTCAAAATATTTTCTGCTCATAGTGATCACTTTTGTAATTTCGAGAATATCGCATTATAAAAATTTTTAAAATATAGCACATCGTAAAATCTCTCAATCGTGCCGGGAATTATATCGTGCTGATATTTTACTTCACCGGAAATAACTCGATTAAGATGTCCTACAAAATCATCTATAGCACCCGGCGTGTAAAGCTCACCATTCAAACCGGGTTTAATCATATCGCGCGGACCAGACATACAATCAGAACTAATACACGGAATTCCATATGACATTGCTTCCAGCAGGGTCATAGGAAATCCCTCAAATGCAGAGGTAAGTAGTAACGCGGTGACATTTTTTATTTTTTGCTGTACGACTTGCCACGGCGCGCTTTGCCAACCATACCAGATCACACGCTGCTCAATACCAAGCTCCCGGCTATAGGCCTGGCACTTTTCAAAATCTGAGCCATCACCAATAATATGTAGCTGCCATTCCCCTGTCGTTCGAGCCAAACCATCAAATAAATCTTTAACTCTTTTCTGCCCTTCAAATTTAAGACGCCCTACATAGAGAAATACAGCGGGCTTATCGCGCTCAGGCGGCGGCACAATGATTGTTTTACTAGAGACAGGATTATAAACGACGCTAATATCTTGCGCTGAGATCCCCCGTGCCATCATCTGTTCTTTAATACCACTACTGATGGCCAGATGATAATCTGCGTACGTTATACATTCCGCATGTTTTTTATGGTCGAGAGAAAAATGCGGCCATGAGAAAATAGTAAACTGTTTACCACTTTTCTTTCGTGCTTTATTGGCATAAAGACATGAAATAACATCAATACATATCACAATATCCGGTGACGTTTTTTTCAGCCACTGACTAAAATTATAAACATGTCTAGCTCGACGCAGAAAACTTAATTTTATATTTGAGAATGATTGCGCATATTTAATCTCTTTTAGCCATGCTTTATCCATTTTGTCATTACGACAAAAGAAAAACATTTCACAGTTGATTTTCGGAGAGTTGTTTTCAAACGTATGGATAACGTTACTAATAACAGTTTCCATCCCTCCAAAACCAGATACCGCTTCGCCAATAAACGTTATTTTCATAATATTCTTATGAATTAGAAAGTTAATATTATAAGCACCTATTAATCAACCTCAATAAATTAAAGGAAATTATAGTTGTATTCAGCTAAATCAGACATCTCTTTAGAAAGTGGTTGCCATGTTAAATTGTCAATTTCATTAAGCGCTTTAATAAATTCGTCATGTGTTCTGACACAGCTTGGTAAATTAAACATCTTATTAATTTCATCCAGTTTTGGTGTATTAGATGAAAAGCATACTGTTGGTGTACCAAAACACATTGCCGCAATAGAATAATGATATCTTCCTGAGATTAGTACTACTGAATTCTTAATAACAGATAGCCAGTCAGTAAAAGACTTCGCATCATGAATAATTAGTTCAGGCATAAATTTTTTCAGGCTTTCGATTACATCTGGCTCCTCATTATTCATACCAGATGGAGAGCCGACAAGATAAACTAATTTGTGATTTTTATATTTCTTTAAAATCTCACCAGCTATAAAAGATGAATTTTCTTTATTATAATTAACCGCACCAGATAAACATACGTATTTTTCTTTATACAAACTTTCTGGGATTTCGCTTTCAACCTTTCTGACAAGTAACGGCAAACTATCAAAAGACAAAGTAGAATCAATACCTAATATATTAGTAATTAACTCATGCGATTTTTTTTCTCTTGCCGCAACATAATTACATCGTGAATAAGCACACTTATAATAATAAATTTGTTTCTCATTACCCAATTTAGGATAACAGGAATGATTTATTAGATAGACTTCTTTTTTAAGTATATCTTTTGCAACATGAATTATAAAAAATATAAATCTTGTTGCTGTATGAATACTATTAATAGTTCCTTCACCATTTATTATAACGCAATCACTTTTTAATAATGAATCCCATAACTCAGGTAAGTTTTTGCGAAGATGTTTGCTATAATAATAGCTAGCTAACCTCCTTATTAACTTATTCTTACTGTACACTAGCAGACTTTTTTTGGGTGAGTTTTCTATCTTACTACCTTCTTCGCACGAAAAAGTGACTATTTCATTAATACCACGAAGCCTTAAACTTTCTTTTATCGCAGTTGATGTTCCATAACATCCCCAATGATAAGAGTTACCTGTATCGTTTATAATTAATACTTTCATGACATGTAGTCCAAATCAAATAATAAGTCAGTATAATAATTTAAAGATTTTTTCTTATTGTTCTTTCTTTGATTCGTGCGGCTTTAACATCCGCCTGATGAATCAACCCCGATTCTTTTCGCAAAATCTCTCGCAGGGGAAGAGAGAAATACTCACGCATAAACCGGAATATATCTCGCTGAGTCAGGCCAATATTCATTGAAGAAAAATAAAGCCCAATTAAATCTTTATCACGCCAGCGAAGGGGAACGCGCTGGCGTATCTGCGCGCGATGCAGGTCGATTACGGAGATTTTTAAATCCTCTTCGCGGCCAGTGAAAGGCAAATGCAGAAGAAAGTGGCAAATATAACAGTCGCGATGGTTAATTCCCCCGACGTGCATTTTACGTACCATGGTCGCAACACGCTTAATGATCATCCGCTTCACCTGCACGTCCGGTGGATTAACAGCCCAGTCAGCGCAGTAGTCTTCAAGGCTAATCGTGGGCGTTAAATCTTCGGTGATAATAAATGATGTTCTGGTTAGCGGGTTTACACCTTTTTCACCAAAACCAACGCCGTGCATCGTATCTACCCCTAGCTCTTGCAGGCGGTGAATGGCGTGCCATTCTCTATCAGCGCCCAGTACAGGCATACGTAACGAAATCAGGTTCTTCACAATTTCTTTCAGAGAGGTGCCTTTATGCCACTTCAGGAAGTAGGTTTTGCCGTCCAGCTCAAACCGCAATGTTCGACGCGTTTCCAGCTCTCTGAACACTTCGCCCTGTAACGTTTTCACTTCCTCAAAAGCATCTTTACCGCGCCATAGTGTGGTTAACGGCGCTTTCAGCTCAACCATCTAAATCACCTGTAATAATATCTGCGGCCTTCTCCGGTAAGCTGTATAAATCCTGGGTATCAGCATAATACCGCGCATTTTCAGCCCAGGCGCTGCGTAAGGAAGGCTGTGTCAGCGCTTTGAGTAAAACCTCATTTAGCACATCCTGACGGAAAGGTTCAGCCATCGCTTCGCCACAGTTTGCATCCACAATATAATGTGCATAACCGCACACCGCGGTTGTCAACACCGGCAAACCAGCAGTAATGGCTTCCAGCAAAACAATACCAGCGGCTTCCTGATAGGCTGGATGCAGTAAAAGGTCGGCTGCCGCCATTAATTCCGCGATATCACTACGTCCGGAGAAAAAATGCACATTCGTGCCGACGCCGCTTCTTTCAGCCAGTGCTGCAAACTTCTTCGGCTTATCCTGTCCGACAACATAGAGCACCGTATTTTGTCGTAAAGATTCGGGTAGCGATGCCAGCGCTTCAATAGAGCGATCTACACCTTTACGGGTAAAGTCAGACCCTACTTGCAACAGTAATTTTTGCTGTTCTGAGATACCGTTTTTCTGACGATAAATTTGACGACTGTTCGGGATCTGTTGGCTATATTTTCTGTCCGGGTAAATCCCCGGAGGAAGAATATGGAAACGTTCCGCTTCAGTCTGATAATGTTTTTGGAAGTCAGCAATCTGCTTATTCGTCAGCATTAATAATTGCGTCTGCTTGCCGTGTTCAAACGTGGCGCGTTCAAAAGCAGCATAATGCCGGTAACGTGATGTCAGGCGATAGAAAAAACCTTTTTCCTGTGCGACTTTTTCGGCGTAACACACGTCCGCGGCATAATACACATCAAGGCCCGGCATCTTATTGAATCCAACAACCCGATCGACGGGATGGTCGCGCAAATGGTGTTGTACCCAGGCATAATATTCTGCGTTACGACCGTGGTTCGTACGGGATTTAACCGGCACGCGGATTAATTCAAAGTTATCCGGGCATTCCCCCTCCCATGTCTGAGTATAAACACGAACCTGATGACCTCGCGCCGCCACGGTTTGGGCAATGCGCATAAAATCACGCTGCAGACCACCAAAAGGAAAATATTTATATAAGCAAAAGGCAACTCTCATAGCAGGCTGTCCAAATCTATTGGGCGTGCCTCATGCGGCAGCATTTTTTCCGTCGCAGCGATAACATCTTCAGCCGGAATAACGGAAAGGTATTTTTTATTACGATCAAGCTCATGCCGTTCAGGCATCGGCTGATAATTCCCTGCCCAAAACTGAATCATGTCGTCGGTCCAGGGACGCCAGAACACATGATCCGTCGCGCCGAAAAGGCAAATGACCGGCGTTTTGACTGCTGCGGCGATATGACCGGGGGCCGAATCAACGCCGATAAACAGATCCGCATGGTCAATCAATGCGCCCAACTCAGGAAAGCGAGTTTTACCCGCCAGACCGGTAATCGGTTTTGTCTCACAGCCGCGTGCAATATCATCCACGCAGGCCATCTCGTCTGCGGCCGGGCCTGACGTCAGTACAACCTGATAGCCACGGCGCTGCACGGCATCAATAACCTGAGAGAATTTATCGTTATCCCAGCACTTAAATAGCTGCCGTGCCGTAGGCTGAATAACGACATATTGCCGGGTTACGCCAAGTTGTTTGAGCTGTTGTCGCATGTTTTCCCAATGTTCCGGGCGATAGCTCATGGTGGTTTCCGTGACATACTGTTTTAGCGCTAACGGCTTTAGCGCGGATAACGTGCGCTCGACAGCATGCTCTCCCGCATAAGGCACTAAATGCGTAAAGCTCTTTTTCCATAAAGCAGACTGACGATTACCGAAATCCTGCGAGATTTTTATTTTTGCGTCTAAAAAACGCACAATAAGCGCCACGCTCCACTGATCGGTAAGATTGACAACCAGATCATACGGGTTAGCACGCAATTTTTTGATCAGCGATAGCGCGTTTTTAATCTTCTCTTTTGTTCCTGCGCCTTTGTTACTGATGCCATAGAGTGCATTAATCTCCGGATTTTCCGACAATATCGGTATGGTGTTCTGATAAAGAAGCACATCGATTTTTGCATCGGGATAATTCTGCTTCAGCGTACTGATGACTGGGGTGGTAAGTAACATGTCTCCATGAAAACGCATTTTTATAATCAGAATTCTTCGAAATGGCTTTTCCACAAGCGACTCTTTGGTTGAAATTGTCCGGATAAATAAGCAGAAAAAAGCACGCTACCGCCCCAGGCTTCACAGCAACCCGATGGCTAATACCGCACTCATTTTAGATGCGCTAGTGTAACACTTCTTTCGCAGCAATCCGATACGAATAAATTTTATACACAATCATTTTTTTAATTATAAATTCAAAGAGATATTAATTTACCCCTCTATTTTGAATGGTCATTCCAATTGCCTGGGGCGACAAGGGCGGCAAATTTCAATGGATTGCGTAAAAATGCAAAAATAATGAGGTTTCGCGCCTGGAATCCCCGCTTCTGAGCCAATTTGGCGCAAAAACGGGAAAAGTAATGGTAAAGCCCAGGCTAAATACATAGAATCCCCAGCACATCCATAAGTCAGCTATTTACTATGCTCGAATTGCTTTACACCGCTCTTCTCTACCTTATTCAGCCTCTGATCTGGATACGGCTTTGGGTGCGTGGACGTAAAGCGCCGGCCTATCGTAAGCGCTGGGGTGAACGCTACGGATTCTACCGCCGTCCGTTGAAACCGGGCGGAATCATGCTGCATTCCGTCTCGGTGGGCGAAACTCTGGCGGCCATCCCATTGGTCCGAGCTCTACGTCATCGCTATCCCGATCTGCCTATTACCGTAACGACCATGACGCCGACCGGCTCGGAGCGCGTCCAGTCTGCCTTTGGCAACGATGTTCAGCACGTTTACTTGCCTTATGATTTGCCCGATGCGCTCAATCGTTTCCTCAATAAGATTGACCCTAAGCTGGTATTGATCATGGAGACTGAGCTCTGGCCAAATCTGATTGCTGCGCTGCACAAACGTCATATTCCGCTGGTAATCGCTAATGCGCGGCTTTCCGCCCGTTCCGCCGCGGGTTATACGAAGCTTGGCAAGTTTGTCCGTACGCTCCTGCGCCGTATCACCCTGATTGCCGCGCAAAACGAAGAAGATGGCGAACGTTTTGTGGCGTTGGGCGCGAAGAACAATCAAGTCACGGTCACAGGTAGTCTGAAATTTGATATTTCAGTTACGCCGCAACTGGCGGCTAAAGCCGTTACGCTACGTAGCCAGTGGGCGCCGCACCGGCCAGTCTGGATTGCCACCAGTACCCACGATGGCGAAGAGAGTATCGTTATCGCCGCTCACCAGGCGTTATTACATCAATTCCCGAATTTATTACTGATTCTGGTGCCTCGCCATCCGGAGCGTTTCCCGGATGCTATCAATCTTGTGCGCCAGGCAGGGTTAAGCTACATCACTCGCTCTTCGGGCGAAGTGCCGTCCGCCAGTACTCAGGTCGTGGTAGGCGATACCATGGGCGAGTTAATGTTGCTCTATGGAATTGCCGATCTCGCCTTTGTCGGTGGTTCACTGGTTGAGCGCGGCGGTCATAACCCGCTGGAGGCTGCCGCCCATGCGATTCCGGTACTGATGGGGCCGCATACCTTTAACTTTAAAGATATTTGCGCCCGTCTGGAGCAGGCGAGTGGACTTATCACTATTATTGATGCGGCTACGCTGGCAAAAGAAGTTTCCTCTTTACTGACCGACGCTGATTATCGTAATTTCTACGGACGTCACGCAGTTGAAGTGCTCTATCAAAATCAGGGCGCGCTCCAGCGTCTGCTGCAACTGTTAGAACCCTATCTGCCACCGAAAACGCATTGAGGGCTGTCATGCAAAAACGGGCGATTTATCCAGGCACGTTTGATCCGATTACCAACGGTCATCTCGATATTGTGACGCGCGCAACGCAGATGTTCGACCATGTCATTCTGGCCATCGCCGCCAGCCCCGGTAAGAAACCCATGTTCACTCTGGACGAACGTGTGGCGCTGGCGCAAAAAGCGACCGCACACTTGGGTAACGTAGAGGTGGTGGGCTTTAGCGACCTAATGGCCAATTTCGCCCGCGACAGACAGGCGAATATCCTGATTCGTGGTCTGCGCGCGGTGGCGGATTTTGAATATGAAATGCAGTTGGCGCATATGAATCGTCATCTGATGCCGCAACTGGAAAGCGTTTTCCTGATGCCGTCCAAAGAGTGGTCGTTTATTTCATCGTCGCTGGTCAAAGAAGTGGCGCGCCATCAGGGCGATGTGACCCACTTTCTGCCGGACAATGTGCATCAGGCGCTAATGGATAAGTTGAAATAAGTCTCCTTGCCGGGCCTGGCGTTTTACTTCTGACAGTGACGGCAATAGAACGTCGCACGCTGTGCGTGTTTCGTTGCGACTATCGGCGTACCGCATACCCGACACGGCTCGCCTTTGCGCCCGTACACCTGCAACTCCTGCGCAAAATAGCCCGGTTTTCCATCGCTTTGCAGAAAGTCCTTCAGCGTTGTCCCGCCTTGTTCGATAGAGCGCAGCAAAACGGCTTTAATCACTCGCGCCAGCAGGTCGCACTCCTCTGTCGAGAGTGACGACGCCAGGCGGTCAGGGTGAATACCAGCGGCAAACAGCGACTCGCTGGCGTAGATATTCCCCACGCCGACCACCAGCTTGTTATCCATCAGCCAGGGTTTAATCGCCGTCTTCTTCTTCGCGCATTTCTGCTGCAAATATTCGCCATTAAACTCATCGCTTAGCGGCTCCGGTCCCAGATGCGCCAGTACGTTATGCCCTTCCAGCTCTTTGGTCCATAACCAGGCGCCAAAGCGGCGAGGATCGGTATAACGTAGAATTTTGCCATTGCTCATCACCAAATCGACATGGTCGTGCTTTTCCGCCGGCAGCGCTTCCGCCAGTATCCGCAAGCTTCCCGACATCCCCAGGTGAATGATTATCCAGCCGTCAGGCAGCTCCAGCAGCAGATACTTGGCACGACGCTGCACGCTGAGGATGGGCGTATCGCTCAGACGATAAATTTCATCTGAAACCGGCCAGCGCAGACGACCGTTACGGATATGGGCGTGCAGAATAGTAGCGCCAACTAAATGGGGTTCAATACCCCGGCGGCTGGTTTCAACTTCGGGTAATTCAGGCATAACGTCTCCGGCAGTGTGACAGGTCTTATTAATATGGGGACGGCCAGAAAAACAAAAAACCCCGCCGAGGCGAGGTTTTTGTTACATCAAAGCGAGAATTATTTGATTTTCGCTTCTTTGTAGATCACGTGCTGACGGACAACTGGATCGAATTTTTTCAGCTCCAGTTTTTCCGGTTTAGTACGTTTGTTCTTCGTAGTGGTATAGAAGTGACCAGTACCAGCAGAAGAAACCAGCTTGATTTTCTCACGAATACCTTTAGCCATGATTTATTTCCTCTTAGTACTTAGTACTTTTCGCCACGGGCACGCAGTTCAGACAGAACTGTTTCGATGCCTTTTTTATCGATGATACGCATACCTTTAGCAGATACACGCAGGGTGACAAAACGCTTCTCGCTCTCAACCCAGAAACGGTGAGAGTGCAGGTTAGGCAGGAAACGGCGTTTAGTCGCGTTCAGTGCGTGGGAACGGTTGTTACCGGTCACCGGACGCTTGCCAGTAACTTGGCAGACTCGGGACATGTCTATTCTCCAAAAATCAAATTAGCTCGAGCTTCGTATGGGGTATTGGCGCCTCGTCAGGCTGTAAAGCCCGGTCACGACGGTTCTAAGTGAACCCCCGATTGCCAGGCCCAAATGCCAAACCCGAGATTCTCAAAGGTGGCGTAGTATACGCTGACCCGGCGATATGCTCAAGTCCCGAACAGACAAAGATCCCGATGGATCGCGCAAAGTACCTTAAATCCAGCCGCGTTCGGCAAAAGAAACGTACTCTCCGCGGCCAATTATCAGGTGATCGAGCACCCGGATGTCCATAAACTGGCAACACTTTATCACGCGCTCGGTGATAAGTTTATCCGCTTTACTCGGCTCTGCGCAGCCTGAAGGGTGATTATGCGCCAGAATGACCGCCGAGGCATTGAGTTTAATCGCTTCCCGGACAATCTCACGCGGATGCACCTCTACGTGGTTAAGCGTGCCGGAAAACAGGCGGCTGTGCTGAAGCACACGGTGTTGGGCATCGAGGAAGATCACCAGAAAGATCTCACGCTCCTCGCCCGTCAGTTGGCTTTGCAGAAATTCCCGCGTCATTTCCGGACTTAGCAACGCACTTTCCTCATTCATGCGCACACTGTAATAGCGCCTTGCCAGCTCAGCAATGCCTTTCAACTGCGCGAATTTCGCCAGGCCGATACCGTTTACGCCGCGAAACTGCGCAAAGTCCGCCGACAGCAGGCCATACAGCGACCCAAAGCGCTGCAACATCTCTTTTGCCAACGTCATAACATCTTTTCCCGGCGTGCCGGTACGTAAAAAAAGCGCCAGCAGCTCAACATCGCTAAGGGAAGCAATGCCGGATCTGAGCATTTTTTCACGCGGCAATAATCCGTCCAACGTATCCATACGCGCACCTCCTTTTTTAAGGAAGCGGCATAGTGGCATAGCCTTTGGGAGAGATCGATGCCCCGATTTTGTTCTTGCGTAGCGCCTCGCAAAGTGGAGCGCAGGCAAAGACACGACGCCGTAGAGATTGTGATAAAATAGCCGCCTTTCAAAATCACCCAACAGGAAAGACATGATGAGCCTGGCCGGTAAAAAAATTGTTCTTGGCGTTAGCGGCGGTATCGCTGCGTATAAAACGCCGGAGCTGGTACGCCGTTTACGTGAGCGCGGCGCTGACGTGCGCGTGGCAATGACCGAGGCGGCAAAAGCCTTTATTACCCCCCTGAGCTTACAGGCAGTGTCGGGTTATCCGGTGTCCGACAGTCTGCTTGACCCTGCCGCCGAAGCCGCGATGGGGCATATCGAGTTGGGGAAATGGGCCGACCTGGTTATTCTTGCCCCCGCGACCGCCGATCTGATCGCCCGTGTAGCATCGGGTATGGCTAATGATTTAGTCTCCACCATCTGCCTGGCGACGCCAGCCCCGGTAGCCGTTCTTCCGGCCATGAACCAACAGATGTACCGCGCTGCCGCCACGCAACATAATCTGGAGGTACTCGCCTCTCGCGGTCTGTTCATTTGGGGGCCGGATAGCGGCAGTCAGGCATGTGGCGATGTAGGTCCTGGCCGAATGCTGGACCCATTAGTTATCGTCGATAAGGCCGTCGCGCATTTCTCTGCTGTCAACGATCTGCAACATCTTAATATCATGATTACGGCAGGTCCGACGCGCGAACCGCTCGACCCGGTGCGTTATATTTCCAACCACAGCTCCGGTAAAATGGGCTTCGCTATTGCGGCGGCCGCCGCGCGTCGCGGCGCAAATGTCACGCTGATCTCCGGTCCCGTTTCGCTACTGACGCCGCCTTTTGTAAAACGGGTTGATGTCATAACTGCGCTGGACATGGAAGCCGCTGTTCAGTCCGCCGTTCAGCAGCAGCATATTTTCATTAGCTGTGCCGCCGTGGCTGACTATCGCGCAGAGACTATCGCCAGTGAAAAAATCAAAAAACAGGCGGCGCAAAGTGATGAATTACTAATAAAAATGGTCAAAAACCCGGACATTATCGCTGGGGTGGCCGCGCTCAGTGACAATCGCCCCTACGTTGTTGGGTTTGCCGCGGAAACGAATAATGTGGAAGAATACGCCCGGCAAAAACGTATCCGTAAAAACCTTGACCTGATTTGTGCAAATGATGTTTCACTTTCAAATCAGGGATTTAATAGCGATAAAAACGCTTTACACCTTTTCTGGCAGGATGGAGATAAAGTCTTACCGCTTGAGCGAAAAGAACTCCTGGGCCAATTATTACTCGACGAGATCGTGACCCGTTATGATGAAAAAAATCGACGTTAAGATTCTGGACCCGCGTGTTGGTCAGCAGTTTCCGCTGCCGACTTATGCTACTTCTGGTTCTGCCGGGCTTGACCTGCGCGCCTGTCTCGACGACGCCGTAGAACTGGCGCCTGGTGCAACGACGTTGGTGCCTACCGGACTGGCCATTCATATCGCCGATCCATCACTGGCGGCAGTCATGTTGCCGCGTTCGGGCCTGGGCCATAAACATGGTATCGTGCTGGGCAACCTGGTCGGGCTGATTGATTCCGATTATCAGGGGCAACTGATGGTTTCGATCTGGAACCGTGGTCAGGACAGTTTTACCATTGAACCGGGCGAGCGTATCGCGCAAATGGTGTTTGTTCCGGTCGTTCAGGCCGAATTTAATCTGGTGGAAGCATTTGACGCCACCGAACGTGGCGAGGGCGGCTTCGGTCATTCTGGCCGTAAGTAAATTGTACGCATCCCAATAACGTCATAATACTGCCGCAAGCGCTGAGTTTGCGGTTATAGCGTGGGTGCTCGCCTGGCAAGTGCTTATTTTCAGGGGTATTTTGTAACATGGCAGAAAAACAAACTGCGAAAAGGAATCGTCGCGAAGAAATACTTCAGTCTCTGGCGCTGATGCTTGAATCCAGCGATGGAAGCCAACGCATCACGACGGCAAAACTGGCGGCCTCGGTCGGCGTTTCCGAAGCGGCGCTATATCGCCATTTTCCCAGCAAGACCCGCATGTTCGATAGCCTGATTGAGTTTATCGAAGATAGTCTGATTACCCGTATCAACCTGATTTTAAAAGATGAAAAAGACACCAGCACGCGTTTGCGACTGATTGTGTTGCTGATTCTGGGTTTTGGCGAACGCAACCCTGGCCTGACGCGCATTCTTACCGGGCACGCGCTGATGTTTGAACAGGACCGCCTGCAGGGGCGCATTAACCAGC
This sequence comes from Salmonella sp. FC25216, assembly GCF_057751355.1. NCBI lineage: Bacteria > Pseudomonadati > Pseudomonadota > Gammaproteobacteria > Enterobacterales > Enterobacteriaceae > Salmonella > Salmonella sp. FC25216. The sequence continues at coordinate 103,428 of NZ_JBDGON010000004.1, read as the reverse complement.
TTTTTGAACGCATCGAAGCGCAGCTCCGCCAGGTGCTACGAGAAAAAAGAATGCGTGAAGGCGAAGGCTACGCGACGGATGAAACACTGTTGGCAAGTCAACTGCTCGCCTTCTGTGAAGGTATGCTTTCACGGTTCGTGCGTAGCGAATTTAAATACCGTCCAACGGACGATTTCGACGCCCGCTGGCCGCTCATTGCCGCTCAGTTACAGTAACGCTGGCCGACTCACGCCTTATCCAGGCGACAGAAACATAGGCCCGGTAAGCGTAGTGTAGCGCCACCGGGCAATTCGCTTACACCCCAAATTCTTCCTGGTATGCCCGCACAGCAGCCAGATGCTCAGCCATATCAGGTTTTTCTTCCAGATAGGCAATCAGGTCTTTCAGCGTAATGATGGAGATAACCTTACAGCCATAGTCACGCTCCACTTCCTGAATCGCGGAAATCTCGCCGCGGCCACGTTCCTGGCGATCCAGCGAAATCAGTACGCCTGCCAGCGTGGCCCCGTGCGCCTGAATAATCTCCATAGACTCGCGAATCGCCGTACCTGCGGTAATCACGTCATCCACCAGCATCACGCGGCCCTGTAGCGCGCTGCCCACCAAATTCCCGCCTTCGCCATGATCTTTTGCCTCTTTGCGGTTAAAGCAGTACGGCAGGTCTTTATCGTGATGTTCCGCCAGCGCAACCGCTGTCGTCGTCGCGATCGGAATACCTTTGTATGCGGGGCCAAACAGCAGATCAAATTCAATACCGGAATCCACCAGCGCTTCGGCATAAAAACGGCCTAACAACGCCAGGTCGCGCCCGGTATTAAACAGCCCGGCGTTGAAGAAATAGGGGCTTTGGCGCCCGGATTTCAGCGTAAACTCGCCAAACTTTAGTACCTGCTTGTTAAGCGCAAACTCAATAAACTGGCGCTGATACGGCTTCATGGATTCGCTCCTTTTCTTACTTTCATCATTTACGAAATTTACGGACAAAAAAAAGGCGACTTTTCAGTCGCCTTAAAATCAATTTTCTAACGCCGCCTTCTGCGTCGCTACAATGGATTCAATTCCCCCTCGGGCCAGCGCCAACAAAGTGAGAAGTTCTTCATGGCTGAACGGTTCGCCTTCCGCGGTGCCCTGTACTTCAATGATGCGGCCGTCTTCGGTCATCACGACGTTCATGTCGGTTTCTGCGGCGGAATCTTCAACATACTCCAGATCGCAGATCGCTTCGCCGTTAACGATGCCTACGGAAACCGCCGCCACCATGCCTTTCATCGGATTGGTTTTCAGCTTACCGTTTGCAACCAGCTTATTCAGCGCATCCGCCAACGCCACGCAGGCACCGGTAATAGACGCTGTACGCGTACCGCCATCGGCCTGGATTACATCGCAGTCCAGCGTAATGGTAAATTCGCCGAGCGTTTTCAGATCGACCGCCGCACGCAGCGCACGCGCGATCAAACGCTGAATTTCCATAGTACGACCACCCTGCTTACCCTTTGCCGCTTCGCGCGCGTTACGGGTATGGGTGGCGCGAGGCAACATGCCGTACTCAGCGGTGATCCACCCCTGGCCTTGTCCTTTCAGAAAACGCGGGACGCCTTCTTCAATGGAGGCGGTGCACAACACTTTGGTATCTCCAAATTCGACCAGTACCGAGCCTTCAGCGTGTTTTGTATAGTTACGGGTCAGGGTTACGGGACGCACCTGATTAGCGCTACGGCCTGCTGGACGCATATTGAGATCTCCGACTTAAAACGAATGTGGCTGCGCATTATACGGACTTCCGATGGTTATTCCTATCCTGACAAGGCCTGGATAGCTATAATCCCCTCATCTCTCCTTTAAAAACGGGAACATCTATGATCCGCAGTATGACCGCCTACGCCCGGCGTGAAATTAAGGGTGAATGGGGTAGCGCGACCTGGGAAATGCGCTCGGTAAACCAGCGTTATCTGGAAACTTACTTTCGTCTGCCGGAACAGTTCCGTAGTCTTGAACCCGTCGTGCGCGAGCGCATTCGTACACGTCTGACGCGCGGCAAAGTCGAATGCATGCTGCGTTTTGAACCCGATGCCAGCGCGCAAGGCGAGCTTATTCTGAATGAAAAGCTGGCAAAACAACTGGTTAGCGCCGCAAACTGGGTCAAAATGCAGAGCGACGAAGGGGAAATCAATCCGGTTGATATTTTGCGCTGGCCAGGTGTCATGGCGGCGCAAGAGCAGGATCTGGACGCGATTGCCGCAGAAATTTTAGCCGCGCTGGACGGTACGCTGGACGACTTTATCGTAGCGCGTGAAACGGAAGGCCAGGCGCTAAAAGCGCTGATTGAACAACGGCTGGAAGGCGTCAGCGCCGAAGTAGCGAAAGTTCGCGCGCATATGCCGGAAATCTTGCGATGGCAGCGTGAACGCCTGGTTGCCAAGCTGGAAGACGCGCAGGTACAGCTTGAAAACAACCGTCTGGAGCAAGAACTGGTGATGATGGCGCAACGCATTGATGTGGCGGAAGAGCTGGATCGTCTGGAAGCGCACGTCAAAGAGACTTACAACATTCTGAAGAAAAAAGAGGCGGTAGGTCGCCGTCTGGACTTCATGATGCAAGAATTTAACCGTGAGTCGAACACCCTGGCGTCCAAATCCATCAACGCTGATGTAACTAACTCCGCTATTGAATTAAAAGTGTTGATCGAGCAAATGCGCGAGCAAATTCAGAATATCGAATAATTCTGGCGCTCAATACGTCACAGCGCCCGCCTTATGCGGGCTCTCGCGTTTATTGGTAGTACGTTTTTAATTTCCGGCGAATGGCTTCGATAAGGCGTCGCTTCCACTCTACCGTCGAAGCCCGGTACTGCATGAAAATCGCGCCTTCCGCCTGCTCTCCGGCAAGCGGCAGGACAAAAAGACCACGCTTATCGGATAAATTTTCATACCAGGGGCACGGTACAATAGCCATCAGCGGCGCCGACTGGACAGCAGGCGCAAGTTGGCTGTAATCATGACAAACAAACGCCAGCGGACGTTCAAATCCGGCACGAGCCTGCTGCCTGTCCAGTTCGTTGTTCTCTTTTGTCCATGGCAAACAGTAAATGTGCTGATAATGCTGTAGATCAGCAAAATTCAACGCTGCGGCATTCTCCAGACGTGAACGCAATGGCGTGCCATAAACCGCGATCAAACGCGTAGTCCCCACCCGTTCGTAATGCAGAGCGCTGACCTGCTTTTGATGGTCGCCAATTGCCAGCACCAAATCAACCGAGCTATCCAACAATTCATCACGCCAGGGTCGGCGGGCAAAAGGAAGGCACTCGATCACCGCCTGATGAAGATAACCTTTCTCTGCGAGAACGGGCGTAAGCAGCGCGTTCAATGCGGGAGGAAGTACCACCCGGAAACAACGGGAGCCGTTCTCTTTATCGCCAAACAGCTCCTCATTAAGCGAAACAAACACAGGCGCCAATTTGTCACGTAGCGCCTGCGCATAAGACGTAGGAATCTGGCGGTTCCCTTCCCGTCGAAACAACGGATCGTTTAGCGCATCGCGCAATCTCATTAGCGCATGACTTACCGCAGAAGGCGACAAAGCCAGCTTTTGCGCCGTTTTCCCCGTAGAGCTGGTCTCTAGCAGCACATACAGTACTTTTAACAGGTTCATATCCATTTGCAGCAAGTTCATTAAACGTCTCTCTTATTGAACCTGGCTAAATTACTGCCAGGTATACTGCGGGCGCTTCAATCAGGAGAACATTATGAATCGCTATGTATTATTCTTTGTATGTATATTTTCAACATCAGCACTTCCTGCAATGGCGGCATTAGATCCTTCACAACCGTTATCACCCGCTCCGCCGTTGTCACTGTTTAAAGCGTGGGCTAAGCCTATGGAGCCGTTTCAAATCACGGAAGGCGTGTGGTATGTCGGCACAGAAAATCTCTCTTCTATTCTACTGACCACCCCGGCAGGGCATATTCTTATTGATGCGGGGTTGGATGAAAGCGCACCGCAAATTAAAGCGAATATTGAAGCGGCAGGATTTCGCCTCACTGACGTGCGCTATCTGTTGAACAGCCATGCGCGGCTGGATCAAGCGGGGGGCATGGCACGTTTAAAAGGGTGGAGTGGCGCACAATTGGTCGCCAGCCAACCCAACGCCGATCAGATGGCGAGGGGTGGACGACAGGATTTTGCGCTTGGCGATGCGCTCCCCTTCCCGCCCGTCACCACCGATAAAATTATCCACGACCAGGAAAGTATCAGCCTCGGAGGGATAACCGTGACAGCACTATTCACGCCTGGACATCTACCCGGCTCAACCTCCTGGCGCGTAACGCTCCGCAACGGCAAGACGCTAATTTACGCCGATAGTCTCGCCACACCCGACTATCTGCTGATTAACAACAAAAATTACCCTGACCTGGTTACTGATATTCAGAGCAGCTTTAAAACACTGGCCGCCCAGCATGTTGATATCTTTATTGCCAACAAAGGTGACCGCTTCGGGCTACTGGAGAAACGACAGCAACTTCGCAACGGCGATACACAGGCATTCTTTGATTCCAATGGCTTGCAACAGTATGTGGAACGCTCGCGTCAGCGCTTCATCACACAGCTTACCGCACAGCAGCCATAATGAAATGACGAATCGGCGGCGCGTCCAGGGCGCCGTTCAGGTAATTTATCTAAGTCAAAATAGAAATGCTTCACATAAAATAAACCACAAAAATGATGTTCAATTTATTGATATTTATAATAAATAATTATTAATCATAAATTTAAAATCATTACTAAAATTTATTAATAGAGTAATGCCTTAGAAAATCTCAATCGTGATACAGCGCACAAATCGTTAATCTTCGCCCCCAGTAAATTAGGGGGAAATCATGCTGTTGCACGTTCTTTATTTAATTGGCATTACTGCCGAGGCCATGACGGGCGCACTCGCTGCGGGTCGTCGTCGCATGGATACATTCGGCGTAATTATTATTGCTACCGCTACCGCCATTGGCGGAGGCTCGGTTCGCGACATTCTGCTCGGTCACTATCCGCTAGGTTGGGTGAAGCATCCCGAATATGTCATTATTGTGGCGACTGCCGCTGTATTGACCACAATTGTTGCTCCCGTCATGCCCTATTTACGCAAGCTTTTCCTGGTACTTGACGCGCTGGGGCTGGTAGTTTTCTCTATTATTGGCGCTCAGATAGCCCTTGATATGGGCGAGGGGCCAATTATTGCCGTAGTGGCCGCCGTCACTACCGGCGTCTTTGGCGGCGTACTCCGCGATATGTTCTGTAAACGCATCCCACTGGTGTTTCAAAAAGAGCTATATGCCGGCATTTCGTTCGCCTCGGCGGTGCTCTATATTGCGCTACAACATTACGTCATGAATCCGGATGTCGTCGTTATCTCTACGCTACTGTTTGGCTTTACAGCAAGGTTATTAGCGCTACGTCTTAAACTTGGCCTGCCGGTATTTTATTACCGCCATGAAGGACACTAAGACCCGAATCCGGGAATATGCTGAGCAGCCAGCCATCTGCTCAGCGCCTTGATCTGCGGATTATCCCGCCAGTCGATAACTCTCCCGGCACGACGCTCGCTCGTCGCTGGCAACTGCCGCCATTGTTGATCTGTTCGCATTAATAACTGTTCCCATGAACGATCGCCGCTGGCCTGTAATGCGGCCTGCGTTAAGGGGATATCCATCGCAATGATCCAGCGGGTAAACGACTGCCGACGCGCCAGGTTAAATTGCCGCCATATCTGCTCGCTTTTTCCTTTAGCAAAGCCTGGCGTATTAGCTATTTGCGCTGGCGTCAGGGCAAGCCAGGAGAAGATATGCGCAAAGCGATGCGTCTGATGCAAAGCCCGCCAACTGGCTTCGCCCATTCCGCCCAGACCCAACGCCGACCGTGACCCCAGCCATACCAGCCTGGAGATAAACTGTTCCTGACACATTGCCGACGCGTAAAAGCAGGTCAGCGAGTTAAAATGGCTACCAGGCGGCACAGGCTTACTCCGCTCACGACTCCGCCAGACAACCTCATCAAGCCGGGGAATGCCTTGCCCGGCCAGACTCACCAGGATCTGATCGCCCGGCGCTATATCCCACGCTTCCCAACGTTTCACAGAACCGATATTGACCCGCTGAACCCGCTTATCATCCAATATAATGGGGACAAGTGACGCTACTACGGCAATTTTGCCGCTTTTCCCCACCGAGAATTGAATAGCGCTCACTTGCGCGACCTGCGCTACCGGTGGATATTTCCATGCCGCCAGCCAGTCGCCCTGCCCAGGTCGCCAGTGTTGTGATGCGGGCTCTTTAGCCATGCGTATCACTACGCCATCCGTCACAAAGGGTAATGCTGACGTCAGCCATGACTGGCGCGCGCGCTCGACCTCGCTGGCATTTTTTACCGCCAGGGAATATGTCTGCGTCAGACTGAATCCAGCCTTAGCAAGTTGACTTAATCTGTCGGACATATTTGCCGGACCATCCGGCCACGCCCAAATAAAAATACCCAACGAATTTAGCGCGGAGGCGTTATCCTGGCGCATTAACATCCCTGCGACTTTCGAGCGCGCATTCATCCCGCCCATTTGTTGCTGGATATGACCCTCGCGCTGTAGAAAAATTTCGCCCTGCAATACCGCGTTGGCAAGCGCGCCTCGCGTTGTCTGCGGTATAGAGGGGATCTGGCGAATTTTTGGCGTCCAGTCCTCGCCTTGTAGTCCGTTACCCCGGCTGATAGCCTTGATCAGTTTACCGTTCTGATAAACCAGCGTTACCGCTACGCCATCCACTTTTGGTTGTACCCAAAGCTCGCTGCGCCCGCGCATCCACTGCGCTACCGCCTGCCGGTCCGCGAGTTTACGAACGCCCGTATGTGCAACAGGATGCATTGTTGTACCGTTTAACGGCGGTGAAACCGGAGTAGATGAAACATCCTGACCAATACAACGTTGCCACAGAACCAGCCTTGCGCTGAGCTGGTCGTACACACTATCGTCAACCGCGCTAACACCTTGTTTCCAGTAGATGTCATTCCAGTCAGCGAGCTGTTGCTGTAAACGGGCGATTTCTTCAGTGGCCCTTGCTGGTGGCCAGGCCGGGCAAAGCGCCCCACTCTGCGAATGCCACAATAAAATGCCCCACGCCACGCTTTTCCATAATCTCATCACGACCTCCTGTGCATATTGCCCGGCAGGTATAACGCTTCAGGGAATAAAAACCGAGAGGTAAAAACGCATCATCCGAGCCGCTTTCCAGATTTTTTAGTGGGTTGCTGCAACGACGCAATAAAAGCGGAAAAAGGGACGCAAAATGCAATAATCTGGCGCAAAAAGTGTGACAAAGACTACGTCGCATAACGGCGATGTGTATAATAAGCCCGTATCAAGGCTCTATTTCGATAATCACATACGTAAGATGCTCATGGCTCAAGGTACGCTTTATATTGTTTCTGCCCCCAGTGGCGCGGGTAAATCCAGCCTGATTCAGGCTTTATTAAAAACCCAACCGTTGTATGACACCCAGGTTTCCGTTTCACATACCACGCGCGCGCCGCGTCCAGGTGAAGTGCACGGTGAGCACTATTTCTTTGTAAATCATGACGAGTTTAAGACCATGATTGGCAGGGAGGCGTTTCTGGAGCACGCGGAAGTGTTTGGCAATTATTACGGCACTTCTCGCGAAACCATTGAGCAAGTGCTGGCAACCGGCGTCGATGTTTTTCTGGATATCGACTGGCAGGGCGCCCAGCAAATTCGCGAAAAAATGCCGCAAGCACGCAGCATTTTTATTTTGCCGCCGTCAAAGATCGAACTGGATCGCCGTTTACGCGGTCGCGGGCAAGATAGCGAAGAAGTCATTGCCAAACGAATGGCGCAAGCGGTTGCAGAAATGAGCCATTACGCCGAATATGATTATCTTATTGTGAATGACGACTTTGATACCGCGTTAAGCGATTTGAAAACCATCATTCGCGCTGAACGTCTGCGTATGAGCCGCCAAAAGCAGCGTCATGACGCTTTAATCAGCAAATTGTTGGCAGACTGAACCCACTTTCAGTATCATGCCCAGTCATTTCTTCACCTGTGGAGCATTTTAAGTATGGCACGCGTAACTGTTCAGGACGCTGTAGAGAAAATTGGTAACCGTTTTGACCTGGTACTGGTCGCCGCGCGTCGCGCTCGTCAGATGCAGGTAGGCGGAAAGGATCCGCTGGTACCGGAAGAAAACGATAAAACTACCGTTATCGCGCTACGCGAAATCGAAGAAGGTCTGATTAACAACCAGATCCTCGACGTCCGCGAACGCCAGGAACAGCAAGAGCAGGAAGCCGCTGAATTACAAGCCGTTACCGCTATTGCTGAAGGTCGTCGTTAATCACAAAGCGGGTCGCCCTTGTATCTGTTTGAAAGCCTGAATCAACTGATTCAAACCTACCTGCCGGAAGACCAGATTAAGCGTCTTCGGCAGGCGTATCTCGTTGCACGTGACGCTCACGAGGGCCAGACACGTTCAAGCGGTGAACCCTATATCACACACCCGGTAGCGGTGGCCTGTATTCTGGCCGAGATGAAACTCGACTACGAAACGCTGATGGCTGCTCTGCTGCATGACGTGATTGAAGATACCCCCGCCACCTACCAGGACATGGAACAGCTTTTCGGTAAAAGCGTTGCCGAGCTGGTAGAGGGGGTGTCGAAACTTGATAAACTCAAGTTCCGCGATAAGAAAGAGGCGCAGGCCGAAAACTTTCGCAAAATGATTATGGCGATGGTGCAGGATATCCGCGTCATCCTCATTAAGCTTGCTGACCGTACCCATAACATGCGCACGCTGGGCTCGTTACGCCCGGATAAACGTCGTCGTATTGCCCGTGAAACCCTCGAAATCTACAGCCCGTTGGCACATCGTTTAGGTATTCATCACATTAAAACCGAGCTGGAAGAGCTGGGTTTTGAAGCGCTGTATCCCAATCGTTACCGCGTCATCAAAGAAGTGGTAAAAGCTGCGCGCGGCAACCGTAAAGAGATGATCCAAAAAATCCTCTCTGAAATCGAAGGACGTTTGCAAGAGGCGGGAATTCCGTGTCGCGTTAGCGGTCGCGAAAAGCACCTTTACTCGATCTACTGCAAAATGGTGCTCAAAGAGCAGCGTTTTCACTCGATCATGGATATCTACGCGTTTCGTGTGATCGTCCATGACTCCGATACTTGTTATCGCGTACTCGGCCAGATGCACAGCCTCTATAAGCCGCGTCCGGGACGCGTTAAAGACTATATTGCCATTCCCAAAGCGAACGGTTATCAGTCTTTGCACACCTCGATGATCGGCCCGCACGGCGTTCCTGTTGAAGTCCAGATCCGTACCGAAGATATGGATCAGATGGCGGAAATGGGGGTCGCAGCGCACTGGGCGTATAAAGAACACGGCGAGACCAGCACCACGGCGCAGATCCGCGCTCAGCGCTGGATGCAGAGCCTGCTGGAGCTACAACAGAGCGCCGGTAGTTCGTTTGAATTTATCGAAAGCGTAAAATCCGATCTCTTCCCGGATGAGATTTACGTTTTCACCCCGGAAGGGCGCATTGTCGAACTGCCCGCTGGCGCTACGCCGGTGGATTTTGCCTATGCAGTGCATACCGACATCGGCCACGCCTGTGTCGGCGCGCGTGTTGACCGCCAGCCTTATCCGCTGTCGCAGCCGCTTAGCAGCGGTCAGACCGTCGAAATTATTACCGCGCCGGGCGCGCGTCCCAACGCCGCCTGGCTAAACTTTGTCGTCAGCTCTAAAGCGCGCGCTAAAATTCGTCAGTTGCTGAAAAACCTCAAACGTGATGACTCCGTAAGCCTGGGGCGCCGTCTGCTTAACCATGCTTTAGGCGGTAGCCGTAAGCTGGCGGAAATTCCGCAGGAAAATATTCAGCGTGAGCTGGATCGTATGAAGTTGGCAACGCTTGACGATCTGCTGGCGGAAATCGGTCTCGGCAACGCGATGAGCGTAGTGGTCGCAAAGAATCTTCAGCAAGGTGAAGCCGTGGTGCCGACCGTTGCGCAATCGAATCATGGCCACCTGCCAATTAAAGGCGCCGATGGCGTGCTGATCACCTTTGCGAAGTGTTGTCGTCCGATCCCAGGCGACCCAATCATCGCTCACGTCAGCCCAGGTAAAGGACTGGTGATCCACCATGAATCCTGCCGTAATATTCGTGGATACCAGAAAGAGCCAGAGAAATTTATGGCGGTCGAATGGGACAAAGAGACGGAGCAGGAATTCATTACCGAAATCAAGGTGGAAATGTTTAACCATCAGGGCGCGCTGGCTAACCTGACGGCGGCGATTAATACGACCACCTCCAATATTCAAAGCCTGAATACTGAAGAGAAAGATGGTCGCGTCTATAGTACCTTTATTCGCCTTACCGCGCGCGATCGCGTACATCTGGCGAATATCATGCGCAAAATCCGCGTGATGCCAGACGTCATTAAAGTCACCCGTAACCGAAACTAATTTTTTACGCAAAATCATTCGCATTGCATTAAAACGGCAAGCGAATGACTCCCCAGAAGCGTACAGAAGTACGTGGCTGGGGTGAATGACAAATCTGTCAGGAACAGATTTGAACACCGCAAAGCGGTGGCCCGCAGGGCGAGGCTCATGGACGAGCCGAGTAACCAGCAGCTAACGCCGAGGCAATTTGAAGGATGAAGTATCAATGAATGCACAACGTTATGCGCGTATATGCGAAATGCTCGCCAGGCGTCAGCCTGATCTCACGGTCTGCATGGAGCAAGTCCACAAACCTCATAACGTTTCTGCAATCATTCGTACTGCAGATGCCGTTGGCGTCCATGAAGTCCATGCTGTCTGGCCCGGTAGCCGGATGCGCACCATGGCTTCCGCGGCGGCGGGCAGCAACAGTTGGGTACAGGTGAAAACGCACCGTACCATTGGCGATGCGGTAGCCCATTTGAAAGGACGGGGAATGCAGATTCTGGCAACCCATCTTTCTGATAAGGCCGTGGACTTTCGCGAAATTGATTACACGCGCCCGACCTGTATTCTGATGGGTCAGGAGAAAACCGGTATTACTCAGGAAGCATTAGACCTGGCGGATCGGGATATCATCATTCCTATGATCGGCATGGTACAGTCGCTGAACGTTTCCGTCGCCTCCGCGCTCATTCTTTATGAAGCCCAGCGCCAGCGACAGAACGCGGGCATGTATCTGCGTGAAAATAGTATGTTGCCAGAAGATGAACAGCAGCGCCTGCTGTTTGAGGGCGGTTATCCGGTGCTGGCGAAAGTCGCTAAACGTAAAGGTCTGCCTTATCCTCGCGTCAATCAGCAGGGCGAAATCGACGCCGATGCTGACTGGTGGGCGACGATGCAGGCGGCAGGGTAATCATCATGTCAGGCCGCTTGCTAGACGCTGTTCCGCTTAATTCCCTGACAGGCGTAGGCGCAGCGCAAAGCAGCAAACTGGCCAAAATCGGCCTGCATACCGTCCAGGATTTGCTATTACACCTTCCCCTGCGTTACGAAGACCGTACCCATCTCTACCCGATTGGCGAACTGCTGCCTGGCATCTACGCCACCGTTGAAGGTGAAGTGCTGAACTGTAACGTCACTTTCGGCGGTCGTCGAATGATGACCTGCCAGATTAGCGACGGTTCCGGCATTCTTACCATGCGTTTTTTCAATTTTAACGCGGCGATGAAAAACAGCCTGGCGACGGGGCGGCGCGTACTGGCCTACGGGGAAGCGAAGCGCGGCAAGTATGGCGCAGAGATGATCCACCCTGAATATCGCCTGCAGGGCGATCTCAGCACGCCGGAGCTTCAGGAAACGCTCACCCCCGTCTATCCGACCACCGAGGGCGTGAAGCAAGCGACACTGCGCAAGCTTACCGATCAGGCGCTGGAGTTGCTCGACACCTGCGCCATTGCCGAACTACTGCCGCCGGAACTGGCGCAGGGGATGATGAGTCTGCCGGAGGCGCTACGTACCTTGCATCGCCCGCCGCCGACGCTCCAGCTCGCCGATTTAGAAACCGGCAAACACCCGGCGCAGCGACGGCTTATTCTTGAAGAGCTACTGGCGCACAATCTTAGTATGCTGGCGCTTCGCGCAGGCGCGCAGCGCTATCACGCTCAGCCGCTAAGTACAAACGATACCTTAAAACAGCAACTATTAGCGTCGTTGCCGTTTAAACCCACAGGCGCTCAGGCGCGGGTGGTGGCAGAGATCGAGCGTGATATGGCGCTCGATGTGCCAATGATGCGTCTGGTTCAGGGCGACGTGGGTTCCGGTAAAACGTTGGTTGCGGCGCTTGCCGCCTTGCGCGCTATTGCCCACGGTAAGCAGGTCGCGCTGATGGCGCCGACCGAACTGCTGGCGGAGCAACATGCGAATAACTTCCGTAACTGGTTTGCGCCGCTCGGCGTAGAGGTCGGCTGGCTAGCCGGTAAGCAGAAAGGCAAAGCGCGCGTGGCGCAGCAAGACGCTATAGCCAGCGGACAGGTGCAAATGGTGGTAGGCACGCACGCCATTTTTCAGGAGCAGGTGCAGTTTAATGGGCTGGCGCTGGTGATTATCGATGAGCAGCACCGCTTTGGCGTCCACCAGCGTCTGGCATTGTGGGAAAAAGGCCAGCAGCAGGGCTTTCATCCGCATCAGTTAATTATGACCGCAACGCCCATTCCGCGCACCCTGGCGATGACCGCGTATGCCGATCTCGATACCTCAGTGATTGACGAACTACCGCCGGGCCGTACCCCTGTCACTACCGTTGCTATTCCGGATACCCGTCGCCATGAAATCATTGATCGTGTGCGCAACGCCTGCACAACCGAAGGCCGTCAGGCCTACTGGGTATGTACGCTGATTGAAGAGTCCGACCTACTGGAAGCGCAGGCGGCGGAGGCCACCTGGGAGGAGCTCAAGCTGGCGTTACCGGAGTTGAATATTGGCCTGGTACATGGCCGCATGAAACCCGCCGAAAAACAGGCCGTTATGCAACGCTTTAAGCAGGGTGAAATGCATCTGCTGGTCGCCACCACGGTGATTGAGGTGGGGGTCGATGTTCCTAACGCCAGCCTGATGATTATTGAAAACCCGGAACGACTGGGCCTGGCGCAGTTACACCAGCTCAGAGGACGCGTTGGCCGTGGCGCGGTCGCGTCGCACTGTGTGCTGCTCTATAAATCGCCGTTGTCGAAAACGGCGCAGAAGCGTTTGCAGGTATTGCGCGACAGCAATGACGGCTTTGTGATTGCGCAAAAAGATTTGGAAATACGCGGCCCGGGGGAATTACTGGGCACCCGCCAGACGGGGAACGCCGAATTTAAAGTTGCGGATTTACTGCGCGATCAGGCCATTATTCCCGAAGTTCAGCGTATTGCCCGTCATATTCATGAACGTTATCCGCAGCAGGCGGCGGCGCTGATTGAGCGCTGGATGCCGGAAACTGAACGCTATTCTAACGCCTAGTGAGCACGGCGGCTTAAATGCCGCCGTACAAACCATTATTGCGCGAAAATCGGTAACAGCAGATACAGCTTAATCACCAGCGCATTGACGATATCGATAAAAAACGCGCCGACCATCGGCACGACCAGGAACGCCATATGCGAGGGGCCAAAACGGTCGGTAATCGCCTGCATATTGGCAATGGCGGTCGGCGTTGCGCCCAGGCCAAAACCGCAATGTCCCGCCGCCAGCACCGCCGCATCGTAGTTTTTCCCCATCATGCGCCAGGTGACAAAGATCGCGTATAGCGCCATGAAGATGGTCTGTACCACCAGAATCGCCAGCATCGGCAGCGCCAGCGACGCCAGTTCCCACAGCTTCAGGCTCATCAGCGCCATTGCCAGGAATAGCGACAAACTCACGTTCCCCAGCACCGAAACTGCACGCTCAAATACGCGATAAAAGCCCGCCAGCGCCAGACCATTGCTGAGGATCACCCCAACAAAAAGCACGCAAACGAAGACCGGCAGTTCAAGCACCGTTCCCGCCAGTAGCTGCGCTACGATTTTGCCCACCGTCAGACAGATAGCAATCAGGGCGATAGTTTCGATTAGCACCAGAGAAGTGATCATACGACCCACGTCCGGCTTTTCAAAGGCCGTCGGCACGGCCTGATCGTCAGGCATTCCATCCGGCGTGGTGGAGTGTTTTACCAGATAACGCGCTACCGGGCCGCCAATCAACCCACCCAGTACCAGGCCAAAGGTCGCACAAGCCATCGCAACTTCGGTGGCGTTGGCAAAACCATAACGTTCGATAAACAGCTTACTCCACGCCGCGCCGGTACCGTGCCCGCCGGACAGCGTAATCGATCCGGCAATCAGCCCCATTAACGGGTCCAACCCCAGCAGACTCGCCATGCCGATACCGATGGCATTCTGCATCAGCAGTAATCCGACCACGACGATCAGGAAGACGCCAACGACGCGTCCCCCTTTCCGCAGGCTGGCAAGGTTGGCGTTAAGGCCGATCGTCGCGAAAAACGCCAGCATCAGCGGATCGCGTAGGGTCATATCAAAGTTGACCTCCCAACCGACGCTTTTTTTCAGCACCAGCAGCGCAATAGCGACCAGTAACCCACCCGCCACCGGTTCCGGAATCGTATATTTCTTCAGTAAGGAGACAGACTGGACCAGCTTGCGACCCAGTAGCAGCACCAGCGTGGCGGCGACAAGGGTCGATAAGGTATCGAGTTCAAACATTTAAAGCTCCTGTAGTGCGCTGTGACATGTGCGCACAAATCATTTCCTGAGTCAGTTTTTTAGCTCTTTGCGAGTCGTCGGCATGGATTTTAAGCAGAAAAAGGCAAAAAGTTATATAAAAAGGTGCATTTATCTTTTTTAAATATTAAGAATATTCGCTCGCAATCGTTTGCTTTTACCAGCCGGTCAGATAAAATCACCGCTTTTCCACCACGAGAATGTCCCTGATGTCCGTTAACGCCATCGAGTCGGCAGATGCGCAACCGGTTGCGCAGACGCAAAACAGCGAATTGATTTACCGCCTTGAAGATCGCCCGCCGCTCCCTCAAACCCTTTTTGCCGCTTGTCAGCATCTGCTGGCCATGTTTGTCGCGGTAATCACGCCAGCGCTATTAATCTGCCAGGCGTTGGGTTTACCGGCGCAGGATACGCAGCACATTATCAGCATGTCGCTGTTCGCCTCCGGCGTAGCCTCTATTATTCAAATTAAAGCGTGGGGGCCGGTAGGATCGGGGCTGTTATCCATCCAGGGAACCAGTTTTAACTTTGTCGCTCCACTGATTATGGGCGGTACCGCGCTGAAAACCGGCGGCGCGGACGTCCCGACGATGATGGCGGCGCTGTTCGGCACGCTGATGCTGGCAAGCTGCACCGAGATGGTGCTTTCACGCATTCTACATCTGGCACGCCGGATTATCACGCCGTTAGTCTCCGGCGTAGTGGTGATGATTATTGGCCTGTCACTGATTCAGGTGGGGCTAACCTCCATCGGCGGCGGCTATGCCGCCATGAGCGACAACACCTTTGGCGCACCGAAAAACTTGTTGCTGGCCGGCGTCGTCCTGGCCATTATCATCCTGCTGAATCGGCAGCGTAATCCCTACCTGCGCGTGGCTTCTTTGGTTATCGCCATGGCGGCAGGCTATCTTTTGGCCTGGTTTATGGGCATGTTGCCTGAAAACAACGCGCCGATTTCACAGGACATCATCATGGTGCCGACTCCGCTGTATTATGGTCTGGGCATTGACTGGAACCTGCTACTGCCGTTGATGCTGGTCTTTATGATTACCTCGCTGGAGACCATCGGCGACATCACCGCCACGTCTGATGTCTCCGAGCAGCCGGTATCCGGCCCCTTGTACATGAAGCGGCTAAAAGGCGGCGTACTGGCTAACGGCCTGAACTCCTTTGTTTCAGCGGTATTTAATACGTTTCCGAATTCCTGTTTCGGTCAGAACAACGGCGTAATTCAGTTGACCGGCGTCGCCAGTCGCTATGTGGGATTTGTCGTCGCGCTGATGCTGATTGTGCTCGGCCTGTTCCCGGCGGTAAGCGGTTTTGTGCAGCATATCCCGGAACCGGTGCTCGGCGGCGCCACGTTAGTGATGTTTGGCACCATTGCCGCCTCCGGGGTGCGTATTGTCTCGCGTGAGCCGCTGAACCGCCGCGCGATTCTGATTATCGCCCTATCGCTGGCCGTGGGTCTTGGCGTCTCGCAACAGCCGCAGATCCTGCAGTTCGCGCCGGAATGGGTGAAAAATCTGCTCTCATCCGGAATTGCCGCTGGCGGCATCACGGCCATCGTTCTGAACCTGATTCTCCCGCCGGAAAAACCGTAAAAACCCTGCGGCGGCGACCCGATTCGCCGCCGCTGTAACGCTCTTTCACCATTCCTGTCTTGAGGATTGCACGCAAATCGTGCATAAATCCCCTATGTGCATTTCACGGGATGGAAGACCATGAAATTGATTGGGAGGTTGCTTCTCTACGTGCTGATCGCCTGTTTAGTGGTGATTTTCGGCTTTTATTTTCTGCTGCAAACGCGCTGGGGCGCAGATCACGTCAGCAACTGGGTATCAGAGAACAGCGGTTATCACCTCACATTCGACGTGATGGATCATCGTTTTTCCGCCCCATCCCATCTTTTACTGGAGAATGTGACCTTTGGTCGTGATGGTCAGCCTGCTACCCTGGTCGCGAAAACCGTAGATATCGGTCTGAGCATTCGCCAGTTAACCGCGCCACTGCATGTCGACACGATTCTGTTACAGGACGGCACGCTGAATATTTCAGTGCAAACCGCGCCTTTCCCGTTTGAGGCCGACCGCCTGCAACTTCGCAATATGGCGCTCAATAGTCCCGGCAGCGAATGGCGGTTGAGCGCCCAGCGCGTTAACGGCGGCATTATGCCCTGGCGCCCCGAAGCCGGTCAGATATTAGGCAATAAAGCCCAGATTCAACTGAGTGCCGGTTCGCTGACGTTAAACGACGTTCCCGCCACTAATGTGCTTATTGAAGGCAGTATCGACCATAATCAGGTGATGTTAAACACCGTCGGCGCCGATATGGCGCGCGGAGCGTTGACTGGCGTCGCCCGGCGTAATGCTGACGGTAGTTGGGTCGTTGAAAATCTGCGGCTGAATGATATTCGGTTACAAAGCGATAAATCCCTGAGCGAGTTTTTCGCGCCGCTTACTACGGTTCCATCTTTGCAGATTGGTCGACTTGAAGTGACGGACGCCAGCCTGCAAGGGCCAGACTGGGCAGTCACCGATCTTGACCTGAGTTTGCGCAATCTGACTCTGCGCAAAGAAGACTGGCAAAGTCAGGAAGGTAAATTATCGATGAACGCCAGCGAGTTTATTTACGGCTCGCTGCACTTTCTCGATCCGATCCTGAACGCCGAATTTTCACCACAGGGCGTTGCGCTACGCCAGTTCACCACCCGCTGGGAAGGCGGTATGGTCAGAACTTCCGGCGCCTGGTTACGCGAGGGCAAAGCGCTTATTCTGGACGATACCGCTATCGCCGGGCTGGAGTATACGCTACCGGAAAACTGGAAGCAGTTATGGATGAAGCCGTTGCCTGACTGGTTGAACAGCCTGACGCTGAAAAAATTCAGCGCCAGTCGCAACCTGGTGATCGATATCGACCCGGCCTTCCCGTGGCAAATCACCGCCCTGGACGGCTACGGCGCGAACCTGGAACTGGTACAACATCATCAATGGGGCGTCTGGAGTGGTAATGCGACTCTAAACGCCGCAGCGGCAACCTTTAACCGCGTGGACGTGCGCCGCCCGTCGCTGTCGTTGACGGCCAATGCCAGCACGGTCAATATCAGCGATCTGAGCGCATTTACTGGAAAAGGGATACTGGAAGCCACTGCCAGCGTATCGCAACTTCCGCAGCGTCAGACGCAAATCAGCCTGAACGGACGCGGCGTACCAATGGATGTGCTACAGCAGTGGGGCTGGCCGGCATTACCGATTGCTGGTGATGGCAATATTCAGCTCACGGCCAGCGGCAATATTCAGGCCGATGTGCCGTTGAAGCGGACGGTAAACGGGCAATTACACGCGGTCAACGCACAAAAGCAGCAGATAACGCAGACGATGCAAGCGGGCGTGGTGTCCGGCGGGGAAGTTACGTCAACGGAGCCAGCGCTGTAATTGAGGGCTTGCCCGGTGGCGGTGGCGCTTACCGGGCTTACGGTTCTGGCACATTTGTAGGCCGGATAAGCGCAGCTCACAGCGCCATCCGGCGATTCAAATTTAAAGCGTAATCACCACCTCATTTCCCTGCGGGGTGACCACTACGCCCAATTCACTTCCCGCATATGAACCGCATTTGGTACCGCTAATCTGCGTAATATTACGCAGACACAACGTCCAGTTGCGCGCCTCACCTTCGCCGCTCACCGTAATGGTATTGCCTGTGCGTTTCGCCTTCAGCATAAAGATTGTCGAACCATCCATAGCAGGGACTTCGCAGACCGCTTCGCAGCCGTCATCCAGATGGAACAACTGGAAGGCCGTACCCTCATGCCAGGCGTAATCGGGCTTCTGGCTATTGTTGCCCAGCGCCAGTAGTGTATTGTCACGCACGTATACTGGCAGGCTCAGGAAGCCATGCTGCTGTTTATGCCAGCGGCTGCCCTGCACTTCATCGTTGCGCCACAGGTGCGTCCAGCGGCCTTCTGGCAGGTAGAACTCCACGTCGCCCGCTTCACTAAATACCGGCGCGACCATTACCGCCTCTCCCAGCATGTACTGGCGATCAAGATAATCACACGCCGGATCGTCCGGGAACTCCAGCATCATCGCCCGCATCATTGGCGTACCGGCTTCGTTGGCGCGCGCCGCTTCCCGATACAGATACGGCATCATCCGGCACTTCTGTTCGGTGAAGAAGCGCACCACGTCACAGGACTCGTCGTCATAAGCCCACGGGACCCGGTAGGATTTGCTGCCGTGCAGGCGGCTGTGGCTGGAGAGCAGCCCGAATGCGCACCAACGCTTATAGACATGCGCCGGCGCGGTATTCTCGAACCCGCCGATATCGTGGCTCCAGAAGCCAAACCCTGACAGGCCGATGGAAAGCCCGCCGCGCAGGCTTTCCGCCATCGATTCGTAGTTGGCGTAACAGTCGCCGCCCCAGTGTACCGGGAACTGTTGCGCGCCCACCGAGGCGGAACGGGCAAACAGCACGGCGTTTTCAACGCCTACGGTTTCTTTCAACACGTTCCACACCAGTTCGTTGTAGATGTAGGCATAATGGTTATGCATTTTTTGCGGATCGGTGCCGTCGAACCACTGGACATCGGTCGGAATACGCTCGCCAAAGTCGGTTTTAAAGCAGTCGACGCCAATATCTACCAGGCCTTTCAGCTTGTTGACATACCACTCGCAGGCTTGCGGGTTGGTGAAGTCGTAAATCGCCAGTCCAGGCTGCCATTTATCCCACTGCCACAAGGAGCCATCCGGGCGTTTAAGCAAATACCCTTTCTCTTTCAGCTCCCTGAAAACAGGTGACTTTTGCCCAATATACGGGTTTATCCATACGCAGACTTTCAGCCCTTTCGCTTTCAGGCGGCGAATCATCCCTTTCGGATCGGGGAAAGTCACCGGGTCCCATTCAAAATCGCACCACTGAAAAGCTTTCATCCAGAAACAGTCGAAGTGGAAAACATGCAGCGGCAGATTGCGCTCGGCCATGCCGTCGATAAAGCGGTTGACCGTCGCTTCGTCGTAATTGGTGGTAAACGAAGTGGTCAGCCACAGACCAAACGACCAGGCGGGCGGCAGCGCCGGACGCCCCGTAAATTGGGTATAGCGGTTGAGTACCGCTTTTGGCGTCGGGCCGTCGATGACGAAGTATTCCAGATACTCGCTCTCGACGCTGAACTGGACTTTGGAGACTTTCTCGGAGCCAATTTCAAACGACACGCACTGCGGATGATTCACCAGCACGCCGTAACCACGATTGGTCAGATAAAATGGGATATTCTTGTATGATTGCTCGGTGCTGGTGCCGCCGTCGCGGTTCCAGGTATCCACCGTCTGACCGTTGCGCACCAGTGCGGTAAAACGCTCGCCAAGCCCGTAGACGGTTTCGCCCACGCCGAGATCCAGACGCTCGAACATGTAGTTGCGCCCGCTGTTGGCGTCCTGCACATAGCCGTTATTTTTCAACTGGCTGCCGGTGATACGTACCCCGTTGCGCAGAAAATCCAGTGACCAGAACTCGCCTTTGGTGACGCGCACGCTCAGGCTGCCGCTCTTGAGTTCGGCAAATTCGGCGTTGTTCTGCATCTCCACGTTGATATCCTGCAAAACATTGAGCGGATAATGTGGACCATTATCCAAAGCGCCCTGGAAGTGTTCCATCCGTACACCTATCACTCCCTCCTGCGGCGAGGAAAAGCGCAGGGTAAACAACGGGGTATCCAGTTGCCAGGTTCGTTCGCGGACATCGCGCGGCGCGGCATAGACCACCATCTCATTCCCCTGTTGTTCAACGTCGAACACCTGAACCGGGTGAATCAAATTAAGGCCAGGCTGGATCAGCCAGTTTCCGTCGCTAATTTTCATGGTCTGTTCCTTTAGTTCTGCAATTCTTTATGGGTAAATTCTTGTTCGTTGCGGTGTGCCCCCTGCGCCAGTTGCTCCAGAATGGTTTTCAGGAACGGGCTTTTCAGGGTGTAGTAGCGTTTGGCGATCGCGGCGCTCAGCAGATAACAGATGGCCGGGACGATAGTGAACAGAGCGATGATGATGCTGATCGTGGCGCTGTTTTGCGTTTTCGCCGCCGCGTCGTAACCGCCGCCTGCCAGCATCCAGCCAATCAGCGCCCCGCCGAGGGCAAGACCCAGTTTCAGCACGAACAACGTGCCAGCAAAACTGATCCCCGTCAGGCGTTTGCCGTTACACCATTCGCCATAGTCGACGGTGTCAGACATCATCACCCACTGGATAGGCGTGACTAACTGGTGCAACACGCCAATCACGAAGATAAAGACGAACATAGCGATCGTGGCGTGCATCGGTACGAAGAACATCGCCACGCTGATTACTGCGAGCAAGGCGTTGGTCCACCAGAAAACGCTCACTTTGCATTTCCAGTCGGTCAACGGTTTTGCCAGCGCCGAGCCAATCAGGTTGCCGACGCAATAGGTGGTGAGGAAGGCGACAAACACGCCCGGCTTGCCCAATATCCAGGTGACGTAATACATCATCGCCCCGCCGCGCACGCATACCGCCAAAATATTCAGGATGGTGAGCAGGCCGACTATGCGCCACTGGTCGTTGTGCCAGATATCACGCAGGTCTTCACGCATGGAGGTATGGGTGGCAGGCGCTTCAACGCGCTCTTTGGTGGTAAAGAAGCAGAACGCCAGCATCAGGAACGCCACCACCGAGAGCACCGCGATACCCCCCTGGAAGCCCAGCGCCTTATTCTCACCGCCAATCAGTTTCACCAGCGGCATCATCAGTACGGTAGAGAGCATTCCGCCTGCCGTAGCCAGCACAAAGCGCCACGATTGCAAGGAGATACGCTGCGTCGGGTCATTGGTTATTACACCACCCAGCGCACAGTAAGGGATGTTGACCACAGTATACAGAAGAGTTAGCAACGTGTAGGTGATGACGGCATAAATCATTTTGCCGTTCAGACTAAGATCCGGCGTGCTATAAGCCAGCACACAGACGATGCCAAACGGCAACGCGCCAAACAGCACCCAGGGTCGGAATTTGCCCCAGCGGGAGCGGGTACGGTCGGCCAGTAGGCCCATGCAAGGGTCGGAGATGGCATCAAGCGCACGCGCCAGTAAAAACATGGTGCCGACAAAACCAGCGGGAATACCGAAAATATCGGTATAGAAGAACATCATATATAACATGACGTTATCGAAGATGATGTGGCTGGCGGCATCACCCATACCATAGCCAATCTTCTCCTTAACGGAGAGAATCTCACTTTTCATTACGCATCCTTAACGCTCACAACGCTCACTGATACCGGTTACAGTTCTTGTAAACCTTCCCTGCGAGCGCGAATATTCCGTTATTTGGTTATCAAATTACGATTCTTGTTTTCTGTGATCAGGGTAGCGCCAAAAAATGTGATGAAATGTAACTAATGGATTTTATGGGGATTTATATGAAACCGATCATGGCAGAACGAAAGGGAAGTTAAAAAAGCGCGGGAGGGGATGTGGAAACACCAGGAAGTAGCTATAATGCGCGCGCCTCCATGTAGCAATCGAGGCGCGGAAGATCGTCGTCTCCGGTGAGGCGGCTGGACTTCAAATCCAGTTGGGGCCGCCAGCGGTCCCGGGCAGGTTCGACTCCTGTGATCTTCCGCCAAAAATTTCGCGCAAAATTTATGAACCTAAAATTAGTCTTTTCTAATATAGAATTAAATTTTCACAACAAACATGAGCTCAAAGATAATGAAACCAAAATCAGAGACGTTATTTCATTTTACCAAAAGCAGTGATGTTTTAGAGGTAATATTAGAAGATGGCTTTTGGCCTCGTTTCTGCCTTGAAGACGTTAGTTGGCTTGGTTTTACTGAGTATGATTATGTAAGTTATCCTATGGTCTGTTTTTGTGATATTCCTTTATCACGAATATCTGAACATGTAGATTTTTACGGTAGCTTTGGATTAGGAATGTCGAAAGACTG
The DNA here is from genome assembly GCF_057751355.1 of Salmonella sp. FC25216. Lineage (NCBI taxonomy): Bacteria > Pseudomonadati > Pseudomonadota > Gammaproteobacteria > Enterobacterales > Enterobacteriaceae > Salmonella > Salmonella sp. FC25216. The sequence goes on along the minus strand of NZ_JBDGON010000004.1, from coordinate 80,720 downwards.
GGCAGAAAAAAATGGATTAAATCCTGTATTTTATGTTTCAAGAAGCAGCGCAACTTCAAAAACATTAAGAAAACTAAATAATCCTATAATAAAGTTATCTGACGAAGACGACGTAAAAAAAGCTCAAAATACAATACGGTATATATATGCTTTTACAAAACCAACGAAAGGTGAAATGGTTGTGGATAATCAACCTGTTGGAAAAAATTTTTATCAAGAATCAGAGTGGCGCTATGTTCCAACTGACATAAAAATTACCCACCTGACGAGAGTAAATCATGAAAATGTAATAAAATTACAAAAAGCAAATGAAGCAACTAAAAAATCATCACTATTAAAATTCACTCCTAATGATATAAAATACATCTTTGTTAAGCAAGATTCAGATATACCACGTATAGTCAATTTTATACAATCCAAAATGGATAAATATCCAGCTTCAGATATAAAAATACTCCTTTCCAGAATAGTTTCTCTGGAAAGTTTAAGCGCAGACATATAAAAACGATATATTTCTAAATTTTCGACTGTGTCCTATGAAAAATTTTTGAACATATTCAGTCGAGCTAATTCCTTTCTTCCTAAACTTTTAAGTCAATACCCCAGACTCATCCCTTCGGCCTTCGCAGCAGCTTCAAATTGTGCCTTTAGCTCAGGCGTAATACGAATCTGAAAAGTAGGGTAGGGGCTTTCCCTGATTTTGACCGGTTCGGATCGCGTTTAGCGGTTGACATGTACGCACCTTAACACTCAATAACCTGAGTTTGAAACGCCCTCACCAGGTACTCGCAATACCGGGCGTTCATTCATTATGGGATATCGACCGCAAAGAAGGGGTAAAAGCACGCACAGCCTGACGCTGTCGGGAAAGTGCCTGCGCGAAGCCGGGCAACTGGTTAGCGTATAAGTGATGAGCAGGTGCATTGTCCTGATGGCCTGGGGCGACCAGGAGCAGAAGCTGCTTAGCGAACTGCAAGAAATGCAGCAGAAACTGAAAAGGATTGAAAAGGCGCTGGCGGCGGTTCACTCATCTTTATTCGAACCTGTAAGTCTTACTTACAGGTTCAGTTTAATGCTGGAGGAGGCTTATCCAGCCTACATGCCTGGCATCAGCGAATAGAGCCGTCTGGATAAAGATACATACCGCCCTCCAGATAAACAGGCTCCCCCTCTTCTACCGCTAAATTATCATATAGCGACCGCATTTCATCGTCTGCGCTTTCTTTTGGCTCATTTTCAACACGATAATAGGTATCCACATCATAATTCTGTTTACGAAGATCATCGTCACTGTAAACACCCAGCCGTTTTTTTAAGCCTGTTATATTAAATATCCATTTTAAGCCATCTTTAATATAGTAAGCATCCTCATAAGCATTCTCATCTGGACACTCTTTATAACCCATACGCAACGCAACAGCACTACCATGCTTACCAACATATTTATAACTCATAGATCCCCCTAACATATTACCTTTAATATCTTATATATAAATCATGAGAAAAACATATCCTGATAACCTATGCCACATGGAAGACAGGATTTTGTTCAATCTGTTCTCTATAATGGCTTGTAATATCAAAAAAAGCAGCACTCATTATGTAGGAATATTTTTCAATTTATTAAGAGTTATCTATGAAAAAATTATTTACGCCGATAGCGAACGCTTTTATCGATATAACTACATCATTTAGCGCACTTGCTTATCCAACCTACGTATTAAGCACTACTAAAAAGTCATGGCATTTATTACGATACCGTTCAGCCGATATCACTCTAAATAGTAGCCATACTTAATATAAGTACGCTTCCCTCTTAATATTTAAGCTACGCTTTATATTATTTAAATAGAACTAAGTTAATACTTAATTAACCTATTTCAAATTTATACTAAATAATTTTAAAACCATCTAGCAGAAATAATTAGTAATGATATAGTCTGTTTTTTCAATCAATAATCCTCACTGACATGTAAAGTAGAAACATTTATTCATAATATGAATATTGTTGTGACAGCAGATTAGCGTGAAAGTAAATCGACTGAAGGAGATGCCGATGAATATTCCTTCAGAAAAAACTCAATACGGTAATCCAGGATCGGCAACGGATTACTGTCATTAGCTTAACCCGGCGATTAATGACTTTAACACTGATAGTGATTGTCAGTGAAAGGCAACAACAAGGAATGAATTATGTCTACACCCGCGAATTTTAACGGTCAACGCCCTGCCATTGATGCTAACGACGCAGTAATGCTGCTGATCGACCACCAAAGCGGCCTGTTTCAGACCATCGGCGACATGCCGATGCCGGAATTACGCGCACGCGCCACGGCGCTGGCTAAAATCGCTACCTTATGTAATATGCCGGTCATTACCACCGCATCCGTACCACAGGGACCAAATGGCCCGCTGATTCCGGAAATCCATGCGAATGCGCCTCACGCGCATTATGTCGCGCGTAAAGGGGAAATTAATGCCTGGGATAACGCCGATTTTGTACAGGCGGTAAAAGCGACAGGCCGTAACACGTTGATCATTGCTGGTACTATTACCAGTGTCTGCATGGCTTTTCCAGCCATCAGCGCGGTCACGGAAGGGTACAAGGTATTTGCGGTGATCGATGCCTCCGGTACGTACAGTAAAATGGCGCAGGAAATTACGATGGCCCGCGTGGTGCAGGCTGGCGTAGTGCCGATGGATACCGCGGCGGTAGCATCTGAGCTGCAACGTACCTGGAATCGGGAAGATGCCGCAGAATGGGCGGATGTGTATACCAAAATATTCCCGGCCTATCAGCTACTGATTGAAAGCTATACCAAAGCGCAGGAGGTAGAAAAAAATAATGAACTGCTGGATTCTCAACGCGCATAAATAACGTCTTGAAGAGGCTAAATAGCCCCATTTAATGGGGCTATTTTATCTATCGCCTGTTTATTCTGCCTACAACCAGGTCGATGAACGCCGTACGACACGCTTAATCAAACACGCCATTAATAATCGCCGTGACCACCGCAGTACTGAGCGCGATCAACACCAGGTTATCCCCAACGATTTTCCACTCGTAGCCCGGATAATAAGGTAATTGTCCCAGCATAGACGCCGGCACCGTTTTTTTAGCGATTCCCGGCGGCAACGGTTTTCCTCTCGCCAGATTTTTCGCAACCCCCGGTGGTAAAGATTGATAGCCCGTCAGCCCTAAATTCACTGCCAGTTGCCTGGCGGCAACGTAGCTAATATCCGACTCGACGTGATCCGGTTTACCGCCATTTTTACGGTGTTCCGTTTTTTGCCCGGCGTTTCCTTTATATCCGTTGCCGTTATTACCCTGATTAGCCACGTTATTACCATGTCCGCCGCCATTGCCATTTCCCGGATTCGCCAGCACAGGCGTAGCGCTCAGGGAAAACGTAATCAAAGTCGCCAGGACGGCTGTTAAACCACGACGATTGTTCATGATATTGCCCTTTTGATGTGGGATACCATGAAAATAGCGCCCCGCCATAAAAAGAACAACTACATCGATTCTTATTTTAAGCGGGGTTCGCCAACAGCAGCTTATCGTATCCAGATAGTCAGTAGAATCAGGATGATTGCTATCAGGACAACCTGAAAAAAGATTTTGTCCAACCCTCTTTTTTGCATGGCGTCACCTCGTTATAAAACGATTTGCCAGAGGGCTAAAAACAACACCAACAGGCTAATCAGTAAAAATATTAGCGCGATGATTTTATCGGGTGAACGATTCATCTGTGCGCTCCTCAAACATCATTAAAACCATTGGCCAAAGCGTTTGATATAAAAGCGCTTCATGCCTTGCGCCACCAGACAGTAACTCAATAATGTCGCCACCAACCACGGGAAGTAGCTCAGTGGCAGCGGCTCCAGTCCAACCATCGCGCCTAAAGGTGAGAATGGAATATAAATGCCTATCGCCATAATCAAGCCGGTCGTCAATAATACCGGCAACGTCGCCCGGCTTTGGATAAACGGTATTTTCTGCGTCCTTAGCATATGCACGACCAGGGTCTGCGAGAGCAGACCCTCAATAAACCAGCCGGACTGAAAGAGCGCCTGCGCCTCTACGTTATTAGCCGCAAAGACGTACCACATCAGCGCAAAGGTTGTGATATCGAAAATAGAAGACGTTGGGCCAATCCATAGCATAAAACGACCAATATTTTTCGCGTCCCATTTACGCGGCTTACGCAGGAACTCTTTATCCATTTTGTCCCACGGCAACGACAACTGCGAAATGTCGTACATCAAATTCTGGATCAACAGATGAATCGCCAGCATCGGCAGAAACGGAATAAACGCGCTGGCTACCAGTACCGAAAAAACATTGCCGAAATTAGAGCTGGCGGTCATATTCAGGTACTTAATGATATTGCCAAAGGTTTCTCGCCCTTTGATAACGCCCTCCTCAAGGACCATGAGATCTTTTTCCAGCAGAATAATATCTGATGATTCTTTAGCAATATCGGCGGCGCTGTCGACGGAGATCCCCACATCCGCATCACGAAGCGCGGGCGCGTCGTTAATCCCGTCCCCAAGAAAACCAACGGTATGACCATTTTTCTGTAGCGCTTGCAAAATACGCGTTTTTTGTAACGGCGTCAGCCGGGCGAATACTGCGCGTTTCTCCACTTCAGACGCCAGTTCGGCATCTGACATCGCCTCAACCTGGGTTCCGGTCAGGATATCGTGCGTATCAATACCCACTTCCAGACAGATACGCGCCGTCACAACCGGATTATCGCCGGTGAGGACTTTGACCGCTACGCCGTTATCCCGCAACGCGGAAATGGCTTTTCCGGCGCTCTCTTTCGGCGGATCGAGAAAAGTGAGCATCCCTTCGATGGTAAGTGCGGTCTCATCCTCCACACGTAATGTCGGGTTGTTCCCGGAACCATCCAGCTTACGTGTCGCTATCAGCAATACACGAAATCCCTGCGCATTGTAATCTTCGGTTTTCGCCAGCAGCAGCTCGCGGCGCGTTTCCGTTAGCGCCACCACACGATCGCCTTCGCGAAGATGGGTAGCTACCATCAGCATCTCTTCGACAGCGCCTTTGCAGATCAGGGATCTGTCTCCATGCTGCACATCCTCCACCAGCACCGATACCCGGCGACGTACAAAGTCGAATGGCAGTTCATCAAGTTTAACGAAGCGCGCTTTTGTCGATGGTGCGATGCGGCCCTCGCCAAAACGCAATACAGCGCGATCCATCACATTCCGTGCGCCGCTCTGGCTGCTACTATTCAGCCAGGCCAGCATCAATACCCGGCTGCTTTTTACACCGCTCACATCCAGATGATGCTCCAGAAAAATATTGTCCTGGGTTAAGGTGCCGGTTTTATCCGTACACAACACATCCATCGCGCCGAAGTTTTGAATAGCGTTCAGGCGCTTGACGATCACTTTGCGCCGCGACATCGCAATCGCGCCTTTTGCCAGGTTAGAACTGACAATCATGGGCAACATTTCCGGCGTCAACCCCACCGCAACCGCCAGCGCAAACAGCGAAGCCTCTACCCAGTCTCCCTTACTGAAGCCGTTGATCAGCAGGACAACCGGCACCATGATCAGCATAAAGCGTATCAACAGCCAGCTCACGCTGTTGACTCCCCGATCGAAAGCCGTCTGGGTACGCGTACCCACAATGGATTTCGCCAGCGAGCCGAACCAGGTACGACTTCCCGTCGCGACGACAACCGCTTGCGCTCTGCCGCTGGTCACATTGGTTCCCATCAGACAGATATTGCCCAAATCCAGCAGGCTTTTATCTTTGTCAGGCAATTGCTCGCTGTCTTTACCCGCCACATCAGCCATAACATCATATTTTTCTACGGGTAATGATTCACCACTAAGAATTGACTGACTGATAAAGAGATCGCGTGACGCCAGCAGTCGGACGTCTGCGGGCACCAGATCGCCCGCCGCCAGCAAAACCACATCGCCCGGCACCAGCTCTTCAATGGGAATCTCTTCCTGCACCGCGCCTATATTGCCCGGCCCACGACGCAACACCGTGGCGGTGGTACGAACCATCGTTTTCAGCGCCTGTGCTGCTTTGTTAGTGCGAAACTCCTGCCAGAAACGCAATAACCCGCTCAAACTGACCATCGTCAGAATAATCAGCACGCCGGTGAGATCGGTCTCTTCGCCACGGCGTAACGGGAGCCAGTAATCAGTAACGAAACTGACCCCTGCCAGCGCCATCAGAACGTAAATAAACGGGTTATTGAATGCCTGCAAAAGCTGAACCAGCACCGGAGGAACCTGCTCATGCGCTACTTCATTGCGCCCATACACTTTCAGCCGTTGACCAGCCTCTTCCGTCGTGAGCCCCTGACGATGGCTGTTCAGCCGCGCCAGCGTCTGCTCCGGGCTATGAAAAGCTTCCGCTTCGATCGGAAATATTTTTTTATGCTGCTTATCATTTTCTGACGCCGGGCGATTGAGTTTCCGGTTTTCAATGTTCATGTCAGTCATGATGAATCCCCAAAATTAAGGTGTAGTGTTTCCTGCATATCACTCCCAGGGAATATTAAATTCACGATTTGAAGGTGAATGGCCCGGGAGAATTCTCTATGCATAAAAAAGGTTATTGCTCACTCACTATTTTGAGTGAGTTTTATTTTATAGTCTCGGGAATATCCATCATTCCCTCCTTATACGTCTGGCGTAATGTTGAAATTGAATAAACTATTATTGGTCGTCAATACTCCAGTGAATAGCGGTGATATTATCGTTATCACCTATTCTGGATATAATCAGTTCTCGCGTTTTACGATAATCAGCATGACCAACGAGCTCGGCATGAATTTCTTTATAACCCTGTTCTTGAGCGGGGACCGAACCTAACCCCTGTAAGCAAATCGCTGCCTCTTTTACGATATTCAGTAACCACTGACGAACCGCGCTCTCATCTTCTTTATTGCAGGTCACTTTCAGGATATAACGTTTTTCTTCCTCGGCGGATACCGGGAGTTGATTTATACGCTGCGCCGCTTCACGCAGTAAAATATTGGCGCAAAGAATAATGATCGTCGCCGCCAACGCATTTTTGAACTGCCCTAAGCCGCATAACACGCCGATGCCCGCCGAACACCATAGCGTTGCCGCGGTGTTCAGTCCGCGCACATTCATCCCTTCGCGCATGATGACGCCCGCCCCCAGAAAGCCAATACCAGAGACAATCTGTGCCGCAATTCTCCCGGGGCTGTCTGGCGATGTCGTCATGGAGCTCAGAATAAAAACGGCGGCGCCTGTCGCCACCAGCGCATTGGTGCGTAATCCCGCCATACGTTGACGCCATTGTCTTTCCGCACCAATCAGCGCGCCCAGCAGCATAGCGGTCAGTAAATTTGAAATATAAGGAAACATTAACATACGTTCCTCCATTTTTTCTGGAAGAATAATACGTGCTGTATTTAGCACACGACAAATTGCTACCCTGAGGCAATTAGCGTTGTGTTGACGGTGGAGGAAATAAAGCGTGTTTAAACATGAACATGACGATTACCTCGCGACAATGCGCGTGTTGTAACATTATTGGGATGACAATCGTCACAAGGGGAGATTGCTGCCCGCCGGTTCGGCAAGCAGCGCAGGAATAGCGTGCGTTAACTTGCCAGATGATTTACGTAAAAGTGACTGTCCAACATATTACTCCTGCATGAATTTGCGCTTATTATAGTCAGTCAATATGTTCCGTAAAGTGCAAAGGCGGGTTTAGTGACGATCTGTTTAAGTTTGTCTGATATTTTTTCTTATGACAAAAAAATGACAATATTATGTCGATAACAGGCTCGTCTGAAATCATTAAACAATAAATTCCTGCTTAATACCGACGATAGCTCTGTTATGATGCCCGCACGTAAAAAAATAAAACAACATGACGAGGAAAAAATGGGTTCCACCAGAAAAGGGATGCTAAACGTCCTGATTGCCGCCGTATTGTGGGGGAGTTCAGGCGTTTGCGCACAGTACATCATGGAGCAAAGCCATATGTCGTCACAGTTCCTGACGATGACACGTTTGTTATTCGCCGGGCTGATCCTGGTGACATTCTCCTTTATGCACGGCGATAAAATATTTTCGATTCTTAAAAACCGCAAAGATGCACTGAGTCTGCTGATTTTTTCCGTAGTGGGCGCGCTCACCGTTCAGCTAACCTTCCTGCTCACGATTGAAAAATCCAATGCCGCCACCGCGACAGTGCTGCAATTTTTATCGCCGACCATAATTGTAGCGTGGTTTGCATTAGCGCGAAGAACACGACCAGGCATTCTGGTCTTAACCGCCATTCTTACATCGCTGATCGGCACCTTTTTACTGGTGACTCACGGTAACCCAACGTCGCTGTCGATCTCTTCAGCCGCGCTGTTCTGGGGTATCGCCTCCGCGTTTGCCGCCGCCTTTTATACGACCTGGCCTTCCAGGCTAATCGCCCACTACGGCACGCTGCCAGTGGTCGGCTGGAGCATGTCCTTTGGCGGCCTTATTCTGCTGCCCTTCTACGCTAAAGAAGGAACGCACTTTGCGGTGAGCGGCAGCCTGATTCTGGCCTTTTTCTACCTGGTGGTGATCGGTACGTCGCTGACGTTCAGCCTGTATTTGAAAGGCGCGCAACTGATTGGCGGCCCCAAAGCCAGCATTTTAAGCTGCGCGGAACCGTTAAGCAGCGCCCTGCTGTCGCTGCTGCTGTTGGGGATTAGTTTTACCTTGCCGGACTGGCTGGGCACGCTGCTGATTCTCTCGTCAGTGATCCTGATCTCCCTCGATTCCCGTCGACGCGTGCGGGCCGCTTAACGCCGTTGATAAGCACGATTACCGGGCAAGTTTAATGGCGCTTTGCCTTAATCTCTTCGTCAGAAAGCCCGGTAATCATCAGCACCATCTCCCGATCGATCCCCTGTTCCAGCATCGTATGAGCAATACGCAAGGCCTCCTCCTGCTTACCTTGATGTATACCTTGATGTATACCTTGCTGTATGCCTTGTTGCACGCCTTCACGCTTACCTTTTCTGCGCCCCGATTCTCGTATTCTGTCTACGATCGTCATTAATCTCTCCTTGTGTTGGGGAACATGACGCGCCACCTCGCGGATAAACTTGCCAAAACGAGGCGAACTGCCATGCTGTATTAGCAAATAATTAAACAGCGTTTTTAGCTGACTGTCATTAGCGTTTCCCGTAATCAGAAGTACCGCTAAGCACTCGACCAATCCCATCAGGTCGCGCTGACGTATATGCTTTTGTACCAGCTCCAGCATCGCGATACGTCGATGCTGCATAATCTCGTTATCCGGCACCACCGTAATGTCTACCAGTGGAAATGCCGTAGCATAAAGCTGACGCGCCAGTGCAGGATCGTCAAACTCATCCAGCCAGCAAAGCGAAAAGGGATACGGGCTTTTCGCGCCATGGTAAAACAGCATGGGAATCACCAGCGGTAACGTTTTATGGCCAGCATCCAGATGGCGCTGCATCGCGGCAGTCGCGTAACGCATTAACCGGAACGCCATATGCGCGTCCGGCGTACTCTGATGCTCTATAACGACATAGATATAACCGTCGCCTTCACACGTTTTTAGCGACCAAAGGACGTCGGAATAAAACGCGCGTAAATTTTTCTCGATAAAACTGTCCGGCGCCAGTTTCAACGTCGTCAGATCGCAACGTATTCTTAGCGAATGGGGAAGATGAATATTGAGAAAATCCCGCGCGGTATCCGGATGGCGTAAAAACGTTTTGAATACCGCATCATGAGGCGTGGACGTGGGGCTTTTTTTCATGGCGATCCGTCACCTGAGGAATAAGATGACGCAACTGTACTCGCCAGAAATACAGACAGCATTCAGGAAAATTTAACCCTGCGAGGAGGCTCGAAAGGGAATAACTGACGGCTGCAATACGTACATTTTTGCCCAGCCCGCTACGCATTATCACCCGGTAGCGTAACGCTGACCGGGCCTACAAATACACGTCATCTGTAGACCTGGTAAACGCAGCGCTCTTTGGCGATAAACCTCACACCAGCGCTTTGACTATCTCCATCAACCGAATGACGTCTTCGGGGCGCGTATTACCGGTTTGCGGATCGATAATCGAGCTGTAAACATGCGGCATGACGCGCGGCACGCCTGCTTCCAGGCAGGTTTGCAGGATGATACCGAAATTATCCAGCGAGATACCGCCGGTCGGCTCGATGAGCATCATGCCGTGGCGGGCGGCGGTTGTCGCCAGCGCATATAATTCCGGTAACGACTTTTCGCCGCCCATCGGGAAAAACTTCGCCGCATGTGTGCCCATATCCTGCATCATGCGTACCGCCGCATCACAGGAAACGCGGGCTGGCGTTCCCTGGCTGCTGCTGACGCCGGTAGAAATCAACACCTCTCCAGGCGTTCCCGTCGGGCTAACCAACGCGTTAATATGTGTTTGCTCGCCGCCTGTCGCCGCCAGTGCCCAGTCCCACCGAGATAGACGGCACCTCCGCCATCCAGCGTTTCACCTCCGGCACGCCCTCTTCTACCGTAGCGAACTGCGCGGAAAGTACGCCAATGACCGCATGGCCTTCGGCGGCTTCATAGATAGCCTTCGCGTTGGCGATATCCTTTGCCAGCACGTTAATCGCTACCCGCTGACGATAAAAATTAATCTGCTGCATGTTCTGCAATCTCCCTGAGTCGCGCCACAATCAATGCCATTTCCCCTTCGGCTACCGTGCGTGGATCGAGGCTAAGAACCCCCTGATGAAGCTGATATTTGCGGGCGTAAATCGCTATCTCGCCGCCGCGCAACTGCGCTTCGACGTCCTGCGCGTTCAGCCCCAATTCTGGCGCGTTCACCCGCACACGAATACGCCAGATTGCACGCCCGGCCTCATCCTGTTCGATATCGGCATAAAGCCCATGGATGGCGGAAATCGCTTCTGCGACCGGCTGTAACTGTGTTGCAGTCACGATCGTCTTGCCCTGGTGGTAATTCTCCAGCGCATACACCAGCCCGACCATGTTTTCCTTGCCGATTTTCATCGCCCTGGCAATCCCCTGGTACTGCGCTTTGCAGGCGGCAATCCACGTTTTCTTACCGGTGATAAAGCCGGAGGTTGGCGCATTAAAGGCTTTCGCGCCGCTGTAGATAACCATATCCGCGCTGCACGTAGCCTATCAGCGCCAGGAAGTGTTTACGCAGTGGGTTAACCAGATTTTCCGGCAGCGAAAAGCCCAACACCTGCTCTACGCAGCCAATCAGCAGCGTCACGCGCTCTTCAATCTGGTCGCCATAGCGCGGCGGATGCGCCACGCTGTCGCGGATGTAGAGACCGTATTCAAAAATAGAGCTGAGTTTATTTTTCAGGATCGCCAGCGTCTCCGCCGGGGGGACGTTACTGTTGCGCAAATTAACATATTCGCGCGTCAGGAAGCTGTAAAAGAGGTCGCTCTCTTCAATTTCCGCCCCGGTCGCCAGCGACGTCTTCAATGCGGGCAGCGTGCGCGCGTCTATATTTAGCCACGCTTTACCGTCAAATAGGGTATCCACCAATAAACGCTGTTCCGGCGTCGGGTTAACCGACATCTCCGCCAACCGTTTGTCCAGTTGTAGCGTGTCGTTATACTCGGTCATTCCCGCTGCCCACGCCTGAGAGCAAAGAAACTGAATATCACTTTTAAGCTGACCGATATTGCCTTCCAGGGGTTTATTCAGCAACCAGAGCAACAACGGTTTATCAATGCTGACCGTGCGTTCTATTTTGCGACTTTCCCGCTGTAAGAATCCCACGATCAGTTCGATCTGTTCTTCAACGGAGCGCTGGCGAATGCCCGGCAAATCAATACACGCCTGAATACGCCGCTGGAAAGTACGTAACAGCACCGACCCGATCGGCTCAGTAGTGGCACAAATCAGGCGTACCGAAATTGATCGCGGCTGGCTGCTTACGCCAAGCGGACGATACTCGCCTTTATCCAGAATAGAGAACAGCTTTTCCTGCCCTTCATAAGACAGACGGTGCACCTCATCCAGCAGCAGATAACCGCCGTCCGCCTGCTCCACGAGGCCTGTTTTATGTTCATTTGCACCAGTAAACGCCCCCTGTCGATGACCAAACAGATGCGAGGAGAGCAGTTCCGGGTTATGGGCGTATTCCGTGCAGTTAAAGTAGACCAGCGGCGGGATAGCGCCGCTCGCCTGTTCACAGGCGAAACGGTGCATCAGCTCCACAAAAAAGGTTTTACCGGCGCCGGACGGCCCGGTAAGCAGAACGTGTAAACCGTGCGGATAGAGCACCGCCGCACGGCCTTTTTCTACCGCATCGCGCAGGCTGCGATCGTAACCAATCAGGCTGGTAAACGGATCGTCGGGCACGTAATGCTCTTCATGCGGCAGCACATCCGCCACCGACCGCACCTCACGTTCAGACTCTTCTAGCTGACGTCCCAGCAACGTTTCCAGCGCCTGGCGATGCAGAAAATAGACCGGGCGACCATGGCTTTTGATTGCCAGGCCGTCATTCCATAACTGATTGAGATCTTTGCTGACGGAGTTACGCGCCAGCCCAAGATTGAAACCTATCGCCTCCGCCGTAAACGCCGTCTCCTGCGCCAGATCGGCAAGACATAGCCCGCGCGTTAGCCGTTCCAGCTCTCCCAGTACGATCTCAATACGTCTCATTACACTACCGCTTACGAAATCAAAGAGTGTTCAGAACATACCCTATTCTGCTATGCAAGAAAGTGAAGGCGCAGCGAGAAACCGCTTTCCCACTTTTGTCTGAGTTCAGCACCAGCGGATCGCACGCCCCGATGAGTGAACGCCACGCGGTCTACACTTACTCTTGAGAAGGTGCAAACCGATAAGGATACCGTTTATGAAACGAAAAACGCTTCTGCTTATTGCCGCGCTTGTCGCGCTACCGGGCATCACGTATGCCGATTCTCCGTTTAGCTCGCTTCAGACGACGCATGAAAAAACCACGATTTTAAAGGACTTGCGCAAAATGTGTACGCCGAAAGGCGCGCTAACTGATGAAGCCTGGGAGAACAAAATCATGGTGGGTGAGGGGAACCAGCAGCATATTCGGGAGGCGATGATCGCGATAGAGAGCAACAATCAGCATAACTACTGGCAGGCTCTCGGTAAGGTGGAATGCCCGGAGATGTAGCACACCACTTCCGTTTTTGGTCGCGAAAATGCGTACTGTAACCGGTTTCTGTTTACGGAAACCGCGTATTCTGGAGCGAATTTATGCGAGCAAGGAGCACGACAATGCGATACCGTTTTCCCGATAACTTCTGGTGGGGCAGCGCCTGCTCAGCGTTGCAAACCGAAGGGGATAGTCTGAATGGCGGTAAAAGCCAGACCACGTGGGATGTGTGGTTCGAGCGCCAGCCTGGCCGTTTTCACCAGGGCGTCGGTCCGGCGGAAACCTCAACGTTCTATCGCCGCTGGAAGCACGATATCGCGCTACTGAAGCAGTTAAAACACAACAGTTTTCGCACCTCGCTAAGCTGGGCACGTCTCATTCCAGACGGCGTAGGCGAGGTGAATCCACAAGCGGTGAGCTTCTACAATAACGTCATCGACGAGCTACTGGCGCAGGGCATCACGCCGTTTATTACGCTGTTCCATTTTGATATGCCGATGGTCATGCAGGAGAAAGGCGGCTGGGAAAATCGCGACGTCGTAGAGGCGTTTGGTCGGTACGCGCAAACGTGTTTTACCTTGTTTGGCGACCGCGTGAAGCACTGGTTTACCTTTAACGAGCCGATTGTGCCGGTGGAAGGCGGCTATTTGTACGACTTCCACTATCCCAATGTGGTGGATTTTAAACGTGCGGCCACCGTGGCGTACCATACCGTGCTGGCGCATTCGACCGCCGTGCGCGCCTGGCGCGCCGGGCGCTATGACGGTGAAATCGGCGTGGTGCTGAATCTGACGCCGTCCTACCCACGCTCGCAGCATCCCGCCGATGTGCAAGCCGCGCATCATGCGGATCTGTTATTTAACCGCAGTTTTCTTGACCCGGTATTAAGGGGAGAATACCCGGCGGAACTGGTGGCGCTGCTGAAAACCTATGACCAACTGCCCGCCTGTCAGCCAGGCGACCGTCAGCTTATTGCCGACGGCAAAATCGATTTGCTGGGGATTAACTATTATCAGCCGCGCCGCGTGAAATGCCGTGATACAGCGGTGAATCCGCAAGCGCCGTTTATGCCGGAGTGGTTATTTGACTATTACGACATGCCGGGGCGCAAGATGAACCCTTATCGCGGCTGGGAAATTTACGCGCCGGGAATTTACGACATCATCACCAACCTGCGGGATAATTACGACAATCCGCGCTGTTTTATCTCCGAAAACGGGATGGGCGTTGAGAACGAGCAACGTTTTGTGCAAGCGGGACAGATTCACGATGATTACCGAATTGACTTTATCTCTGAGCATCTTAAATGGCTGCATAAAGGCATTAGCGAGGGCTGTCACTGTCTTGGCTACCACATGTGGACCTTTATCGATAATTGGTCATGGCTGAACGGCTATAAAAATCGCTATGGTTTTGTACAACTGGATTTAGCCACCCAAACGCGCACGGTGAAAAAAAGCGGAGAATGGTTTGCCGCCACCGCAGAGCATAACGGTTTTGATTAAGCGTTTATTATTGCCGGATAACGACTAACGTCGTATCCGGCCTAAAAATGGCAGCAATATCAACTCATTGGCGTAATACGGACTTTCGCCGCCACGACTAACGCCGTCAACAGCATCAGGCTGCCGGAAAGCGCCAGCGGCGAAAGCAGCCCGAAATTGTCGAGCGCATAACCGCCCACCGCCGCGCCACAGGTATTCGCCAGTTGAATCACCGCGACCTGGACGGAACCGGCTTTTTCCGCCTGATCGGCAAGGGAACGAGTGATCCACGTTGACCAACCCACCGGCACCAGCGCAAACGCCAGTCCCCAGATAATCGCTATTACCGCCGCCACGGTTTTGTCGCTTCCCCACACGATGAGCGTCAGCGCGCTCAGCGCCAGTACCAGCGGCGCACCGGCCAGCGCCAGTTTTACCGAACGTTTCAGGACGTAAGATGAGAAAGAAGTGCCAACGAAGCTGGCAATGCCAAAACTTAGCAACACCAGAGTCAGACCATCAACGTCAAAGCCCGCCAGATTCATATAGACCGGGCGAATATAGGTAAAGAAAGCGAACTGCCCGGCAAAAGACATAAAGATGGCGATCATCCCGGCCATCACGCCAGGACGTTGCAACAGGCTAAACATATTCTGTTTTTGGTGGGAAGGTTCGCCCGGCAGCGACGGCAGTGATTTCACCACCCAGATGACGCACAGTACGCCCATCTGATTAGACTTGAGATAAATGACAGGGAATAAGTGAGATAATTATGGGAAGAACTGGGCCAACATGGGAAGAGACTGGATGAAATATGCAATAACCTTACAGTATGTGAAAATCAGACCGGCCCGAAAAAAACAGAACTCGCGCCAGCCTGATTACAGATATTACTCCTTTTTCTCCGTATCGGCATCGGGTTCACCATCAAACAGCTTACCCTGCATCCGATCCAGTTCTTCTTTTCTGACCCGCTTCACCACGCTGTAAACCCACTGTAGTGAAACACCAAACTTGCGGGCCAGTTCGTGATGGTTGCGCCCGTCGAACTCGTGGAAGATTTCCCGGTCACGCTGACTGACCTTCCAGACCATCCCCATCGGAAAATAGACATTCTGCCCACCCCAGACCTGCATCATGCGATTTGCTGTCGCCTGACCAATCTGGTCGGCAATCGCTGGTTCAATATCTATAATCTCGCGGATGGTTTCAGAGGTGTGCTGTGCCAGTTCCACCAACAGTTCCGGCCCCTTACTACGAAACTGGTTCAGGTCGCTCATTGCTTCCCCCCCGCAGCTCTGCGCTGCCACTTCTTCAGTTTCTCAATAACGTTACTTGCCTGCTCATTGCTGAGCCAGCGTAACGCGCTGATGCCTGTTTCCCGCTTAACCCATAGAGCCAGTGCCTGCTCGGAGCTGTCACGGACGATGCCAGCTGAGGCCATTTCAAGCCATAACGCCCGTAATTTCTTAGACTGCGGATGGGTATCAAGCGGTAAATCCGGTCGGGATTTACCCGCAGGCTTAATGCGAAAGCCTTTCTTCGTCATAGACTCCATAACGCGGTTAAGCTGGGTGACATCCATTCCTTTCGTGGAGGCTTTGCCTGTCAGGCCCTGCAGCATCTGCCGATAGGTATCCTCGTCCATCTGCAGGTCGTTACGGGCAATATGAATAAGCTGGATAAGACGTTGTTTAGTCATCGTCGATTTCCCCCTTTGCCAACCCTCTGACATAGTCAACATATAAAGGAAGCGCCACAGGCCAACACGCGAACATCACAGCCCAGCTAATCCAGTATTTAGCACCGTTGTACCGGGAATAAAAACCGGAATAACGATGCAGGTCAGCCGTACACCAGCCCACGAGGCTATACCAGACGAGGGCGCACACAACGGTTTCAGCCATCATAAGTCGTTCCTCAGTTTTCGCTGTTCCTGTCCGCTGACGGGTTGATGTAGCCTGACATGCTCTCCCTCCCGGTAACCATGGTGACGAGACTTATCCGCATCACGCGATTTTCCGGCCCCACGACCGCTGGTTTTGCTGGAGTCCGGGTATTTTTGCTCGAGCCAGAGGCTGGCCAGTTCCCGTTCCTCGCGGGTCATAGCAAAGAGTTGCACTTCACTACGCACGGCAAGTACCCAGCCTTCGGCAAATTTGTCGCCCCGGCTGGTCTTTGTCGTGCTTTTAATCCTTTTATTCTGCTGCCCGATATAGCTTTTTCGCGCTGCAATGAGTTGTCTGGCGAGAATATCCCAGGTATAAGACGCCAGCTCAATGCGGTCTTTATTACCATAAAAGCTAACGCTGGGTTTGTGGCCTGAATGGATAATAGAATCAACCCCAAAAGCGGCCTGGATGATGCCCAGCAGCCCCAGTATGTAACGAGGAGGATTAATACTTCCTGCAGCCCAGTAGCTGCTGATGCTCTCGTCTATATCACTGAGCGCGATATCATCACGGGTGATACCGTATGCCTGCATCAGTTTCTGAACGCGCTGCAGTGCCAGCGAAGCTTCATGGGGATTATCAGATTTTGAAAGCGCCAGCAGTTTTTTTAACTTTTCCAGCACTTTTTCTTTATCAGTTATTGGCATGATTAGTCCTTTGGTGTGCATACACCACGAAGTTTATAATCACCATCATTGAGTTTTTTGATGGACGTGAAAGCATCCCGGCAGGCTTTCTCACTGTTAAATTCCTGAGTCTGTAAAGTCAGCGTTGGTTGCATGGCATCACTTAGCGTTAAAGAGAATGGCGATGCCATCCAGAGAATAAGTATCCACATGGTTACCGACCCTTTTTAATAGCGTTGTTTAGTGCATTAAGAACCATATCTGTCATTACACCTTTTCCGTTAAGCTCTGCATGAGACAGGATTTCACTTCGGGCCGCTTTGAGTATGCCGATATTCACCCGGACAAATCGCTGGTTATCTGCGTTGAGAGCCTTTATTCGCGCTAAACAGGTTTTGGCATCATTCGATATATCCACACTTACCCCCCATAAATAACGTATAAAAAAGCTAACAAAGAACCGAAAGTAAGTCCGGCACCAACAGCGGTAGCAAAAAGAGACCAGTAAAGTAATTTGCCGACTAAATCCAAAGTGCCCGTAACTATATGCATCGCCAGATACAAAAATCTTATTACCCAGATTTTCATTGTTTCTCCTCGCAAGGTATGAACTCCATGGCCGGAACTTCGGTGTAGTAATGCTGGCTGCAGTGTGGGCATACCAGCGTGATAAGAACAGCTGGAACATGGTGCTTGCCGGAGGTAATGACACTGGCGTCGCTGAATTTTAGTGTGGTGACACCTTTCTGGCAGTTGGTGCATTTGATGGACATGGCTATTCTCCCAGGACAAAGTGCATATCAGGAACATCGTCAGGATCTTCGTTAAACTCACTCTCAAATTCATTGAGGCTCAGGGCGCTGATAACGATGACCTTTGATGCCGTTCGGCCAATAAAGCAACTGGTTTTGCTGGTATAAACCCCGTCATCTTTGGCGATATTGGTAATGATTTTTTCCAGCTTCGAAACATCATTAATTTGCATAGTTAATTACCTTTTAGCTGTTTTCGGCGTGCAGAAGCCCACGGCACTGACGCCGTAATAAAAAGAAAGTGAATTAAAATTAAATGGCAGCGATATCTAACGGGATATTAATTAGCTTCCCGTGTTTATCTTTTTCACGGAAATTAATATAGGTTTTGGACATGGCCACCTGCAGCGATTCCGATATAGCCTCCATGGCCCGGTTCCAGCGCTCGTCCTGAATCTTGACGCGGCGCAGGGACAGAATGCGCCCAGTATTGAGCTGACCTTCTTTATCCACCTGGAAAGCGTCGGCGATAATTGCCCGGAGGTTGTCGTTCGCGCCTTCAGACCACTCGGTGACGCACTCGTCAATCAGGTCTTTGGCAATCTGCAGCTCAGGCCCGAACGTCAGGGTTTCCTGCACACGGATAGTGATTTGCTCGCTGCCATCAAAACTGCTGAAGGTCACATTACCTTTAGCCCCACCGCGCGTTCTGCCGTACTTCTCAGCCACAAGGTCAAGCCATGCGTAGCACTCGTCGAAAGCGCGTTGCTTGAAGTCGCTGAGGTCAGCGCTTTTGACTTTCGCCGCCGCGACCTGCTCCCGGACGAAAGAGTCCATGGCGAGGTCATAGTCAGATACCTGATTAATTGGCACCAGACGCCCCTTGCGGTCTTTCATGTAGTCTTCTTTATTTACTTCGCTCATCTTTGTTCACCTTATGGTTAATGTAATGACTCTGACCAGGTAATACGGCAGCCATGCAACTCAAAGACGCCCTGACGAAAGCGCCCTGAACAGTCATGGCCAACATGGGTATAACTTGCTTTTCCCTCTTCCAGCAGGCGGGTACAGTGGCCATTGCGGGCGATACGGATAACCGGCTTACTGCCAGCAATCATCACACTCTGCACGGTGGTGTTCATGGCATTGAGCGCCATAATGGCTGACTGCACCTTGCCCATCTGCTGGTTGATATCGGTAATGGATTTCATGGTTAAACCCCTTTGACGACGTCGGCATTGACCTGCGGAACCCCGATTTGAGCAGCCAGATTCATGGCGGCTATCACCAGGTTACTGACGGCCAGCGGATATAGCAGGCTGACCATGCTTTTACGGTTGCTGCCCAGATTACTCAGGCGGGCGCGGATGGCTTCCACAGCGCTGGTGTCCATGACGTCGGCAAACTGCTTACCGGCGCGTTGCAGCTTGAACGCCAGAAACTCTTCGAGGCTATTGTCCAGCGGCAGCAGTTCAACCACCTCGCAGCGCTGCACGACTTCACGCACTTCCATGTTGCGCTCGGACAGCTTATCCGCCAGTTCAGGCTGGCCAATCAGCACGATGGACAGCAGTTTTTTGAAGCCGGACTCCAGCTCAAAAAAGCGCTTGAGGTGCTTCAGCGTCGGGATGGGCAGACTGTGGGCCTCCTCAATCACCAGGACGTGGCTGAAGCCAGCCTGGCTGCTGTCTTTCAGAACACGGTGCAACTGGCGGAAACGGGCATCCTGGCTGCGTTTGATGTTCTCCAGCGGCGCGATGGTACTGATGATGGCCTCGGCGATAGCTGCTGCCTTCAGGGTTTTACCCTTCACGTCGTTGTCTTCCATGGCGATGATGTATGGCTCGATAACAATCACCGGTGCGTTCTCACGGTTGACACGTTCAATCAGGTCACGGCGCAGCGTGGATTTACCCGCCCCGGACTCACCGATAACCGCCATAAAACCACCGTGGCGGGCAGTCTGGTACAGCGCCTCACGCACGTAGCGAATATCCGGCGTGGTGAACACATCATCCGCACCCTGCATGGCTTCATCGGCGAACGGGTCACGGAAAAGGCCAAATGCTTTTTTAGTTGCTGGAAATAACACCTGTTTTTTGAGTAACATGTTCTCTTCCTCACTGAGGTTGGTTGTACCCGCTGTACGGGGCGTGGCAGCGCCCTGTGCAGCATCAAAACTCTTCGCTGTATCAATCCCCTGACTTTCCAGATAAGACGCCAGACGCTGGCGCACTTCCTCCGGGCTGGTGCGGGGCCACTCGTTATGGTTCACAATCTGGGCAAGCGTTGCCTCGGAGACGGCGACGGCTCTTGCCACTACAGCCTGCGGGATACGGGCCTCTTTAAGTTGTTGTTTCAGTACCAGCATGTTGTCCTCCTCAGTTGCCGTTAACGATGCTGATAACGCTGTTGTGGGCTGGGGTGGTCAGCGTGGCCATCACCTCATCCAGCGCTGCTTCCGGTACACCATCCGGGTGCTGTGCCGCTAACTGACGGTAATGCTCCGGTGTCCACATCTGACCGATGGCCGAGAACTTCTCGCGGAGGGCTTTCGCCGCCTCCACATGGGTCAGCGGGCGCTGCTCGATACGCGGGCCGCGCACGTCTGAAGCCTGACCGCGCTTAGGCATATAGGCCGGTAGCGTGGTGTCGTCGATATGTTTATACGGGTCAAGCTTCCCGCCGAACGGCAACGCCTTCGCCTTACGCGCAGCTGCTGCATCGGCGGCGTTATCTGTGCCGGTGACCAGTTTTTCGATTTCTTTTGCTGCCGTCTGCGCCGGGGTCTCCGGCAGGGATTTATAGCTTTCGCCAAACACCGCCGCTCTTTCGGCAAAGCCAAACTCGTTCTTCCTGACCTCATCAATCAGCAGGAACGTTTCGTGACCGTCTTCGCCGGTCAGTACCACCTGCGCCACATCGCTGCGCCATGGGTTGCGGGTAATCATCAGCTTTTCACCGACCAGTACGCCCGGTACCGCCGACACGTCATACTCAACACCCCGGAACGAGACACGCAGTTTTGGCGTGACTTTACGGAGTTCAGGTGCTGATACCGCCAGTTCGCGGCAGACCTCAACTGATGGCGCTTTCTTCAGCTGCTCAGAGGTAATTTTCAGCCAGATATCCGTGCGGGTTTTACGGTGGCGGCTGTGGACAGCCGTGGCATTAAAGTGGCTACGCCATTTCACGGCCAGCGCGTTCAGCTCTTCCAGGCTGTGAACCGGCTGGAACTTCAGGCCCGGCTCCAGCTTGCGCTCGATAATGTCACGGGCCTTTTCCACCTGTCCGGTAGCGCGGGCGTTGTGCGGCTTGTGCGCTATCAGGTCAACGCCCAGCGAGCGGCACATGTTTTTCGTCATACCGGCGGTGTTGGCAGAGCCGGGGTCGAGGTAGAGTATTTTCGGTACGCCGTGCAGCACATCCGCGCCACCGCGCTCCTGCATCGCATTGATAAGGACAGAACAGAGGTTTTCACCGGACTCCGCGCCCATCACGTATTCAACGTAAATCCAGCCGCTGGTATGGTCGGTAATCTCATAACTCCACACGCGGTCACTGGCGATGCGGGCGATATTGGCAGGTTTGTTCTTGTAGAACTTCGCACTGTCCATCACCTGAAGTCCCTTGTGACCATTGCTCAGGTAGTAAAGCGTACAAAGCGATGCATCAATCTCCCAGACGTGGTTGGGGTGCAGGCTGGCCATCTCGGAGGATGGTGCTGCCGCGTCCAGCTGTTCAGGGTGCAGGCCATAGTTACGCAGGGCGCGGCTGATAGTGTCCTCGGACAGCGGGAAAAACTCGCCCGTCGTCTCGTCTGTTCTGCCTGCGGAGATAAAGCCGTTTGACCGCAGTGTCTCAACTGCATCCGCGATGGAATACAGGCGCTTACCGTTCTTACGGGTGGCCTCGCGCAGCGTGGCCGATATCAGCGCGGCTTCGTCGCGGCTCAGGGCGCTGCGCCCGGCGTCAGCGCGTTTTTTGCGTTTGTCAGTCACTGATACCTCCTTCAGCTTACGTAGCAGGGTGGCGCGGGACAGGCCCAGTTCGGCACATGCGGCCTCGTAAATTGCACCGCGCTTACCATGCCCCGCGTCACGTGCCGCGCGGGCAACATAAACCAGTCGTTCAGTCAGGGCGGCACTCATCGGTTATGCCTCCTGCCCGTTAATCTGTGGCGTTGGGTCAGTCAGCCATGAAGGGGCAGTGTTACCTGTAGGCTCATCCGGCAGGTCAAAGGTGGAGCGAAGGTTGCGGGCCGCGCTCTCCAGTTCGCAGACCAGACCCGCCATAAAGTCTCTGGGTGTATCAATGACATTTTCAGCGCAGTAGGCGCATAACGTTTCAAAAGCGCTGGACAGCCGGACAGCGATGGCTGATTCCGCCTCAACCGCTAACGCTGTCACTTCCGCCCGCAGTTTCTTCACTTCTTCGTCAGGCTTAGGCGGCTGGATACGGGATTTCTTTTCCAGTTTTGTGGAAAGCGTGTCAATTTTCTCGTTCTTGTCAGCAAGCACACGCTGCTGTGCTGCGTTGGTTTCGCGGGCTTCGCGCAGCGCAGCCTTCAGTTCGCGGCTTGTCATGCGATCAATATCATCAAGTGTTGCCCCAGCAACGGTTCCACCATCAGCTAATACATCAAGTTCTTCATCATCCAGAACCATCAGTTCATACAGCTTGGTCTTACCTAAAACGCTCAGCGCTGAGCGCTTTGGATGATCATCACCATTACCCAAAAACTTCACGCTTGCTTGCATCATGCGGCGTGCTACCTGTGGCGCTAACCCCAAATCATTTTCGAGGATATTTGTAAAATCACCGTGAGGTTCATTCTCCTTAAGAATCACCAGCCTTTTACCAGCCTCTAGCATGGCCTCAGCGCTCTGAGCCATGTAAAAACGTGTCTCATGGACAATACGTTCACGCTCATATGGCAGACCATCACCGAACTGTTGCATGATTTCGAGGCGGTGTTCGGTCATGGCATTAAGATTGACGCTGAGACCAGCGGTCAGGGGTGCATCTTCCACTAATTCAACTGGTTGTAATTTTGTACGTCCCATTTCAACTCCTTAGCGACTGCCAGCCATAACACGCTGGTTAATTTCATTGATACGATCCTGTGCCCGCGCCATTTCGGTACTATGCGCCATGGCGATTTGTAATAGTTGGACTCCTGGTGCAAAACGCCCGTTGTCCAGTTTCAGGGCTAACCCCTCTTCGATAAGGGTATTCAGTGCCCGATTAATATTCGCCGGGGACTCGCCTAAAGCCGATGCCAGTTCACCATTAGAAACCCCATTCAGAGCGTGACCACGAAGTGCTTTAAGTACGCGCAGAATGCGTGACCCAGAACTGGATACATTTGCTTTGCTCATGACGCCTCCTGAAGGATGCCTGGTGTAACTTCCTTGCCGATCACGACTGATAAATCACGCAGAATGCGATACGTCAGACGTCCGCGAGGAAGTTCGTTTTTGCCAGCCCAGCGGCTTACCGCTTGAGTGACTGTTCGTGGCTCATAGCCCGCGTTAAGCGCGAACTGGCGCAGGCTACTGCCTCGTTCAACCAGTCGTGCTCGAACCTGCTGTTTGTTCATATGCACCGTGTTCCTATTGGGTTATGATGTACTCAATACGAATAAGTGTACTTATTCAAAATGAATAACTCAAGTGAGATTTATTTGAAATGAATAAAAAGGCCGTTGATGCAGTGCTTCTGCGACTCATGTCACTGTTTAATGTTGATAGCGACAGCGGGCTAGCGAAGGCGCTGGACGTTAACAGACAAACTTTAGCCAGTTGGAGAAAGCGAAACTCTGTGCCTTATTCAATTTGCATAAACCTTGCGGAAGAGAAAGGAATCTCTCTTGACTGGTTACTCACAGGCAAGGGGGAGGAAGAGGTATCGAAGGTTGAACCAGCAACTCAAAGCTTCAGTCAAGCAGACCTTAAAATGCTTGAACTATTAAATCAGTTAGACCCTGAGGTTCGACGAGACCTTATGCGAGGCGCTGAAGAAAAACAGCGTGTGATTGAGATGGAAAAACAGATCCAGGAGCTGTCCGCACAGCTAAATAATTTAAAAAATGTGGGCTAATTTGTTCCCATTAAGAACATTAAAGGTGTAAGGATATGACTATGCGCAAATTATTTTTACCATTGGTGTTTGTCTTAGCTGGGTGTGGAGATAATGCCGATCCTGCTGATACGTCCACCCCAGTTAAGGAGCATTCGGTTTTCAGCGTTGAAACTGACAACCCGGTTGTAAAGCGTGAATTACCTTTTATTCGTCAACAGCTCCCCGGTTTAGATAAGTATGCGGGCAGTTTTGAAAAATTCGAAGTATCCGAGGATAGCGAACGCCCGGTGACAACGGTTCAATTTCATATCAAAGACGAGAATAATATTCCTGGTGACTACATAGCCTCTGGTCATAATTGTTTTTTGTTCATATCAAATAATGCCCATGAAGTGAAAATATCTAAATCTGCCTGTCAGGCTGTTTTCCTCGATAAAACCGATGTTCCCGGAGGAGACCTTATCGTGAAACTTGATAAGGAAAATGTTCCTATGACAAATGATGGCAAGGCCCCACGAGAGGGATGCCTGAAGGTGTTTTCACCAAATCCTAATAGTGATTCCTGGACATGCCCAAGGCTGAATTAACTACTGAGGTGGTGCTGTAGGTTGTAGGTACGGCACCACTTCAGTTGTTCTAACAGTTAAAAATTACAAATCACCAATTCTTTCCGTTGTGTAGCCTTACCCGTGACTTTCAGGTTGTAGCTGATATCGACGGTCTGAATATTCAGGTCGTAGAACGCCTGTCGCATTTCTGGGATATCATTCACCGAAATAATCATCTTTCCTTTGATGCTCCGCGCCAATTCCGCCATGTGGTCATAGTTTTCCAGTCCGAAATCCACGCCATAACCTTCAGTGCCCCAATATGGCGGATCGCAGTAGAACAGTGTATGCGGGCGATCATAACGCGCTATGCACTGATGCCATTCCAGATGTTCTATCAGTGTTCTAGACAGGCGCAGGTGCGCCATCGACAGTTCTTCTTCAATACGCAGCAGGTTGAAACGCGGCGCACTGGTGGTGGAGGTTCCGAAAGTGTGATCGGCGACCTTACCGCCAAACGCCTGTTTTTGCAGGTAGTAGAACCGGGCCGCCCGCTGAATGTCGGTGAGTGTCTCTTCCGGCGTATCCTGCAGCCACTTGTATATCTGGCGGCTAACAAGCGCCCACTTGAACTGGCGGACAAACTCTTCCAAGTGATGTTTTACCACCCGATAGAGGTTTACCAGTTCGCCGTTGATATCGTTGATGACTTCGGTCTTGCTGGGCACCTTGAGAAAATAGAGCGCCGCTGCGCCGCAGAACGGCTCCACGTAGCAGGTATGGGCCGGGAACAGTGGCAGAATATGTTTGGCCAGACGACGTTTTCCGCCAATCCAGGGGACTATGGGCAAAGATTGTTCTTTCATTATCCGTAAGCCTTTTGCAATCAGTGAAAATATGGCAGGCTAGTCCGGTCTCGCGAGACTGACTGAACCCTGGTCGGCTCACAGCTGATATCTGTGGGTTGATGGCCAGTCCGGTGCTCCAACACCGGGCTGGTCGTTCTTTCACTGTCAGGATGAGGTTTCGGGATGTCTGCATGCTATTAACGCAGTTTACTGGTTTGGTAATTTACGCTGAAAAGGAAAGTCACAAATGAATGATAAACATAATTTAAACAAGCCTGGTTCTCAGAAGCACGAGTCCGACATTTGCCCTCGCAGCCCATCCCAAAAAAACTACAACAATGATTCTGTGGACTATGGTGAACGCAGGGGTAATATTGTGACGAATACTTTTTCACCTCCGGTACGCCCTGGAAAAGGAGATAACAGTGGAGACAAATCTGGCTCATGAGTGGGAAGGTCTGCTATTCGATGTAAGACGGTCCGTTCGCTACCATAACCGCCGCAGGGCTTGGTTTGATCGGCTGGATCAAACCACTAATGTGTTATCTCTGATTTTTGGTTCAACGGCTATCTATGGTGTGTTGTCTCAGGCTAATACGAATTTAGCAGTGCTTTCAGCCGCTATTGTGACCGTCTTTTCTGCCATCAATCTGGTCGTTGGTTCATCACAACGCGCCCGTGCTCATTTTGATTTCGCCCGCAAATTCTTTGAGCTGGAGAAGGAAATGATACTCGTGACCAACGTATCAAAAGAGAGCTTACAGGCTATTACAGCTGAGCGTTTATCTATTGAAAAAGATGAACCACCAGTTCTCCGGGTACTGGACAGCATCTGCTATAACGAGCAGATCCTGTCGATGGACTACCCCTCTGACCAGATGGTTGTTGTGGGATTCTGGCAGCGCCTGTTTTCTCCGGTTCTGGATTTTCAGGCAAGCAAGCTACGAAAAGTTAAAGATATGAGTAATGCCTGATGCGGGTACGAATCTGTCGTTATTTACGATGCAACTACCATTCTGACTGCTTGCATTGTCCCCGCACTTATAACGTGCTTTAAAATCCCCTTTAATTGACATTTGTGATGCTGTCTCCACCACACAAGGAGACGCATCATGAAAAACATCAAAAAACTTATTCCCCCTGTTAAAACACCCCGTCTCAGCGGCTGGCTGCTGACTGCTGTGCTGCTGCTCGGCACCATCGGTCTGGTCTCGCCCCAGCAGTTGCCGGTGGTGGTTTACAAGCTGTCGCTCATAACACTAGCAGCAGTGCTGGGCTACTGGCTTGACCGTTCGCTTTTCCCCAAAGCCCGTCCCGGTCAGTACCTGAAGCATGACGAAAAGCTGATGGCTGATGGTCGTTTTCCCGTCCAGACCGGCCTCCACATGGTGTTTTCTGCCGCGTTGATTCGCCGTGCGCTGATTGTTGCCGCAGTCTGTCTGGCCGTGGCGATGGGGCTGTGACCATGAACTGGCCTCAAATCACTCTCATCATCCTTTTAGCCTTCGGGCTGGGTGTAACCGCCATCAAGCATGGTCAACCGCGCACCGATAAATACAGCTTCTGGTGGCAGCTTGTAGCGAATCTGGCGCTTGCATGGTTGCTGTGGTGCGGTGGTTTCTTTAGCGAAGCCAGAGCAGTTCAGCCTCCGCAGGCCGCGCTGCAGTATCGCAGTGATGTGATACGCAATGCCCGGCTTGAATGGGGGCTGTCAGCGCCGGTGGCCGACTTTGCGGCGCAGCTGCATCAGGAAAGCGGCTGGCGACCTGATGCCGTATCGCCGGTTGGCGCTGAGGGGCTGGCGCAGTTTATGCCTGCCACTGCCGACTGGATAAGCCAGTTGATGCCGGGGCTTAACAGTCGTGAGCCGTTTAACCCGGCCTGGGCTATCCGGGCACTGGTCAGCTATGACCGCTGGTTGTGGCAGCGCGTCAGTGCCACCAACGACTGCGAACGTATGGCCATGACGCTCTCGGGTTATAACGGAGGCTTAGGCTGGGTGCAGCGTGACAAGCGGCTGGCATCGCAGAAGGGGCTGGACAGCGCTCGCTGGTTTGGTCATGTCGCCACGGTGAATGCCGGACGAAGCGCTGCAAACTGGCGCGAGAACCGCCATTACCCCCAGCGCATCCTGGGGGATCTGGCACCGCGCTATCTCACATGGGGAGGCAGTAGCTGTGTGGAGCCTGGTTAAAAAACTACCGTGGCACGGTATGGTACTGGCGCTTGTCCTAGTGGGTGCGCTTTATGGGCTTAACCGCTGGGGCTATCACAATGGTGCTGAAGACGCAAAACGTGACGGTGACGCGGCGCTCAGTCGGCTGCAGTCCGCATTTGATACCTACAAAACCGAACAGACAACCCTTGAGAACACAGCGCTGCGGGAATCCGCGAAGCGATATCAGGATCGGGTTATCAGCGGGTATCTGGCTGAAGGGAGTTATCTTGCGCAAATCGCTCAGCTTGAGAGCCAGAACCAACAACTACAGGGGCAGATTAATGAAGTCACACAGCGCTGGATTGATGAAAAAGGCAAGAGCCATCCCATTAACTGCGTGTTTACTCGCGGTTTCGTGCGCCAGTACAACGCCGCGCTCGGATACGACGACGCATCCGTTGACGCCGGTCATTCAGGCGCAACTACCCCCGCTGGCACCGGCACTGGCGAAGCGCCCAGGCAATCTGAAGCCGCTGACGCCAGGCTACGCGACTCAGGCGTCAGCCAGCGCGACGTCCTCGCCAACATTATCGACAACGCAAAACAGTGCCGGGTCTGGCGAAGCCAGATAAACGGCCTGCTGGACGAACGAGAAGGATTACAGAAATGACGCTGCAGGTTGAATTCTGGACGGTGGTGGGCTTCCTCATCACCTTCATGAGCTTTGTCGGAGGGATGGCCAAGTGGCTTTTCACTAAAGCGGAAGAACGTCAGGCAGCGCGTTTCACTTCACTGGAACAGGCACTGCAGAACTCCACCTCCAGCTGGAGCGAGCTGGAAAAAGAATTCCTGCGATTTCAGGCTGAATTACCCGTTCAGTATGTCCGTCGTGAGGACTATATCCGTGGTCAGACGGTCATTGAGGCCAAGCTGGATGCGGTTTACAACAAACTGGAAGTGGTACAGCAGTACCGTATAACCGGAGGTAAACATGGTTGATATCGCCCGCGTGCGTCGGGAATCCCTGCGCTGGAGTCTGCTGGTTGCGTTGAATAAAACCCGCCCGTACACCGCCAGCGAAACGCTGCTGCTGGACGTGGCCCGCGCGATTTATCCCGACACCACCTCGCTTGAGCTGCGTCGTGAGCTGGACTACCTGTCTGACCGAAAAATGGTTGAGCTGGAGAAGAGGCCCTCCGGCGACTGGTTTGCCGACCTGACCCGCCTCGGCGTTGACCTCGTGGAATATACCGTGGAATGCAGTCCCGGCATCGCCCGTCCGGAAAAATACTGGAGTGAATGATGGCCAGACGCAGCACGATAGACAAGCTGCCGGAAGATGTTCGCCGCTGGCTTGAGCGGGCGCTGAACGAGTCCGGCTTCAGTGGGTATACCGAACTGGAGACCCTGCTGCGCGATCGGGGATACGTCATCAGCAAATCCGCTATCCATCGCTATGGGCAGAAGATTGAGCGCCGCTATGGTGCCATCCGAGCTGCAACCGAAGCGGCCCGGATGCTGACCGAGGGAGCCGCTGACGATCAGGACGCGCGTTCTGAGGCGGTGATTGCCCTGATTCAGACCGAGCTGTTCGAGAGTATTGTCCTGCTGCAGGAGGACGAAGAAGAAATCGACCCTAAAGAACGTGTGGCTCTGCTGTCCAAGGTTGCAAAGAACGTAGCCACGCTGTCCCGAGCCTCGGTCAACCTGAAGAAGTTCCAGACCGAAGTCCGCGCCAGAGCGCAGCAGGCAGCGAGCAATGCCGAGAAAATTGCCCGCAAGGGTGGTCTGTCACATGAGGCGGCTCAGGCAATACGCCGCGAAATTTTGGGGATCGCATCGTGAATCCATTACCGCCAGTGGTACCCGACACCTCAGCCTCCGACGTTCCCGTCGTACTGATGCCCTATCAACAGCGGTGGGTGGCTGATACCTCTCCACTCAAGATTATCGAGAAGAGCCGCCGAACCGGTATCACCTGGGCCGAGGCGTCCGATAATGTCCTGACAGCGGCATCAGCGGTGACAGCCGGTGGCATGAACGTCTATTACATCGCCTACAACCAGGACATGACCGTCGAGTACATCCAGGCCTGTGCGATGTGGGCGCGTATGTTCAACTATGCCGCCAGCGAAATTGAGGAAAGTTTCTGGGAAGAGGACGAAGACGACAAGCACATCAAGACCTACACCATCAAGTTTCCCGACTCCGGCTTCCGCGTTGTCGCGCTCTCCAGCCGTCCGTCTAACCTGCGTGGCCGTCAGGGCATCATCGTTATCGACGAGGCCGCGTTCCACGAACAGCTGGATGAACTGCTGAAAGCGGCGCTGGCGATGCTTATCTGGGGCGGTAAAGTGCGCGTTATCTCCACTCATGACGGTGATGATAACCCGTTCAATACGCTTATCGGCGATATCCGGGCCGGGCGTCAGGGCGGCAGCGTGCAGCGTATTCCATTCAAAGAGGCCGTCTCTGAAGGGTTGTTCCGCCGCGTCTGCTTGCGTACCGGGAAGGCATGGTCACAGAACGCAGAAGATGCCTGGATGGCATCGGTGTACAAATTCTACGGGACCGGGGCTTCTGAGGAGCTTGACTGCATTCCGGCGAACGGCGGCGGAGCATGGCTCTCACGCGCCCTGATTGAGTCCCGCATGTCGGCTGACACGCCGGTGCTGCGCCTGACCTGCCCGGAGGGCTATGAGCTGCAGTCTGACGAAGTTCGGTGGAGCGAGACACAGGAGTGGCTGGAGAAAAACCTGAAGCCGCTGCTGGAGGCGCTGCCTCCCGATGCCCGTTCGTTTTTGGGCCGTGACTTTGGCCGCAGCGGTGACCTGTCGGTGGACTATCCCCTGTTGCAGCAGAAGAACCTTGTCCGCCGCGTGCCGTTCGTGATGGAGCTGCGCAACGTCCCCTTTAAACAGCAGGAGCAAATCACCTGGTATCTGATGGACGGTCTGCCCAACCTGATGGGGGCGGCGTTTGATGCCCGTGGTAACGGCTCCTATCTGGCGGAATATGCCATGCAGCGCTACGGCTCCAGCCGGGTTAAGCAGGTTATGCCCACCGAAGGCTGGTACCGGGAGCATATGCCGCCGGTCAAGGCCGCGCTGGAGGACGGTAACCTGGTGGATTTGCCGAAGGATGAAGACACGCTGGATGACCTGCGGGCCGTGCAGGTCGTGAACGGCGTTCCCCGCGTACCTGAACAGCGGTCAAAGGCAAAAGCCGACAGTGGCAAGCGCCACGGGGACTCTGCTGTCTCGCTGGCACTGGCGTACTTTGCCAGTCGTGAAATTAACAAAGGGCCGGTGAAGGCAAGCTCACGCCGTCGTCGTCAGGCTGCCCGGATGCTGGAGGATTACTAATGGCCCGTGGAATCTGGGTTTCCCCGACTGAGTTTGTCTCATTTGCCGAACCTGATAAAACGCTGACGGAGCAGATTGCCTCGCGCAGCCGTTCCATCGACTTCTTTGGGCTGGGGATGTACCTGCCGAACCCTGACCCCATTCTGAAATCTCAGGGCCGGGATATCCGCATCTATCGTGAACTGCGTACCGACCCGCTGGTTGGTGGCTGTATCCGCAGACGCAAGGCGGCAGTCAAATCACTGGAGCGCGGTCTGGAGCGTGGCCACGCCCCGGCGCGGGTGTTCAGCTTCATCCGGGATATGCTGGACGATCTTGATATGTCCCGCATCATCGGAGAGATGACCGACGCTGTGCTCTACGGGTATCAGCCTTGCGAACTCATGTGGGGCCGTTCGGTGAAGTCCTGGGCCATCAACGATATCGTGGGTAAGCCGCCTGAGTGGTTCCAGTTCGACAATGACAACCTGCTGCGCTTTCGCGCCAAAGACGCCGGGCTGGACGGTGAAGCGGTTCCCCTGAGTAAGTTTGTGGTGCCGCGACAGGATGCCACTTACGATAACCCGTATGGCTTTCCAGACCTGTCCATGTGCTTCTGGCCGGTCACCTTCAAAAAAGGTGGCATGAAATTCTGGGTACGCTTTGCCGAGAAGTACGGTTCACCGTGGGTCATCGGCAAACATCCGCGCGGGACAGCGCAGGGTGAGATTGACCTGCTGCTGGACTCCATGGAATCTATGATTGAAGACGCGGTGGCCGCTATTCCTGATGATTCGTCTATTGAGATCAAAGAGGCTGCAGGCAAGGCCGACAGCAGCGATATTTATCAGAACCTGATAACGCTCGCCCGCAGTGAAATCTCTATCGCCCTGCTGGGACAGAACCAGACTACTGAGGCGACAGCGAATAAGGCATCAGCCACAGCCGGGCTGGAGGTTACCGATGATATCCGGGACGCCGACGCCGATATTGTGGAAAGCGCGGTGAATCAGGCCATCAGGATGGCGGTCTCGATGAACTTTGGCGACGTGGCCAGCCCCGTCTGGAAGATGTGGGAACAGGGTACAGTCGACGATACCCAGGCAACCCGCGACGAGAAACTCAGCCGCGCCGGTGTGGTCTTCACCCCGCAATACTTCAAGCGTGAGTACCAGCTGCAGGACGGGGATATCGACGAGACACCACCTTCAGAGCGCCAGAAGAACGCGCTGCCGCTGTCGTTCGCCGAGGCCATTGATGCTGATATTCAGGCCCAGCAGGACCTTGATGACGCGCTGGACATTCTGATGAACGGTGGTTCGTTAAACGGTGTGCTTGCACCGGTGCTGGAACCACTCCTTAAGCAGGTGAAAGATGGTGTTAACCCGTCTGAGCTGCTGGGGGCGCTGGCTGAACTGTACCCGCAGATGAATGCGGATGACCTGCAGGAACGGCTGGCCCGTATCATGTTTGTTGCTGCTATCTGGGGGCGTCTGCATGAGCGTAACCACGGCTGAGCTGGCTTACTGCATGACGCTGCCGCCGAAACGGGCGATCGGCTATCTGAAGTCCAAAGGGTATAGCTTCACCTGGGACTGGGAGGAAATGTGGCAGGAGGCCCATGCCCGTGCCTTTACCGTCGCCAAAGTGACCCGGCTGGATATTCTGGAAGATATCAGGAGCGCCCTGCAGCAGGCGCTGGATGATGGGAAGACTGACCGCTGGTTCCGTCAGCAACTGGAGCCGGAGCTGCAGCGCAAAGGTTGGTGGGGGCCACGCGATACCACCGACCCGGTCACCGGTGAGCCGGTGACCATCCAGCAGGGCAGCCCGTGGCGGCTCGATACCATCTTTCGCACCAATATGTCGGTGCTCTACAGCGCCGGACGCTGGGCCGAACAGATGGAGAACATCGACGACAGGCCGTACTGGATGTACACCGGTATCAACGACAGCCACACCCGCAAAAGCCATCTGGTCCTGCACGGTCTGGTGCTGCCTTATGACGACCCGTTCTGGCAGGCGTTCTATCCGCCGAACGGCTGGCGCTGCCGCTGTGGGGTGATTGCCCTGAGCGCCGCCGAGGTTCGCGCCCGTGGCCTGAAGGTGACGAATTCTGGATCCGCCATGGGGTGGGAGCTGAAGCTGGTATCAGAGAAGACGGGAGAGATGCAGAACGTCGCCACCTTCAACACCGGCACCACAAAAGTGGCCACCGACGTCGGCTGGTCATACGCGCCGGGTGCGGCGTACCGTCCTGACCTTGCCCGCTATCAGGGCACGCTTCACCCACTGGCACAGCAGGAACTGAGAGGATAACGATGGCTTCAGATAATCTGGTCACTATCACCATTAACGATAAATCCCTGCGCCAGAGCCTCAGTGCGCTGGAGCTGGCAGCGACAGACCTCACGCCAGCGATGCGTAAAATCGCCGGGACTCTCCTGGCGGAAACGCTGCTGAACTTCGAAGATGAAGGTCGTCCGGCCTGGACACCTTCGCTGGCCGCACAGGAGCGGGACGGCATGACGCTGCAGGACAAGGGGAATGCCGGTGGCCTGAAAGGGAGTATTTCCACCGATTATGACGCCAGCCATGCGATGCTCGGTACCAACAAAGTGTATGGCCCGATTCACCAGTTCGGTGGCGAGGCCGGGCGTAATCATTCCGTGGAGCTGGAAGCCCGCCCTTATCTGCCGCTGACCGGCGACGGTGAGCTGCAGCCGGAGGCTGAAACCTCGGTTCTGGATACGATTGTCCGGCATCTTGAATCAGCGGCCCACCGTTGAATTTAACCCTCCGGGGCGGGTGATTTACCGCGTTACCCGCTCCGGAGCCTTTATAAAGGTTTACAGCCCCCTCGTTTACCGCTTTAATCGTCTCTGTTTCCCTTCACTGCGTTTCTCCTCTCTGTTATTTTCTAAAGCAGATTAAAAGCGCCATTGTGTGCTTTTCCGCAGACTGTCCCCGACAACGTAACGCGGGACAGCAAAATGTCAGCCATTCATATTTTTAAAGCCGGTACCCATACCGATATGCACGGCACGAAACTGCCGTTCACGCAGAGCGACCTCGCCGCCTGCGTCAAAGCCTATGACCCATCCGTCCACGAAGCCCCCCTCGTCATTGGTCACCCGAAAACCGAAGACCCGGCATGGGGCTGGGTGAAATCCCTGTCGCTTAATGGTTCCGACCTGAATGCCGAGCCGGGTCAGGTTGACCCACAGTTTGCCGAAATGGTCGGCGACGGGCGCTTCAAGAAGGTTTCTGCCTCGTTTTATCTCCCTGACTCACCGAATAACCCGAAGCCGGGTGTGCTTTACCTGCGCCATGTCGGTTTTCTGGGCGCACAACCGCCTTCCATTAAGGGGCTGAAGCAGGTCTCGTTTGGCGAGAAAGAAGAAGGCGTCGTCGAGTTTGCCGACTGGAGCGATATCACCAACGCCTCGTTGTGGAGCCGTCTGCGTGATTTCCTGATTGCCCGGTTCGGGATTGATGAGACCGACAAAATCATCCCGTCGTGGCAGCTGGATTCACTGCGTGATGAGGCTTATCGCGATGAACCAGTCAAAACCCCCGATTTCAGTGAACGTAATCCATCCCCTCAAAAAGAGAGTAACGCAATGACCGAAGACGAAATCAAAGCGCTGCAGGCGGAAAACACCCGTCTGAAAGCCGAAGCGACCCAGCGGGAAGCGCTGGAAGCGAAGAACAAGCTGGATAAGTTGCACGCGGACAACGTTTCCTTTGCCGAGAAGCTGGTCGGTGCTGGCCGTCTGACTCCTGCAGCAAAGCCGGTTGTGGTCGCCATTCTTGATGCGGTAGCCGGTGGAGACAAACCGGTTGAGTTTGCCGAAGGCGATACCCGCACCCCACTGGCAACGGCGTTTAAGACGCTGCTGGACGGCACCGCCCCTGTGCTGAATTTCGGTGAACATGCGACCAAAGACCGCGTGGACACAGATACCAAAACGACTTCAGCGGAGTTTGCTGAAGCCGACCCGGACCGTCTGGCGCTGCATCAGAAAGCGCTGGACCTGTCGAAAAAAGAAGGCATCAGCTACGACGCTGCTGTCTCCCGCTGCCTGTAATTAAGGAGAGAACATGTCTGATTATTTAAAGGGTAAGCGCGTCGTTGATCCGGTGCTGACCAGCATCGCACGCGGTTATAAAAATGCGGCCTTCATCGGCGAGCGCATCTTCCCGATTGTTGAGACCGATAAAGAAGGTGTGACAGTACCTACCTTCGGCAAAACGGCATTCGTTGAGTTCGAAACCCAGCGAGCCGTGGGGGCAGACAGTAACGTTCTGGTGCGTGAGAAAACCGGGAGCCTTGACCTGGTACTGAATGAACACGATCTGGCCGCGCCGGTGGACTATCGCGAAAAAGCCGAGTCAATGTTCAACGAAGAATCCAAGGCCATTCGCCGCGTAACGAATGGCGTCAACCTGAAGCGCGAGCTGTATGCCGCCCGCCTGGCTCAGGATCCGAAAGTCTATGTACAGGGGAGCGTCAAGGCCTTAGCAGCAGCTGAGCGTTGGGTTGGCGGTAAAGGTGATCCGATTGGTGTCATTGAAGCCGGTATCGAAGCAGTGCGTAACAAAACCGGCCTGCGTCCGAACCTGATGACTATGGGAGCCAGCGTCATGGCGCTGCTGAAGTTCCACCCGGCGATTCAGGCGGCGATTGGCGCTAACGAACGTAAGCGGATCACCCTCGAAATTCTGAAAGACCTTTTCCAGGTGGAAGACGTGGTGGTCGGCGAACCGGTATCCATGGCCTCCATGAAAGATGCGCAGGATAAGGACAAAACGCCGTCCGATATCTGGGCCGACAACCTGATGCTGCATTACGTCGGTAAGCCCCAGCCAGGAACCACCAGTGCAGATGAAAACGAACCGTCGTTCGGCTACACCCTGCGCCGTAAAGGCATGCCAGTTGCCGATAAGTACGACGGCGCAGGCGGCAAGGTGAATTACTGCCGTTATACCGATATCTACAAAGTTGCCGTGGTCGGTGGCGATGCCGGGTATCTCATCAGCAACATCGTGAAATAAGGAGAGGATCATGGGTGCAACTCAACAGGTCATTCTGACCACATCGGTGACGGCGTTTGCCGCCCTGACGCAACAGCGCTTTGTCGGGGCCGATAATGCCCCCTGCAAGGCTGGTGCTGTCGCGCTCGGCGTAGCGGAAGTCGATGCCGCCGCCGGTGATATTGTGCCGGTGAACGTTCTCGGCATCATTGTCGTGGAAGCCGGTGCGGCAGTGACCAAAGGGCAGAACGTCCAGTCGGATGCGAACGCCTGCGCCGTTCCTCAGGTTCCCGCAGCCGGAGATACTCCGGCAGGCATATCCGCCGGGATTGCGCTGGATGAAGCGCTGGCAGCCGGTGACGCCATCCGCATTCTGCGCGGGGTGTGACATGTACTGCACGCTTTCCGATTTGCTGGAGCAGATGCCGGAGCGGACGCTCATCGAACTGACCAATGAGACGGTGGGGTTTGATGAGCAACCTCCGGTCAACGCGACCGTGGTCGAGAGCTGCATCCGCTACGCCGGTGAACTGATAGATGCCCACCTGCGTGGGCGCTATACCCTGCCGCTGGCGGAGGTGCCGACCGTTCTGCGGGATATTGCTGTCACGCTGACCCGTTATCGTCTGTATGCCCGCCGTCCGGAAGGCGCTATCCCTGATACCGTCAAGGACGACAACAAAGCAGCCTGCCGTCAGCTGGAAGCCATCCGTGACCAAAAACTCACGCTGGGGCTGCAGTCCACTCAGAAGGATGTACCGGAGTCCGGGGAAATCCGGGCACGGTCACGCCGCCCCACCTTTGGCGGGCGCGATGGTTTACTGGAGAAATACTGATGAACGTTCTGCCCGTTATTGATGCGGTTGTTGTCCGCCTGAAGGAGAAACTCCCGACGCTGGCGGTGGAGTATTTCCCGGAGAAACCGGCGGAATACCGCCTGAACCATCCGAAGGGAGCCTTGCTGGTGAGCTACGCCGGGTCGCGCTTCGACAAACCCAACGATATTGGCGCGGTGATCCAGCCCCAGACAATCCAGCTCTGTGTCACGGTGATCTTTCGTCAACTTAACGGTAAGCAGGGGGCGGTGGATGTGCTGGACGTGGTGCGCCGCATCCTCGGTGGATACACCCCGCCGAACTGCCGCCGCCGCATCTGGCTGACCCGTGAAGTGTTTATCGGTGAAGTTAAGGGGCTGTGGCAGTACGCGCTCGACTTTGCGACGGAGAGCGTCTTTATCGAAGACAGCGATTTACCGTCCGGCCCACTGTTAACCGAAGTGAACTACGAGGAGCGCGAGTGATGAAAGCACAAGCGACGAAAAATTACCGCTATTCCGGCCCGGCCAGTGGCGTCACGCTGTCGGACGGAACCGAAATCCTGCTCTGGCCGGGGAAAACAGTCTCCCTGCCGGAGGAGCATGATTATGTGAAGGTACTGGTGGCGCTGAAACATCTGTCACCAGAAGCCGAAGAGACGCCGCCCGCCAGCCCACCGGAGACTATCCCGGTGAAACGCCGCAACGGTAACGACACTGATACGAAAGCGGAGGACACCCATGTCAGCTAACTATCTGCACGGCGTTGAAACCATTGAGGTGGAGAACGGTGCCCGCCCGGTTAAAACGGTAAAATCTGCCGTTATCGGGCTGATTGGTACCGCCCCTATGGGCAGCATCAACACCCTGGTACAGTGCCTGTCCGAGAAGGATGCCGCCGCGTTTGGCAGCCAGCTTACCGGCTTCACCATTCCGCAGGCGCTGGACGCTATCTACGACCACGGCGCGGGCACGGTGCTGGTGATTAACGTCCTTGACCCGGCTACCCATAAAACCGCTGTGGCCGATGAAGTGGTAACGTTTGACAAAACCACCGGCAAAGCAACGCTCGCTAACCCTGTCGTCGCACAGCTGGTTCTGAAACCCGAGGGCGATGGCCAGCCTTACGCTGAAGGTGAGGACTATGTGCTTGATGCGCAGACCGGCGTGCTGACGAACCTCGGGAAAAGCATCGCACCGGGTGCCAAAGTGAAAGCCAGCTATAACTACGCTGACCCGACGAAGGTCACGGCAGCGGATATCATCGGTGCTGTCAATGCGGCGGGCAACCGTACCGGCATGAAGCTGCTGAACGACAGTTTCAATCTGTTCGGCTACTTCGCCAAAATCCTGATTGCCCCGGTGTTCTGTACCCAGAACAGCGTCTCGGTGGAGCTTATCGCCATGGCTGAAAAGCTGGGCGCAGTGGCCTACATCGACGCGCCGATTGGGACCACCTTTACGCAGGCGCTTGCGGGTCGTGGCCCGGTGGGTACCATCAACTTTAATACCAGTTCAGACCGTGTCCGTCTGTGCTATCCGCACGTTAAGGTGTACGACGCGGCCACCAACAGCGAACGGCTGGAGCCACTGAGCCAGCGTGCTGCGGGTCTGCGTGCCAAAGTCGACCTGGACAAGGGCTACTGGTGGTCGTCCTCCAACCAGGAAATTATGGGTATCACCGGTGTGGAGCGCCAGCTGTCAGCCATGATTGACGACCCGCAGAGCGAGGTGAATCTGCTCAACGAACAGGGCATCACGACGGTCTTCAGCAGCTACGGCAGCGGCCTGCGTCTGTGGGGCAACCGGACGGCGGCATGGCCAACGGTCACCCATATGCGCAACTTTGAGAACGTTCGTCGCACCGGTGATGTGATCAACGAGTCCCTGCGTTACTTCAGCCAGCAGTACATCGACATGCCGATTACCCAGGCGCTGATTGATGCGCTGACGGAATCGGTCAACGCCTACGGGCGCAAGATGATTGGCGACGGTGCGCTGCTGGGCTTTAAATGCTGGTTTGATCCGGCCCGTAACGAAGAGACGGAGCTTGCCGCCGGTCACCTGCTGCTGAGCTACAAATACACGCCACCGCCGCCGCTGGAGCGACTGACGTTTGAGACCGAAATCACTTCGGAATACCTGTTAACCCTGAAGGGGAATAGCTGATGGCTAAGATTGAGATTAACCGCATCACCAATGCCAACATCTATCTGGATGGCGCTAACCTGCTGGGCCGGGCCGAAGAGGTCAAACTTCCCGACGTCTCCATGACCATGCAGGAGCATAAAGCGTTGGGTATGGTGGGTAAGGTGGAACTCCCGGCAGGCTTCGATAAGTTGGAGGGTGAGATTAAGTGGAACAGCTTCTACCGCGATGCGATGCTGTCTGCCGCTAACCCGTATAAGTCGCTGGCGCTGCAGTGCCGCTCCAGCGTTCAGCGCTACAGCTCTCAGGGCCTGATTGATGAAGTGCCGCTGGTGACGTTCCTGACCATCATGTTCAAGAAGAACCCGCTGGGTACCTTCAAACAGCACGAGAACGCCGAGTTCTCCAGTAGCTTTACCTGCACGTACATCAAACAGGTGATGGATGGCGAAGAGCTGTTGGAGCTGGATTATCTGGCCAATATCTTCCGCGTCGGTGGCGTTGACCAGTTGACCGACTACCGCATTAATATTGGCGGATAGCTATATTTCAGGGGGCCGCATGGCTCCCTTTCTTCTTAACCCCCTTTAATATCCTCTCTTTCCTCAACTGGACATACTGCTCTGAAACCACACAGGAGCATGAACATGTCACAGGAACAACCCGAAGTATTCATCCCAGCCTATCCATTCACTACCGCTGCCGGGACGCGCATTGAGCGCATTGAACTCAAGCGTCTGACCGTTAAGGATCTGAAGAAGGCCCGAAAAATCTCTAAAGACCCGGACGACTGGGATGAGTCACTGATTGCCCGCAGTTCCGGCTTCCTGCCGGAGGACATGGACAATATGGATCTGGCTGATTATCTGGAGCTGCAGAAACGATTTCAGAAAATCACGGGGCTGGGTAAGATCGCCAACGCCATTGACGAAGGCGCAGGGGCTACTGGCGAGGTGGTTCCGGTTCCAGCCGGGGGAAATTGACGCTCTCGATATTGACGATCTGGAAATGTGGCTGGAACAGGCTGAAGAACAGATCGCCAGCGAGTACGGCGACAAATCGTAGTATGAGCAGCCGCCAGTGGTGGCTGTTCTGCATTATCCCCTCACATATTTTCATTCAACCCAGAGGTTAACCACTATGTCGGGGCAGTTTTCAGTCGGCGTTGTTATCGGTGGGATGATTGGCAGCACCTTCCGTTCTGCAATGAGCGGTACTCGTCGTGCCCTGGACTCGCTTAATGATACCTCCCGCCGTCTGCAGGAGCGGCAGGATAATCTGACGCAAAAAATAGCGCGGTACGGCCACCTTGGCACCTCCTCCATGCAGAACCTGAACAATGCACTGCAACGGGTTGGCCGGACAATGGAGCAGGTTGAGCGTCAGCAGCGCCGGTTGTCGGCTGCATCCGCTACCAGTGATGCACTGAAGGCCAACCGCATGGCGCTCTATGGTCAGGGTGCAGAAACTTACGCTATCGGCAGAACGCTGGGCGCTCCTGTCATGGCATCCGTCAAACAATATGCCTCGTTTGAATCCCAGTTGCGCGATATCAGCGTCACCGGAGATCTGGATGCAAAGCAGGAACGAGCGATAGGTCAGGCCATCAGGCAGGCTTCTCTGAAGGTTAACCAGCTACAGGAATCCCTGATGGGAGGAGTAGGCCAACTGGTTGCTGATGGTATGGCACCGGAGCAGGCTGCTACGTTTGCCGGGATGCTGGGTAAAGCGGCCACCGCGACAAAAGCCGATATGACTGACCTGGCAAAAATGACCTATGCCTTCAGTGATGCCCTCAAAATTACCGATGCCAAAGAGCTGGAACAGGCATTTGGTATCGCAGCGACAGGGGCCAAGCTCGGCTCGTTTGAACTGAAGGATATGGCTAAAGCACTACCCGGCATGGCAAAAGCCTTTGCGGCCCGTGGTATTTACGGTAAAGACGCCATAACCCAAATTGTCGCCAGTCTGGAAGTAGGTAAAGGCAGCGGTTCAGCAGAAGAAGCCGTCACTAATATGTCCAACTGGCTGGCGGCGATGGGACGCGGAGATACTACGCAGAAATACGCCAAGGCAGGTGTGGATTACCAAGGGTCAATGCAAAATTATGTAGCCCAGGGTCTCTCTCAATATGAAGCATCTCTCATGATTGCCAACCGATTTATTGACGGTAAAGGCAAGGCATTCGTGCAGCAATGGAAAGCCGCAGGCTCTAGAGGCGATCAGGAGGGCCAGCAGAAGCTGATGGAGTCCTTCGGACTAGCGGAAGTATTCACCGATATTCAAACAGTCAACCATCTGCTGTCGATGCGTCAGGGCTGGGATAAATACCAGTCTAACAAGCAGGAAATGAATACTCCTTCTGCAATGTCTACGTTGGACAAGGATGCAGCGAAACAGAATGATACGCTCGAAGGGCGTTGGCGCAGAACGCAGATTGGCTTTAACGACGCGGCTATCAGCATCGGTGAATCATTACGCCCGGCGTTGATCCAACTGGGAGAAACGTTCATCCGATTAATGAACAGCGTCGGTAAGTGGATTGCAGCCAACCCGCAACTCGTGAGCGGTACGATTCAAGTAATAGGCGCATTGCTCGCGTTTAAGATGGCCACCATCGGCCTCAAGCTGGGGTTGAACCTGCTGATTTCCCCCTTTGTGAACGTCTGGAAAAATGTCATTTTGCTGCGTGCCAACTGGCTACGTCTTACGCTGGCGCTGGGGGAAGGCGGTAAGCTCCGCTGGCTGGTGACTGGCTTCAGCTCAGTTGCTAAAGGGGCCGGAACGCTGGGGCGTGTACTGGCTGGCAGCCTTGTTCGCGGCATCATGCTCGTCGGACGGGCTGTTCTCTGGATGGGGCGGGCGCTGCTGATGAATCCCATTGGTCTCGCTATAACCGCCGTCGCGGCAGCAGCTTACCTTATTTATCGCAACTGGGGAGCGGTCAGCGGCTGGTTTAAACAGCGCTGGACTGACATTAAAACGGCGTTTAATGGCGGTATCGTGGGGATTGGCAAGCTGCTGATGAACTGGTCTCCGGTTGGCCTGCTGTACAAAGCCTTCGCCGCCGCCCTGAAATATCTGGGCGTTGACCTGCCAGCAAAGTTCACCGACTTCGGCAGCAACCTTATCGACGGGCTGATTAACGGCATCAAAAACAAGTGGGACTCGCTCAAAACTACCGTCACCGACATGGGCGACAACGTCGGCGGCTGGTTTAAAGAAAAACTGGGTATCCATTCGCCGAGCCGGGTGTTTATGGGATTCGGTGACAACATCGCGCAGGGTGCCGCCATTGGCCTGCAGCGAACCACTCCGCTTGCGGCGTTGGCCGGACAGCGGCTGGCCGAAGAGATGACCCCGGACGTCCCCCGCCTTCCGTCACCAGAGATTATGGCCGCAGGGTATAGCGGACGTGGAGCTGGTGCTGCTGCCGGTGGCGGTGGAGCTGGCGGCATTCATGTGGATTTTAACCCCCAGTTCTACCTTAACGGCAAAGAGACGCCGACACCTGCCGGGTTAACCGGTGCGCTGAATATGAGCGTGCACGAACTGGAGAAAATGCTGGAGCGCCTGCTGGCCCAGCAACAACGCCGGAGGTACAGCTGATGTTTGCGGTTCTGGGCGATATTGAGTTTGAGCTGATTACCTACTGGGACGGCTTCGAAGCGACGTTCGGCGTCGATTATGCCGAGCATCCCCGCATCGAAGGGAAACCCGGCCTGCAGTTCATCGGCGACAAGCTGGACGAAATCCAGATAAGCCTGGTCTTTCACCAGCATTATTGCGTGCCCGACGTCGAGCTGGCCCGCCTCAGAACGGCAATGAAAGCCCATCAGGCGCTGGCGCTGGTCTTTGGCAATGGTGACTATCGCGGCTGGTTCGTGATTACCGACGCGAACGCGACCAGCGAACAGACTGACAGCACCGGCAACGTGCTGGCGGTCAACGCCACCGTATCGCTACGGGAGTACATCGGCGACCCTAAAAACCCCCTGAAGCCACCTGCCATCCGCACGCAGGTGCCGGGCACCAGCGCGGTGTCTTCTGCGGCTCCATCGCCTTCCGGTGTGGCGCAGTTTGTCCGGGACGGCGTCAACTACGCAAAACAGGCGCAATCGGCGCTCCAGACCACCATGAGCGCGGTGCGGATTGCGGAGAAAATGAAAGATAACCCGACCGTGGCGCTGACCCGCGTGCCGGGTCTGATGAGCGGGCTGGGAAATATCTCCGGGTCACTGGGGAGCAGTATCCCGGCGTTTAATGCGCTGGCCGAGTCCATGCCGGAGGCCGTCAGTCTGGCCCGTGCCACCAGCGAGGCCGCTGCGTATGTTCAGCAAGCGCAGTCTTCGTTGAACGGTGTCGACGGAAGAAATATTGCGGCGGCGCTGGATGCGGTTTCTGGTCAACTGAACTCCGCCAGTACCACCTTTACTCGCATGTCGCCGGGATTAAGCACCATGGCAGCCAGAATTATGGCGAGGAGTGTCTGATGTTCCTTAAGCATGTCACCCGTAACGGGGAGCGCTGGGACTCGCTTGCATGGCAGTACTACGGCGACCCCATGGGCTACCCCCGGATTATTGCCGCTAACCCGCACGTGGCCATCACGCCGGTGCTTCCCTCCGGGCTGCTGTTGCTTATCCCGGTGATTGAGGCTGAAGAAGCCACAACAGAAGAGGATACCCCGCCATGGCTGAGGTAAGCAGCACGCAGACATCGTCTGCCCCGGGCGGCGTCAGCGATGTGCTGTCGCCGGTGTTCACCCTGTGGTATCTGAAAAAGAATATCACCAGCGATATCACCCCATACGTCACCCGCATTACGTACAGCGATAAC
This sequence comes from Salmonella sp. FC25216, assembly GCF_057751355.1. Classification (NCBI taxonomy): domain Bacteria; kingdom Pseudomonadati; phylum Pseudomonadota; class Gammaproteobacteria; order Enterobacterales; family Enterobacteriaceae; genus Salmonella; species Salmonella sp. FC25216. The sequence continues at coordinate 36,928 of NZ_JBDGON010000004.1, read as the reverse complement.
ATCAAAAATGAGTCCGACACCATCGAGGTGGAGCTGGATGATACCGATGGTCGCTGGCTGGATGCGTGGTATCCGGGCAAAGGCGACACGCTGACCCTGAAGGTGGGCTACCAGGGGGAGAGGCTGCTGTCCTGCGGTACCTTCTCCATTGACGAGATAGAGGTCAGTTCGCCCGCGTCCGTGGTCTCCATCCGGGGCGTGGCCACCTCGGTCAACAGCGCATTACGGACGAAATCAAACCGGGGCTTTGAGCGTACCACGCTGGCGGCCATCGCCGGGCGCATTGCCAAAAAGCATCAACTGAAACTGGTGGGCAGCATCGAGGCTATCAAAATTGACCGGGTGACGCAGTACGCCGAGACCGACGTGGCCTTTCTGCACCGGCTCGCCAGCGAGTACGGCTATGCGGTGAAGATTGTCAGCGACCAGCTGATATTTTCGCATCTGGCCACACTTCGTAGCCAGGAGCCAGTTAAGCAGCTGAAGCCACAGGACGTGGCTCGCTACTCGCTGCGCGATACCATCAATCGGGTCTACAAATCCGCCAGGGTCAAGCACCAGAAGAGCAGCACGAAAAAGCTGATTGTGTATGAGGCTGACGGCGGCACCAGTGAGAGCAGCAAGCAAACCAAAGACGGCAAGGTCACCAGCGCCGACCGTCTTCAGGTCAACAGCCGCGTCAGTGACCCGGACAGCGCCCGCATTAAGGCAGATTCCGCGCTGGCCCGTCACAATGAATATCAGCAGAGCGGCTCCCTGACCCTCATGGGAGAGTCCCAGCTGATAGCGGGTAATAAAATTGAGCTGTCCGGATTTGGTCAGTTGTCCGGGCCGTGGCTGATAACCACCGCCCGCCACATCCTCGACCGCAGCAGCGGCTACGTGACCGAGCTGGACGTGGCGCGGGGGCCAGTGACGCGGGGTAAGGCGAAGAAAGGTAACAAAACCGGCAAGACCCAGACGCTCACCGTCTACAAGCCTGACGGCAGCACATCCACGGTAATAAAGGAGAAGAAAAAATGACAGGCGTAACCCTGCAGACCGGTACCGTCAGCGCCGTCGATGCTGCTGGCGTGAAAGCCCGCGTCCGGCTGCCCGAGTGCGACAACATGCGCACCAACTGGCTGGACGTCCTGCAGCGCAACACCCAGAACAACAAAGACTACTGGCTCCCGGATGTGGGGGAACAGGTCAAGGTGCTGCTGGACGAAAATGGCGAAGATGGCGTGATCCTCGGCGCGGTCTATTCAGACGTTGATAAACCCTCATTCAGTGACAAGGGCGTTCGCGGGACAACATTCAGCGACGGGGCCGAGTTCAGCTACCACCGGGGCACTCATACGCTCACCATCCGGGGCGGCGTGGAGCATATTGCGGTTGAGTGCCTGACCAAAGTGACGGTCAAAGCACAGAACGCGGTCATTGATGCGAAGGAAACCGAAATCCCCGGTAATCTGACCGTTGGCGGGAAGACCGTTCTCAACGGTGGGCTGGAAGCCTCCGGCGGTAAAGGTGCTGCGGCCCGCATCACCGGCAATCTGGAGATTGAAGGCAGCGCCCACGCCACCGGCAGCATCACTTCGGACCAGTAATACTGGCAACCAGTCCCGCACATCTTCTTAAACGCCTTTAATATCGGCTATCCCTTCCGGGGGCAATACTGCCCCCATGAAAACGACCTCAGTATTCTGGCAACCGGCCCTGCAGGCCCCCGGCGAAATCGTCCAGGGGCTGGATGATATCTGGCAGGCCATTCAAATAATTCTGCGCACACCTCGCGGCAGCGACCCGCACCGCCCGGAGTTCGGTAGCAATCTGCACCTTTATATCGACTGGCCCGTTGAGCGTGCCATTCCGCACGTCGTGCGCGAGTCCGTCGATGCCATTCGTCGCTGGGAGCCTCGCTGCCAGCTGACGTCGGTTAAACCCGCCGTTGACGGTGAACATCTTACGCTCCGGGTGAGCTGGAAAGGCTCGGACGGACAACCCCGGACTCAGGAACTGCTATGGCGCTGACAGAACCCGATTTTATTGAACGCGATGCCGACAAAATCACGGCAGAAATGATTGCGAAGTATGAGGCTGATACCGGCAAGACGCTGTATCCGGCGCAGGCCGAACGTCTGCTGATTGACCTGTGGGCTTATCGCGAAATGCTGGTCAGGGTGGCGGCGCAGGAAGCCGCCAAGCAGAATCTGGTCGCCTTTGCCCGTGAGCCGATGATTGATTACCTCGGTGAGCTGGTTGGCGTGTACCGTCTGGCCGCGCAGCCTGCATCCACTCCTCTCCAGTTCGCTGTCGACGAAGCGATGGCGATGGATGTACTGATACCTGCAGGCACCCGCGTCAGCGCCTCCGACAGCGTTATTTTCGCCACCGACACGGACGTGGTGCTGAAGGCGGGTCTGCTGCTGGTCAACGTCACGGCGACCTGTACCGAACCCGGTGATGCCGGTAACGGCTGGCAACCTGCTCAGGTCAGCCAACTGCTCGATGAGATTGACAGCGTCGACCTGCAGGTCACCAACCTGTCCGCCAGTTCCGGCGGTTCAGAGCAGGAAGACAATGACCGGCTGCGTGAGCGCATCAGGCTGGCCCCGGAGTCCTTCACCAACGCCGGTAGCCGTGGCGCATACCGTTTTCATGCCATGGGAGCACATCCCAGCATTGTCGACGTCGCCGTTCTCTCCCCGGTGCCCGGTACCGTTGAGCTGTATCCGCTGCTCAGTACCGGCCTGCCGGACAACAGCATCCTCACGCTGGTCGAGAGCTTCTGCTCGGATGAGAAAGTCCGACCGCTCACCGATACCGTTCATGCCAGAAAGCCCGTCCAGGTGGACTACGCCATCGACGCCCGCATCACGGTTTATCGCGGTCAGGACGTCAATTCGATAAAAGACGCCGCAAATAATGCCATTCAGCGCTGGGTGGCGGCCCGTCGGGCAAAGCTGGGGCTGGATATCGTGCCAGGGCAGATTAACGCCGTGCTGTCCGTTGATGGGGTGTATCAGGTTGAGCTGCCCGGTCTGGCGCTGGTTGTGGTGGCGGAAAACGAGTGGGCCAACTGTACCTCCATCAACATCACCATGACGGGGGTTGCCGATGGCTGAGCCGCTGCAGCTTCCACCGCCGCTTGAGGGGGATATCAGCCTCAGAACGCTGGGCAGACTGGCCGGGCGCCTGGACAACATTAACCTGGAAGCCCTGATGGTGTACCTGGTGGATATCGTCGACAGCTCCGCGCTGCCGTGGCTGGGGGAGCAGTTCTCGCTGTTCGGTGATGGCTGGGAGCTGGCAGAAGCGGATGACGTGCGACGCGCCCTGATTAAATCGGCCATCGAGCTGCACCGCTACAAGGGGACGCCGTGGTCAATTCGGGAAATCATCCGCCGCTTTGGTTTTGGCGAGGTCGACCTGATTGAGGGGACCGGTCAAATCGGCTACGACGGCAGACACACGTACAACGGTAACTATGTTCACGGTGACGCCGAGGCATGGGCTGTTTACCGCGTTATCCTCCGGCAGCCCATCACTAACGACCAGGCGTCAATGCTGCGACAGACCCTCGCCGCGTTCGCTCCGGCCCGCTGTCACCTTGCCAGTCTGGAATATCAGTCTGTCGCAATTCGCTACAACAACACCGTCAACTATGACGGCAGCTATAACCACGGGAGCAGTTAATTATGGCAAACCTACCTGAAACCCCACATTGGGAAGACGGCATCTACCAGATTGAGGTCTCTGACCCCGTACTGGGCGGGCCTGACGGAATTTCTAACCGTCAGGCGAAGCAACTGGCCAAACGAACGTCGTACCTGAAACAACAGGTCGAGAGCGGTGATAAGAATTTGGCAGATCATATTGCTGCGCCGAACCCGCACACCCAGTATGCACCAAAGGAAAGCCCGGCGCTGAGCGGTACACCTACCGCGCCTACGCCAACCAAAACGGATAACAGCACCAAACTGGCCACTACCGGGCATGTTAAAAACGTAGTCGCCGATTATGCTCCGCTGGCCAGTCCGGCATTAACTGGCAAACCGACAGCACCAACCGCTGCGCAGGCGTCCAATGATACGCAACTGGCCACCACGGCATTTGTTAAAGCAGCACTTGCTGCACTGGTTGCCTCTTCCCCTGAAGCGCTTGATACGCTGAATGAACTGGCGGCGGCTTTGGGTAACGATCCGAACTTTGCCACCACCATGACGAACGCTCTGGCGGGTAAGCAGCCGCTTGATAACACGTTGACCGCATTGTCTGGAAAATCAGTTTCGGCCCTTCTCGAATACCTTGGTTTAGTACCAGGCATTATTTTGCCTGAAGGTTACAACATTCCCGCTCATATCGTGAACACTCCAGGGATTGTTTACAGCGCTCAGTTTCCGGGGACATACACAAATGAACCTGCGTTTGGTGGTGAGTGGTTTGATGTTTACGCAGCAAAACATGTCAGCGATGCTTGCACGTTAATTGCTGTCAGCCGCACGGGAAAAATTGCCACCGGCTCATACAGTGCGAATACTTTCTCGGGATGGAATTACTCCCTTAATTCGTCAAATACAACTCAGGCGGGTCGGGATTTAATTGGCAAAGAAAGCAAAACGGAAATGGTGAAATATCTGGGTTTAGACACTATTCCGGGGTGCTTGCTGAATATTAAAACCATCACAACATCGGGTATGTACACGCCAACGGCAGGAACAAAATCAATCATTGTTGAGGCTGTTGGGGGCGGTGGAGCCAGTGGAAACCTCACCGCTACCGGAACCACTCAAAATGCCATCAGCGCAGCTGGTTCAAACGGTGCATACGCAAAAGCCCGTTATACCAGCGGATTTTCATCCGTCAGTGTAACAGTCGGAGCCGGTGGCACTGTAAATGGCGCTGGCGGTGGTAACGGTGGCGACGGCGGAACCACATCATTTGGTTCTTTGCTGGTTTGCCCTGCTGGTAAAGGTTCGGGAGTGGGCACAGCAAAAGCTCCGCCATTCAATGAAGGGGCTGCTCAACCATCCTCGTCGCCATCAGGGACAGGTATCATCATCTCCCGAAATGGACCATTTTCCTCATGGCCAACTGTTGTTGCACTTGGCATGGGCAGCAATTTTGCAAACTCGATTATTTCGCCACTGGCCGGATATGGATTGGGTGGTGATGGAGTCGCATCGAATGCTTCCGAGCCTGCCAGAAATGGCAATCCCGGTAGTTCGGGCGTGGTCATTGTATGGGAGTATTCATAATGTCTGGTACTTACGCTGTAGTTGATAATGATGTAGTGACTAATCTCGTCATATGGGACGGGGAGTCAGAATGGAGTCCTGAAACGGGTACTGCGGTACTGGTGAACGGCGCGTGTGGTATTGGCTGGCGTTACGATGGCAAAACATTCATAGCGCCAGTCTCAAAGCCTGAAACCCTTACTCGTCCGGAGGAACAGGCCAGTTAACATCCGGGGCGCTGGAGGTATCTACCGCTTCCAGTGCATCGAGGTAGTCAAGCCACAGATTATACTGCACCAGTTCGTCGCCTTTCAGCCGACCAATTGCCGCCTTACCGGGCCATTGTTTGCTGTTCATAAAATCGTTGGCGGCATCTGTTCGTCGCTGGCGATCAGCCTCAGCAATCTGAATTAATTCTTCTTTTGTAGGCGGTGGAATATCAGCCCATGCTGGCATTCCATTCACACTCGACAGAATTTTTCCTTGCGGCCATACACCGCCGAACTCCTCTCTTACGTCATCACTTACCGCAACCGCATCTGATAAATCCCAGCCAGCGTCGATATATTCCTGCATCAGAGTATCGGGGAAAAATGCCAGGTTTGCGGGAGACCATAAAAATTCCATAATTAACGCCCTATTGAATATACCGTTACACTCAGTGAGCTGGATGTATATGTGCTGGTTGCCAGAAATGAAGTGAGATCGTTATTTGATGCGCTGACAAATGGACTCGCAGCAACGTTAATAGTACGACTTTCGACGTTAGCCCATGATCCAATAACTGTTGCTGTAAAGGGGATTAAATAGTTTGCAGATACTGTCGCTCCGGTAGTTCCTGATGCCGCAGGAACGGTTATCCTCTTCCATTGCAGCATCCAGTTCTGCGGAAATCGTACATAGCCCCCATTCAGTTCATTCTGAAATTCAAAACTGTTCATATCTGGTAACTGATTTGCTGCTGTTCCAACCCCCCGTTTCGCCGCTTCTCCCAATTGAAGGTTTTTGGAAAAGCAGTTACACATAGCGAAATCTGCAAGAATCCTCCCACCATGATGTAAAGGAGGAAAATTGATGGCCGTTATTGGTTATATCCGCGTATCAACAATCGACCAGAACAGCGATTTACAGCGTAATGCACTCATAAGCGCAAACTGTGACCGAATTTTTGAAGACCGTATGAGCGGAAAAGTTGCCAGTCGCCCTGGTCTTAAGCGCGCTTTAAAGTGCGTTAATAGCGGAGACACCTTAGTAGTGTGGAAACTAGACAGGCTGGGACGCAGCGTTAAGAATCTGATCGCACTCATATCAGAGTTACATGAACGCGGTGCCCACTTCCGCTCTTTAACAGACAGTATTGATACCAGCACCGCCATGGGGCGCTTCTTTTTCCACGTGATGTCGGCATTGGCGGAGATGGAGCGCGAGCTAATTGTCGAACGGACACTGGCCGGGCTGGCAGCCGCCAGAGCACAAGGACGCATCGGTGGAAGGCCCAACGCATTAAAGCCGCATGAGCGGGAACAGATTGCACGTCTATTGGTTAAGGGGCATACCCGCCAGCAACTGGCCATTATCTACGGTGTGGGGTTATCGACGCTGTACCGGTACTTTCCGGTAGATGGTCAGAGGAAGAATGACGCGGTAGGATTGTAATTCTTTTTCAAATAATGAAACGCCGCAGCGATGCCATTTATCTCACGGAAATGGGCGCATTTATCGCGCGGCGCATCACCCATCATCGCAGCGGCGTTAAAGACATTACGCCAGCCAATAATACCGCCCAAAAAACTGCCCAGCGGCGCGGCGATCACTAATGCGATGGAGACCGCGCCAAAAATTACCGACAGCGCTTTCGGCACGGTACGCGCGGGAACCAGTCGCATGGTCAGCGACGCCGACATCGCCCAGAATCCGCCCAGTGCCAGCCCAAGACAAGCGCGGCCCAGCAATAGCAGCGTAAAGCTGTTAGCAAAGGAAACCATTAAACAAGAAGCAGTCAGCAAAACGGCGAACAGAATAACGATATAACGTCTGTCGGTCGCCTGAATAATTTGGGTAATAAACAGGCTGGAAAACATCGCGACAAACGCCGTAACGGTGACTGACTGACCGGCGACCCCCTCGGAAATCCCCAGATCCTGCGCCATCGGCGTCAACAGACTAACGGGCAAAAACTCAACGGTAATCAGGCAGGCGACACAAAACGCCACGGCAAAAACGGCTGACCAGTTAGGCCTGGCAACCTCATCTGCGCGGGTTGTTTCTGTGAGATTTTCATTCATTGTTATTACCTGCGTGTTTTATTGCGGAAAAGCCACGCAGTGTAACATTACAAAATGTGATCTGATTAACGTTTTAGCAACTATTTACCAATGACGGCTTTCGCCTGCTCCTTATCACCCATCGTGCTATCAATGCAGCCAGTGGACACCCTCTTCTGGCTGAAAAAAGGCGTTATAGCGCAGTTGAAACGCGTTGATCTCCTGCATATTGGGTTCCATTTCGCGCAAAAAGCCCAGCGCCAGCCGTACCTGTGTATCGGTGATCGGCGCAGCTAAACGCGCTTTTTGCAGCAACCGATGCCACCGCTGCAAATTCTGATCGCCGCCATCGACAATCACGATTTGCCAGATCAGTAACACCTGAGCGGCATTTTGCAGATGCGACTCATCAGGGCGATGCAGATACTGTAAAAACTCACCGCCCGCCGTTTTACCCATCTGATCAATCATCGATTCTATCGGCACTACATCAATATTCAGACGTTCGCTCAGGCGGCGAATCGCCCGGCGGGTATCCGATGTCAGCACCCGAAAACCCACAATAAACACCACCACAAACGTGGCCAGAATCAACCAAATCATGCGCACATCCGTCACCAAACAGGATGCCCATCATAACGGTAAATTTATAACTGTCGACGTTCTGGCCTGTCAGGATGTGATTTATTAACGCCTGTCTTCATTTACGCCAGACGCCGGATGTCCTGTCTGACGAACGCAAGGCATAAAAAAGCCCGGCGTTAAGCCGGGCAAAACGTTACCAAATGCACACATTTAAGCGATATTGACTTGCTGAATTTTTTTCTCACGGCGGATTTTGCGCTCTTCCATCACGGCGACCATCGCCATCAGGCAGATACAGCCGATCGCGGCGGCGTCCAGCGCGGCGAAGGTGCCCGCCCAGCCGGTCAGACCAAAAACGGGGGTACCGTCGGCAATCATGCCCAGACCCAGCTTGGCAAAGCTATCGCCGATAAGATAAGCGAAGGTTCCCTTGATACCGTCCGCAGCGCCGATGGCTTTTTTCGGTACGAAACCGACTGCCGCCACGCCAATTAATAGCTGCGGCCCAAACACCAGGAAACCGAGCGCGAACAGCGAGGCCAGATAGACATACTGGTTGCTGGCGTGCTGGTAGACGCCGAGGGTGGCGATGATTAACGCCAGCGCCACACAGGCTACCAGCGCACGACGACCGTTCGCCAGGTCAGAGAGCCAGCCCCACAGCAACGTGCCGACCAGCGCGCCCACTTCGAACAGGGTAAAGCCCTGAATCGCCACCTCTTTAGAAAGTTTCAGTTCCTGGAAGGCGTAGACGGTTGACCACTGGTCGATACCAATACGCACCACATACAGGAAGATATTGGAGAAGCACAGCAGCCAGATCACTTTGTTTTTCAATACATATTCAACAAAGATCTGCCACTTGGTCATTTCGTTTTCTTCAGTCTCTTTATCCTCTTCGCTGATCTCTTCGCCGAACAGTTCTTCAGCTTTACCCAGACCGTAAGACTCCGGGGAGTCGCTGCCAAAACGCAGACCGATAAAGCCAACAATCAGCGCGATAATCGACGGGAAGATAAACATGCCGATGACGTGACCGTCGAACAGGTAGTTGGCGCCGAACAGCGCCACGCCTGCCGCGCCCGCGCCGCCGAGGTTGTGGGAGATATTCCAGAAGCCGAGAAAGGTGCCGCGTTTACGACGCGGAGTCCATTTGGTGATGGTCGAGTAGCTGCACGATCCTCCGGTACTCTGGAAGAAACCGCTCAGGGCATAGAAAGCGATCATCAGAAACAGACTGGTTGACCCCGCGCCCATACTGGCGCTGAAGCCGAGCATACAGATAGCGGAGAGGATCAACATAAACGGTAGAAACTGCTTGGTATTTTTACCGTCAGCGTAGTAGGAAACCAGCGTTTTCCCCACGCCGTAGGTGATCGAGAAGCCCAGGCCAATCATCCCCAGCTCGGTCATGCTCAACCCGTAGGTAGAGATCATGTCGTTCTGCGCGATGTTAAAGTTTTTGCGGATCAGGTACATGGTCAGGTAGCCGATAAAAACCACCAGATAGGACTGCATGAACGGCTTGAACCACATTTTACGCCGCACATCGAGCGGCAGATCCAGGGTCGGCTTGCGCACCTGGTTTAAGAAGGCCAGCATGGATTACTCCTGAGCTAATTTTTATACCTGCGAATGGCAGGCATTGTAAAAATCCACAGGAAAAGTGGCCTGCGACAGCGTCCAGGCAAAACCGGGAAAATTTCTTAGTTTTGCCCCATTCAGCGCAAAAAGGTGAGGTGCATCACGCTTCGCTGGTCTCGCGTGGGGCCTGGGCGTTCAGAAATGGCAGCAGCAATAGCGCGGAGATCCCCGCCGCGATGGCGATGACCGCAAAAAAACCGGTCCAGTGCCAGATCTCCAGCACTTTCGCTAACGGCCAGCCGGAAAGCGACGCGCCGAGATAGGCGAACAGGCCGACAAAACCGGTGGCCGCGCCCGCCGCCTCTTTATGCGAGCACTCCGCCGCCGCCATGCCAATGAGCATCTGCGGGCCGAAAACAAAGAAACCGGTGGTGAAGAAACAGGCCGCCTGCATCACGTAACTGGCGAACGGCATCAGCCACAGCGAACCCACAGAGAGCAGAATCCCGGCGGCGAAGATTAAATTCATCGGTCCGCGGTTGCCGTTGAAGAGTTTGTCCGAGCCCCAGCCCGCCACCAGCGCGCCGATAAATCCCCCCAGCTCAAACATCGATACTGCCGTGTTGGCCGTGACCAAATCTACGCCCAGCGTCTCGGACATATACAGGTTGCCCCAGTCATTGATCGCCGCGCGCACCACGTACACTAAGACGTAACACAGCGAAAGCAGCCAGATATAGGGATTCAACAGCACATATTTAGCGAGGATTTCTTTGCGGCTTAGCCCCGCGCCCTCTTGCTGTTGGGCTACCTCCAGCGCATCGTGCCGCCAGTCGCCTACCGGCGGTAAACCAATCGCCTGCGGACGGTCGCGCAGCCGCCAGCAGAGGACCATGCCCACCCCGATGGCAAGCAATCCGGCCACCATCATCCCGACGCGCCAGCCATAATGCAGGGCGACAGCGGCCATAACGAGAGGGATCAGCGCCCCGCCGACATTGTGCGCGGTATTCCATAACGCCCACCAGCCGCCGCGCTCGGTACGCGAGTACCAGGCGGTCAGCAAACGGGCGCAAACCGGCGATCCAAACCCCTGGAAAAAGGCGTTCAACGCCCATAGCAGAGCAAAGACCCACAGCGAGGTCGAGAAGCCGAACAGAATATTCACTACGCCGGTCGCAATCAGCCCGATGCCCATAAAATAGCGAGCGTTAGAGCGATCGCTAACGATGCCGGAGACAAATTTCGACACCCCGTAGGTGATGTAAAACAGCGTCGCCAGCAGGCCGATATCGCTGCGACTCAGAATGCCGCTGGCAAGGATTTCCGGCGCGGCGGCGTTAAAGCTTTTACGGGTGAAATAGAACAGCGCGTAACCCAACCAAATGGTGATCAGGATATGCCGCCGCCAGTAGCGATAGCGGGCGTCAACCTCGTGCTTATCGGTGATGAGCGGCGCGTTGGCCGGGGCTTTTAAAAACGAAAGCATTATCCTTCCTTAAACGTAACGCTGGGGCAACGAGACGCTCACCCGCGTACCGTGGGTACAAGAGATGGTTAGCGTCCCGCCGAGCGCCGACACGCGTTCGCGCATTCCGGTCAGGCCGAAGCCCTGCTGGTGAGAGCCCGGCGGCAGGCCGCTGCCGTCATCCTCAATCACCAGCATCAGCCGCTCATCCTGCTGCCAGCCCTGGAGCGTCACCGCGCTGGCATTGGCATGTTTTACGATGTTATTCAGCCCTTCCTGACAGACGCGAAACAGCGTCACGCGCTGACTTTCACTCAGCGCCGTTTCGTCAATTCGCCAGTCGAGGTGACTGACAATACCGCGGCTTTCCAGCTCCATTTCGCGCAGCAGCGAACGGATGGCCTGCGCCAGCGTTAAGTCGTCTAACTGGCGCGGGCGCAAGCGCCCCAGCAGGCGACGCACGGCGTCATACACGCCCAGCGAAAGCTGCTCGATAAGTTGCCCGCTCTGCTTCACGCCGCCGTTATCCGCCGCCAGTCGTTGCACAATGCCCGCCTGGGTTCGAATCGCGGTGATGGTCTGCCCGATGTCATCGTGCAGCTCACGCGCAACATCGCGCCGCACGCTCTCTTCGGTCTCCAGAAGACGCTCCGCCAGCCGATGGTTGCGCGCCAGCTCCTTTTGCAACGACTGGTTCAGCTCGCGCAGACGCTGAATGCCCGCGCCAAGCAGTAGCCCGGTCAGGCTTTGCGCCAACAGCGAAAGTAATAAATCGACGGGATGATCGTGCCAGGTCTGGCTGGCGATCAGCGCGATAGCGTTCATCAGTGTGGCAATGAGCGCGCCCTGCCAGCCATAATGCCAGGCGAGCGCGATAATCGGCAACGCCAGGCAGAACGGCGTAAAGCGCGAAAGTTCAGCAGGTAACCCCAGTTGCAGCCACAGACTGACGATAAACAGTAGCAGATACCAGATCAGATGCCGCCCACGCCAGTTTACCGGCTGCGACACCAGCGACGGTCCCAGCGGTAGCCAGGTGGTACTGGTAAGATAGTGCCAGAAGACCAGGCAGATGGGGGCCAGCGTCAGACCGCCGGTGAGGGTCAGCAGTAGCGCGTTCCATGCCGCTTCCCCCTGCCCCAGCCAGGGCAGGGATTGCAGTAGCGCCGCGGCGGTGAGGGCAGCGCCCTGAAGCAATAACGTGCGCCAGTCGCGCTGATGGCGGTAACGCGATGTCAGCGCCACGGGCAGTAGCGTCAACAAACTACCGAGCATCAAAAGCGGCAGATGGACCAGCGCGACTTCCTGCGCCAACCAGTACACCAGCAGCCACTCCGCGCCCAGCAATACTGGCCAGTAGCCGCGCGGGCATTGCAGCATAAGTCCCAGGCGCAGGCCGAAGGGAAAGAGTAGCGCCGCCAGCTCCGGGCGTTCTACCAGATGCAGGCTGATGCTCCACAGGCAGAACCACGCGGCGGAGAAGATAAAAAAGCAGGCAACAACGGTGATTAAACGGGAAAAAAAGGTGTTCATTACCAACCGTCAAACATGCGATGCGCCAGTTCAACATCGTTGCTGACGCCTAATTTTTCCAGCAGATTCGCGCGGTGAACATGCACCGTTTTTGGCGACAGTCCCAGCTCGGCGGCAATCTCTTTTACCGCCATACCCTGGGCGAGCTTTTCCGCCACCTGACGCTCGCGTTTGGTCAGCGGATCTTGCCGACCTGCCGCCAGTTTCACGGCAATATCGGGGGTCAAATAGCAGCCGCCCGTCGCCACCGTATGCACGGCGGCGATCAGCTCATCCGGACTACAGCGTTTAGAGAGAAAACCGCGCGCGCCGGCGTTCAACGCCTGTTCCACCAGCGCCGGGCTGTCGTGAACCGAGAGCATGATCGTCGCCATCCCTTTTGGCAGTTGGCTTAGCAACTCCAGTCCGGAAATATCCGGCATCGAGATATCGCAGATACACACCTGTACGCCGCGCCCCGGTAAGCCTGCCAACGCTTCGCGCCCGGAACCAAATTCGGCGACCACCTGCAAATCGGGTTCCAGCCCCAGTAGCTGTGCAAAGCCGGAGCGGACGATAAGGTGGTCGTCGATAAGGGCAACGGTAATCATGGGTTCATCCTGGCGCTAAGGCATGCCTGATGGCGCTGCGCTTATCAGGCCTACGGGCAGGTGCCGTTGTAGGCCGGATAAGGCATTAATGCCGCCATCCGGCAAAAGCACTTACCTTAACGATAAGCGCGCGGCTGTTCAAGCCTTGAGCGGTCAGACAATGCCTGTCGTGACGGTGAACGTCCGGGTTTGCTGCGGTTCCAGTTGAAGCAAGGTTCCATTTCGCTGCGCCGCGAGAAAACCTTCAGGCCGACAGGTCGCGGGCAGGGCAAAGGCGGCTACCTGCTGATCGCCGTTATAAAGAATCCAGCGGGTCACGTAATTTAGCTCCGCGCTGGCGAAACGTGTCACGAACGTGGTGCCATCCGGGGCGATCATACTGAATTCCGGGGTATCCGTGTACTTGTCCAGTTCATCGGCAAAGAACACGATTTCCGGGTCGTAAAAGCCAGGCTCGTTGAGCGTTGCCAGCGAGGCTTCACCCTGCAAAAGTTGTTGATTAAACGCCAGCCACTGCGCCGTGGGTTTGACATGCGCCGGCACCGACTCGCGTAGCGTCAGCGCGGTATCCGGGATATTCTGGCGGAACGTGGCGTTCGGCACATAGGCATAGTTCATGTGGCACATGTACTGTAGCGGCATGGCGACTGAAGCCAGGTTAGTCACGGTCATCAGAATATCAAACAGCGCGCTTGCTTTACGCATCACCACCGCAGGTTGCGCCTGATAATGATGACCGAACCCCATCACATACTCGTAGCGACCGGTCACGCGCAGACTGTCACCCTCTAACTCCAGCCAGGCGTCGTCCATAGCAGCGCAGGGCATCTCGCCGTGCAGCGGATGTGTATCTTCCGGCGACGGGCAGCCATTCGCCAATAGTCCGGAATGGAAAGCAAAGCAGCCATACGTTGCCACCACTTCCGCAGCCGGCTTCGGCTGGCGGAACATGTTGCGCATAGTCAGGTCATGACCGTCAAACTGCGCGTCCCAAATCATCTGCCCCATCCAGGGCAGAATCACCAGATGACCGCGGCTGTTTTGTATTTTCAGTCCTTCCACGCCGCTGGCGTAACGAAACGCCGTAACCGTAAAATCGTCATTTTCCAGCAAGATACGCGGCTGCTCGTTAAAAAGCTCCCGCCATAATGTAATACGTGTTGTCATGGTTGATCTCCTCAGGACGCGGCGACTTCAGCCAGGTTGCCGCGAACTTTGCTTTCGCGCCAGAAGTAAACGCCAACGTAAACAAAGCACAGCATGGAAACCAGGAATGAGAGCTGTAGCGAGTGGAACATGTCCGCCACATAACCCTGAATCGCAGGAACCACCGCCGCGCCGACAATCGCCATCACGATCACCGCCCCCGCCATTTCGGTATGCTCGTTATCGACGGTATCGAGCGTTCCGGCATAAATGGTCGCCCAGCAGGGGCCAAACAGAACACTGACCAGCACCGCCACGTATACCGCGCTAAAGCTGGGCGCCAGCGCCACGTAGGCCAGGAACAGCGCGCCGATCACAGAGTAAAGGATCAGGACTTTTTCCGGGTTAAAGCGTGTCATCAGAATGTTGGCGATAAACTTGCCGATAAAAAAGCAGGCGAAGCTGTAGACCATAAAGGTTGAGGCATCGCGCTCATTGATATCGCCTAACTCCAGCGCCAGACGGATAGTGAACGACCAGACCGCCACCTGCATTCCCACATACAGGAACTGCGCCACAATACCGCGACGGAAACGGGCGTTGCTGGCGAGATAGCGTAGCGTATCCAGCGCCGAGGGGCGTTTATGACTCGCGGTTTGCGCGACTTTACAGGTCGGGAAACGCGTCAGCAGGAACAGTACCATCACCACCACCAGAACCATAATCATGTACTTATAGGGTTCCAGAGTGTTTTCCAGCATCAGCACCTTGAAGTTGTGGACTTGCTCGGCATTCATGCCCGCCATCTGTTTTTCCAGGCTTTCCCCTTCGGAAAAGACCAGATATTTACCCAATAAAATTCCTGCCGCCGCGCCGATCGGATAAAAGGTCTGGCTGATATTCAGCCGCAGCGTTGCGTAGGCTTTTGGCCCGATCATAGAACTGTAGGTATTCGCCGCCGTTTCCAGGAAACTCAGGCCAATCGCAATGGCGAAAATCGCCGCGAGGAACATGGTGTAAGTCGCCATGTGCGACGCCGGGAAAAAGAGCGTACAGCCGACAATGTACAGCGTCAGGCCGATAAGTATCGCCACTTTATAACTGGTTTTTTTAATGACCAGCGAGGCCGGAATAGCAATTAAAAAATAACCGCCATAAAAGGCGCTTTGTACTAATGCCGAAGCAAAGTTGCTCAGCGAAAATACACTTTTAAATTGCGTAATCAGAATATCATTTAACGCGGCTGCGCATCCCCATAATGGGAATAAACAGGATAACAAAATAAACTGGAACAGAGGTGTCTTATTCAGATACCCATCGGGCATCTGAACGATGTTTTTATCGTTCATAGTGCTACCTTTAACAGTGCAGGGTGATTGTTATTCGTTCAACAAAAGATACTCATTAAATTGCTCAATGCTTGGATAAGAGGATTGGGTGCCTTTCCCGGTGACGCTGAAAGCGGCAAAGAGGACGGCTTTTTTCATGGCGGCTTCCACATCCCCGCTCTGGACATAGTAATGCGCGAAACAGCCGATAAAGGCATCGCCCGCGCCGCTGGTATCAACAGCATTGACGTTAAACGCCGGAACGTGTACTTCCTGGTCACGCGTCATCCATAGCGCGCCTTTTTCGCCCATCGTGACAATAATATTGTTCAGCCCTTTATCCACCAGTGAACGCGCCGCCGCACGAATACGATCGCAGGAATCAACCGGCATCCCCGTTAATATTTCCAGTTCAGTTTCATTAGGTACAAAGAAATCGCATTTACAGGCATAAGACATATCTAATTCCCGTAATGCTGGCGCAGGGTTTAATAACACTTCAATCCCGTGTTTCTTGCCAAATTCTATGGCGTGATAAACCGTTTCAAGCTGAACTTCCAGTTGCAGAACAATAAGCTGGCATTTTTTTAAATCTTCCGCCGCGCGATCGATATCTTCCGGCGAGAGAAACTTGTTGGCACCTTTGATGATCAAAATGCTGTTGCTGGAGTTGGCGTTGACGAAAATCGGTGCTACTCCACTGCTGGTACACGGTACTTTTTCTACATACGTCGTGTTGATCCCCCAGGATTCGAGATTACGAATGGTGTTGTCGGCAAAAATATCGTCGCCCACTTTGGTCAACATCAATACTTTTGAATTGAGCTTAGCGGCCGCCACGGCCTGGTTCGCCCCTTTTCCGCCGCAGCCGATTTTAAACGCCGGCGCTTCCAGAGTTTCCCCTTCTTTGGGCATCTGGTTGGTGTAGGTGATAAGGTCCACCATGTTAGAGCCAATAACCGCGATATCCATTTTACTCCCTCTCAGAAATCGTCACACGACAATGATATTAAAATAACATTATCATGTTATTTCCGTATCATTTGTGACTATGATCGCGAATAGAGGATCATTTTGCCGTTTATTTCGTGAACAACCCCAGGCAAAACATACGCGTACCAAATCATTTTTATTGTTACAATTCACTGAAAATTAACTATTTATTGTTTAAAAACGCGAATAAACCCGCTTTTATTTCCTGACAGCCAGACGTATAGTAGTGCCACACTGTAATGTTCTCAGAAACACATAAATGTTACTGAAGAAACATAACAACATGATTTGCGGAGAGGGTGAATGGAGACCAAACAAAAAGAACGTATCCGACGCTTGATGGAGTTACTGAAAAAGACTGATCGAATCCATCTGAAAGACGCCGCGCGGATGCTGGAAGTTTCGGTGATGACCATTCGCCGCGATCTCAGCCAGGATGATGACCCTTTACCGCTGACGCTACTCGGCGGCTATATCGTCATGGTAAATAAACCTACGTCTTCAACCAATACGCCGCTGCCGGCGAAAAAGACGCATCATCGGGACGACCTTCCCGTTGCGATCCTGGCCGCCGGTCTGGTGCGTGAAAACGATCTGGTTTTTTTTGATAACGGTCCAGAAATGCCATTAGTCATCAGCATGATACCGGATGATATTACCTTTACCGGGATTTGCTACTCACATCGGGTATTTATCGCGCTTAATGAAAAGCCTAATGCCACGGCGATTCTGTGCGGCGGCACTTATCGGGCCAAGAGCGATGCCTTTTATGATGCCAATAATCCTTCGGTGCTGGACTCGCTCAATCCGCGCAAAGTGTTTATTTCCGCCAGCGGCGTACATGAACATTTTGGCGTGAGCTGGTTTAACCCGGATGATCTTGCCGCCAAACGTAAAGCGATGGAGCGCGGTCTGCGTAAAATTTTGCTGGCGCGTCACGCCCTGTTTGATGAGGTCGCACCTGCCAGCATTGGTCCGCTTTCTGCTTTTGATGTCCTGATTAGCGATCGCCCATTACCGACAGATTATGCCGTTCACTGTCGGAATGGTTCCGTCAAAGTCATCACGCCTGATTCGGAAAGTGAATAACTTACTCAAAAAAGACGGCAATTTTATTGAACATGGTGGGATCGGACTGGTTTCGTACCACCTTCGCCACGTCTTCCAGTTTATCGATCTGGCTTATCATCTGTTCAAGCCGCTGATCGTCATTGACCAGAAGCCAGATGCGGCTCTGATCGCTACCCTGAATCGGTAAACAGAGAATGCCCTCAACGTTGAAAGCGCGTCGGGCGAACAGCCCGCAGACGTGGGTCATCACGCCAGGATGGTTGCGAACGGTCAGCTCCAGAATAACGTTCTCATGTGATTGTTTCTGCATGGCTTATTCCCCCACCATCTCTGTATTTGCCGCGCCCGGCGGCACCATCGGATACACTTTTTCTTCCGCATCAATACGCACGTGAATCAACGCCGGTCCCGGACGACGGATGATAGCCTGCAACGCCGCCTGCGGATCGGCTTCGTTATTCAAATCACAGATGTCCAGACCAAACCCGGCGGCAATCTGCATAAAATTGATGCTTCCCGGATAGGTCGCCGCAAAAACGCCCTGTTTATAGAACAGACTCTGTTGCTGATGTACCAGTCCCAGCGCGTCGTTATTCATCAGGATAATTTTCACATCCAACTGGTTTTCACTGGCGGTAGCCATCTCCTGAATATTCATCATCAAACTACCGTCGCCGGAAAAACACAGCACCTTGTTGCCCGGATTCGCCAGCGCCGCGCCAATCGCCACGGGCAGACCAAACCCCATGGTACCCAGCCCGCCGGAAGTCAGCCACTGACGCGGACGGTTGAGCGGATAAGCCTGCGCGGTCCACATCTGATGCTGACCTACGTCAGTGGTAATAATCGCGTTGTCGTCCACACAGGCGGCGACCGCGTTAATCAGTCCATAGTGGCTAAGCGGGTTATTTTCCTGGGGAATACCACAGGGGAATTCTTGCTGCAAGTCCGCAACCAACTGATGCCATGCTTCCCGCGGCTGTGCTTCGATATGAGGAATTAACTGTGCCAGTACATCATCGACATCCGCCTGAATAGCCACATGCGGCTGCTTAATTTTGCCTAACTCTGCGCGATCGATATCCACATGGATGATTTTGGCGTTCGGACAAAACTGCTCCGTTTTGCCAATCGCCCGGTCATCAAAACGCGCGCCCAGGACAATCAGCAAGTCGGCCTCTTGCAGAATAAAATTGGTACTGCGCGCGCCGTGCATCCCCAACATTCCTAACGACAGCGGATGCGCCTTAGGCAGCATTCCCAGCGCCATTAAGGTCATTGTCGTCGGCAGTTGCGCTTTTTCCGCCAGTTCGCGCACGCGTGTCGGCGCATTGATCACGCCGCCGCCCAGATACAGCACCGGACGCTTCGCCGCGTTAATCATCGCGGCGGCCTCGCGGATACTCTCTGCGCTAAAATCCGGCGAAGGTGATTTTTCCGCTGGCGGCGGCAACACATCCAGTTCGATTGTCGCCGTCTGCACATCTTTAGGAACGTCTATCCACACCGGGCCGGGACGCCCCGACTGCGCCAGACGAAAAGCATCGCTCATTACCTGAGGCAACTCATTGATATTCCTGACCAGATAGTTGTGCTTGGTGATGGGGATAGAGATACCGTAGGTATCTACTTCCTGAAATGCGTCAGTACCGATCATGGACGCCGGAACCTGCCCGGTAATGCAGATTAACGGAATGGAATCCAGGCGCGCATCGGCAATGGCCGTGACCAGATTGGTCGCGCCCGGCCCGCTACAAGCCATGCAGACGGCAGGTTTACCCTCCGTTCGCGCCATCCCCTGCGCAATAAACCCCGCGCCTTGTTCGTGGCGCGCCAGAATATGACGGATTTGCGTGCTTTGGCTTAACGCGTCGTAAACGGGGAGAATCGAACCACCGGGAATGCCGGTGACGATACGAATCCCCTGGCGCTCCAGAAAATGAACAATAAATTCCGCGCCCGTAAAGCGCTGAGGTGTAGATGTTGTGCCCGAACTTGCCATGCTCCATTCCTTTTATTCTGAGCCGACGTTCCGGGAAGGTGTCTTAAACGAAAAACCCCGCCCGGTTTGCGCCGGCGGGGTTTTGGAATCGTGTGTGTTCCGGACCCTACGGCGCATTGCCGACGACCACCACCACACGCACGACGACCACTGCGCGAGATGGCGCAGTTTTTAGTAGGGTCGCGTTCAGCATGGAAGGGTTCATTAGGGGCCTTGTCTGTTTGTTATTAACACGTTTTATACAAGCACAGCGCTTTCAGCATGACAACGGAAAAATTTTCATCTGCACAAAAATGCGTCAGCGATCACATTTTTCTACGAACTTACACACTTTGAGCATAGGCCTGATAAGCGTAGCGCCCTCAGGTAATCGCCGGGATTAATGATCACGCGTTTCAAAATGCCTGAAAACAAAAAACCTCGCCGAAGCGAGGTTTTACAGCGTAATGCGGGTGGTAGCCGCGAAGCACACTGTGTTATGTCAACAGCAGAAGTATACGCGTTCTGTGCAGAACGCGCAATTTCGGCGCGAATTTTGATGAATTTGAGTATGGATCAGAAGCTCCGTTCTGTCTATAAATTACTGTTCATTTATACAGTGTTTAACTATAATGTCTTTGACACAATGTGTTATGCGGGGGCCGCATCGTAAACCGGCGCAACGAAGTCCTGGCTGAAACGGGTGGTGCCGTCAGCGCCTTAACCCCCTCGTGAGCACACTGTGTTATGTCAACACGCACACTATTCCTCGCAAAAGGGATCGCGTGCGCAACAGCTGGCAACAGGCAGCGGAAAGGTACGTCGGCTGGCAGTGCTCCTTAACCACAGGAGACGCGTATGAGCATAGTGGATATCACCATTCTTATCCTGAAACTCATTGTTGCAGCACTGCAACTGCTTGATGCTGTTCTGAAATACCTTAAGTAATTCAGATTCAAGCCGCACCGAAGGGGAGCGGGCAACCGCTCCCCTTTCACCTTATCCGCTGGTCTTTCGCTTCCCGGATATGTTACGTTTTTATGACATCCTCAACGACGCCTGACGCTATGACCCTTTCCGTTTTCTGCATTTTGCTGTTCGCCGCGCTGCTACATGCCAGCTGGAACGCCATTGTCAAAGCGGGAAACGATAAGCTCTACGCTGCGATCGGCGTCAGCGGTTCCGCGGCGGTCATGGCATTGATCCTTTTGCCCTTCTCGCCGCAGCCAGCTCACGCCAGTATCCCTTTTTTAGCGGCTTCTACCGCGCTCCAGGTGGTGTATACCGTCCTGGTAGCGAAAACATATCAGGTCTCGGACATGAGCCAGACCTATCCCCTTATGCGCGGCACCGCGCCGCTGCTGGTGGCGCTCATTAGCGTTCTGTTTCTTGGCGACAGCCTGTCGTCGCTAGCCTGGGTCGGCATCGCAGTGATCTGCATGGCGATACTTGGGATGGCCTGTAATGGCCGCGCCAGCTCCCAACGCGGTATCGTGTTGGCATTAACTAACGCCTGTTTTATTGCCGGGTATACGCTGGTGGACGGTACCGGCGTAAGACTCTCAGAAACGGCGCTGGGTTATACGCTATGGTCATTTTTTCTCAACGGCGCCTGTCTGTTAACCTGGGCGATGATTGCACGGCGGCGGGAAGCGTCGCGTTATCTGGCGCAACAGTGGAAAAAAGGCATTTTTGGCGGAATTGGCACCATGGGATCTTATGGGCTGGCGCTATGGGCCATGACCCAGGCGCCGCTGGCGGTGGTCGCCGCGCTGCGTGAGACATCAATTTTATTCGGCGCGCTGATAGCCTGGCTGCTGCTTAAAGAGAAAGTTGCCGGGCTACGTCTGGTGGCGGCAGGCGGGATTGCCCTCGGGGCGATTTTACTCCGTCTGTCATGATTGCCCATTGACGTACTCCTCGCCCTAAAGGGCAAGGATTCTTGTTTCGCGGAGCCGAACCTGAGCCGCATTAAGCGGTTCAGGGATTACCGGCTCTCCACAAGCTAACACGGCGAGTCCCGCCGCTTTTATATTCCGTGCCGCGTTTATGTCACGGTCATGGTCTGCGCCGCATTCCGGGCAGTGCCATTTCCTGACATCCAGCGGCATTTTTTTTATCGTGAAACCGCAACGGCTACAGCGTTTTGAGGACGGGAAAAACTGCTCAATGGCTACCACTGAACGTCCGGCCCATTCGCCTTTGTACCGGAGCTGGCGCACAAATTCGCTCCAGCCTGCGTCTGCTATCGCTTTTGACAGTGACGGGTTGCGGAGCATGTTTTTCACTTTGAGGGATTCGACGCAAACAACTTGATTCTCGTTAATGAGTTTGCGGGTGGCCTTGTGCAGGGCATCCATTCGGCAATCGGCTATTTTCGCGTGGAGTCGGGCCACCTTTAAGCGGGCTCTGGCGCGGTTCTTTGAGCCTTTGGCCTTTTTGCTTAACCGGCGCTGGAGTAGCGCCAGGCGAGCCGCGTATTTCGCGGTATGGCGGGGATTGCCGGACCTGAATCCGCTATCGGTGACGAACACATCTTTTAAACCAACATCAATGCCGACCATTGAAGAGGTGAGCGGCAGTGATGCAGGTTCAGACTCGCAAAGACACGAAACAAAGTACCGCCCGGCGGCATCTTTGGATACGGTGACGGTAGACGGCACGGACGGCAGCGGGCGACTCCAGCGCACGTCTAAAGGCGCTTTGCTCTTTGCCATGTACAACCTGCCATCGCGGTATTTAAACGCGGCATCGGTGAGCGTAGCAGCCTGTTTATGGCGCTTGCTTTTGAATGTCGGATATCTGGCTCGTCCGGCGAAAAAGTTTGAGAGTCCGGCCTGTTGGTGGCGCAAGGCTTGCTGTAGCGGCACGCTGGAAACATCATTGAGCCAGGCAAATTCCGGCTCCTTTTTCAGCGCCGTTAATCGTGCGCTGGCTTGCGTATAGCCGATTTTCTCCTGACGCTTATAGTACGCGTCAGTGCGCCAGCGGAGGATGCTGTTATAGACAAAACGCACGCACCCGAACGTTTGAGCTAAAAGCTCAACCTGCCCGGGTGTTGGATAGAATCGATATTTATAGGCGCGCTTCATATGACTTACAAAATACGCTGAAAAATGTAAGCCATATTGAAGAAGGTCAAAAAATGTTACGCAGTTACCGCGCTTATATCTCCGCCCAATTGTGCGAGGTCTTACGCGCAAATTGATAACAGCCGCAGACGTAACACATTCTCGGCAACATTTGTTGCCGCTTTTGTTTACATTTCCTGCCGTTCCTTCGTCTGCCATTGCAGGTTGCTGTCTGGCCTTCTTTTTCTGGTGTGGTAGATTCCTCTCGCATTTATGGGAATGCGCAGCAAGTTATTCTTATTTTTTCTTTTTTTGAAAAGTAATCAGCGAAATGAAAAGGCAGAGAAGCGTCAATTTGTTGTTGATGTTGGTGTTACTGGTGGCCGTAGGGCAGATGGCGCAAACCATTTATATTCCCGCCATCGCCGATATGGCACAAGCGCTAAACGTCCGGGAAGGCGCCGTCCAGAGCGTAATGGCTGCTTATCTCCTGACCTACGGCGTCTCGCAACTGTTTTACGGCCCGCTTTCCGACCGGGTTGGGCGTCGCCCGGTAATTCTCGTCGGCATGTCTATTTTTATGGTAGCGACCCTGATCGCCATGACCACGCATAGTTTGACGGTGTTGATTGCCGCCAGCGCCATGCAAGGGATGGGAACCGGCGTTGGCGGAGTAATGGCGAGAACGCTCCCGCGCGATCTGTATGAAGGAACACAACTTCGTCACGCCAATAGCCTGTTAAATATGGGGATTCTGGTCAGCCCGCTGTTAGCGCCACTGATTGGCGGTCTACTGGACACCATGTGGAGCTGGCGCGCTTGTTACGCTTTCCTGCTGGTGCTTTGCGCTGGCGTCACCTTCAGCATGGCGCGCTGGATGCCGGAAACCCGCCCCGCTGGCGCGCCGCGCACACGGCTGATCGCCAGCTATAAAACACTGTTTGGCAACGGCGCATTTAACTGTTACCTGCTGATGCTGATCGGCGGGCTGGCTGGCATTGCGGTCTTTGAAGCCTGTTCCGGCGTACTGATGGGGGCAGTATTAGGTCTCAGCAGTATGGCGGTAAGCATTCTGTTTATTCTGCCGATTCCGGCGGCGTTCTTCGGCGCCTGGTTTGCCGGACGCCCGAATAAACGCTTCTCAACCCTGATGTGGCAGTCAGTTATTTGCTGTCTGCTGGCAGGCCTTATGATGTGGATTCCCGGCTGGTTTGGCGTGATGAACGTCTGGACGCTACTCATCCCCGCTGCGCTGTTTTTCTTCGGCGCCGGGATGTTATTTCCACTGGCCACCAGCGGCGCAATGGAGCCTTTTCCGTTCCTCGCAGGCACCGCTGGCGCGCTGGTCGGCGGGCTGCAAAATATTGGTTCCGGCGTACTGGCGTGGCTTTCGGCAATGCTGCCGCAAACCGGTCAGGGCAGCCTGGGATTGTTGATGACCCTTATGGGATTGCTGATCCTGGCGTGCTGGCTGCCGCTGGCGTCACGGATCTCGCATCAGGGACAGACGGTTTAACGTCCCCCTCGCCCGGCTTTTTGCCGGGCGTTTCACATTCCGGCGTGATTATCGCATTGAGCAGCGGCTCCTGCGCCGGACGCCACGCCCCTTCTTCGCCGTCGTAAAACTGAGTGTCCGTGTTTATCGCATACGGAATATGCGCTTTTTTCAGTTCGCAGGCCATAAAACGGGCAAACGCGAACTGTGAAGCGACCGGCGTAATTTTTATTGACGCTCCCGGCGCCCATCCGCCCACCCAGCTTGCATGGCCGGTCTTATGCTGCCAGCGAACCGCAGCGTTAATCCGCGCCCGAATCGCCGCTTTTTCCGCCGTCGTGCCTGACGTCCACGGATATTTACCGCCGCTTTTCAGTGGTCCCCACGGGAAGATATGCCACTCCGCCAGTACATAGTTCTGGCTTTGCGCCGGCAGTTTAAGCACGGGCAAATCCTCCGGCGCGGCACGCATGCGGGGGGCAACGAAAATCATACGCTGTGGGTCAATAGCGTGAATCAGGCGGATGGTTTTGTCATATACGCGATTCAGCGACGCCATATTATGATTGAGTTTGTCGGCAGGCTCATAAATGAGATCGAACCCCAGAAGCGGGGATGTCTGACCAAAATAGCGCGCGACCACGCTCCACCAGTTGATCAGCTCCTTTTCATGGCTGGCGCTGGGATCGTTTTTATACGCATCCGCCTGATAGGCAATAATGGGAATGATGCCATAGTATTCACAGGCTTCTACCAGCTTACGCAAATGGATGAGGCGCGCTTCCGTCGGCGCACCTGCCACACGGATACGGACATGAGTTAACCCTTTTGCCTTAAAATCCCGCACTACCAGCGGATCAAACTCGCGGATACCCCGTTCCGTTCGCGCCCAGTCAACATCCATCCCAATGCCAAGCTGCTGCGCATAGCGCGCCGCCGTCAATGGCATCGGTTTCGCATAGACGACCGCGCTGGTCAGCATGAGAGAGGCAATAAGCGGCTTAAACACGACGCCCCCTAAAAATTTTTACCACGGTGATAGCACGTATTTAGCATATTCTCTCCCGGCAGGTGTAGCGGCAAAGCGTAATAAATCTTCACACCTGTTCCTGCAACCAGCGAATAAATGCCTCGATTTTCGGCCACTGTCTGCCAGGCAGAGTGGTGACATAATAGTGCTGATGGCATTTCAGCCTCATTTCACCGAAAGGTGCAATCAGTTCACCACTGTCGAGACGCTTTTGCACCAGCCGTTTACGCCCCATCGCCACGCCAATGTGGTTCATCGCGGCAATCACCGCTAAATCAGAACGATCGAAACCAATGCCGGATGAATCCGGCAAATTCACCGCAAAATGCTGCGCCCAGTTATGCCATTCATCCGTGCCCGAATCGTTGCTCCACGCCTGTCTGTCGTGTAAGAGCGTGCAGTGGCGCAGATGGTTCAGGTTGCCCTGCAAAGCAAAACGATGGGCGTAATCCGGGCTACAGACGGGCAGAATCGCCTCATCCATTAAAAAATGATGCGTGAGCTGCGCCGACGGCGCATCGTCAAAATAGATAGCCAGGTCAATTCCGGCACGCTGTAGGTTAACGTTATCATTGCCGGTCAGCATGGTAAGAGAAATTGACGGATAGCGACGGGTAAAGTCCCCCAGCGCAGGCACCAGCCAGCACTGGGCGATAGAGGGGCGTGAATATACGGTCAGCGTGCCGGACAGTTCCTGATTTTTGATATCGAGGATTTCCTGATTCAACGTATCCAACGACGATTTCAGCGCCCAGAATACCCGTTTGCCTTCATGGGTAAGCTCCACTTTACGGTGAGAGCGGACAAATAGCTGGATTCCCAACTCGGCTTCCAGTTGATTGATACGATGGCTTACCGCACTGGGGCTTAACGACAGCTCATCTGCCGCCAGAGCAAAGGACTGGTGTCTGGCTGCGACTTCAAAAGTATAGAGTTTTGATAACTGCCAACCGTTGAGTAAGCGGTTTCGGATATCGCGAAGGGGTTCCATGGCAACCTCAGTCATCTTTTAATTTCTCGAAGTGTAAAAAAACACGCTGAAAAAATCCGCACATAGATGAAGCAAAATGAACCATATCGCAAAATAAAAACAATATTAGATAGAAATCACACATTTGATTCAATTTGTGTCATGTGAATGGCGAATTATATCGTTTGTCAGAGTGTGCTGTTTTTCTGTCCAATAAGAACAGATTAATCACAGGGTAGGTGAGATATGCACACTCAAATCTGGGTAGTGAGCACGCTGCTGATAAGCATCGTGTTAATCGTATTGACCATCGTGAAGTTTAAATTCCACCCCTTCCTGGCGTTATTGCTCGCCAGTTTCTTTGTAGGCGCGATGATGGGCATGGGGCCGCTGGAGATGGTCACGGCGATAGAAAGCGGAATAGGCGGTACGCTCGGTTTTCTGGCCGCCGTTATCGGTCTTGGCACCATCCTCGGCAAAATGATGGAGGTTTCCGGCGCGGCGGAACGCATCGGGCTTACGCTCCAGCGCTGCCGCTGGCTCTCTGCTGACGTGATCATGGTACTGGTGGGGCTGATTTGCGGTATCACGTTGTTCGTGGAAGTGGGCGTCGTGTTGCTCATCCCACTGGCGTTTTCTATCGCTAAAAAGACCCATACCTCGCTGCTGAAGCTGGCCATTCCGCTGTGTACCGCGCTGATGGCCGTCCATTGCGTGGTACCGCCGCATCCGGCTGCGCTGTTTGTCGCAAATAAACTGGGGGCGGATATCGGCTCGGTGATTGTCTACGGTCTGCTGGTCGGACTGATGGCCTCATTGGTCGGCGGTCCGCTGTTCTTAAAGTTTCTGGGTAACCGTCTGCCGTTCAAGCCCGTACCGACAGAGTTTGCGGATCTTGAAGTGCGCGCCGAAAACACCCTGCCGTCGCTGGGCGCAACGCTGTTTACCGTTCTGCTGCCGATTGGCCTGATGCTGGTGAAAACCGTCGCTGAACTGAATATGGCGAAAGACGGCACGTTGTATACGCTGCTGGAGTTTATCGGTAATCCGATCACCGCGATGTTTATCGCTGTCTTTGTGGCGTATTACATACTCGGTCTGCGCCAGCATATGGGTATGAGCGCGCTACTTACCCACACCGAAAACGGCTTTGGCGCCATTGCGAACATCCTGCTGATTATCGGCGCGGGCGGCGCGTTCAACGCCATTCTCAAAAGTAGCGGACTGGCGGACACGCTGGCGGTGATCCTCTCAAATATGCATATGCACCCGATTCTGCTGGCGTGGCTGGTAGCGCTGATTCTGCACGCGGCGGTCGGCTCTGCGACGGTAGCCATGATGGGCGCCACCGCGATTGTTGCACCCATGCTGCCGCTCTATCCTGACGTTAGCCCGGAGATCATTGCGATTGCCATTGGTTCCGGCGCCATTGGCTGCACGATCGTGACCGATTCCCTGTTCTGGCTGGTCAAGCAGTATTGCGGCGCTACGCTGAATGAAACGTTTAAATACTATACGACGGCCACGTTTATCGCATCTGTCGTTGCACTGGCTGGCACATTCCTGCTTTCCTTTATCATCTGATCGTAAAGAGACGTACTATGGAAAACATACAAAAGCTCATCGCCCGGTATCCTTTGGTCGAGGATCTGGTCGCCCTCAAAGAAACTACCTGGTTTAACCCGGGCGCCACCTCTCTTGCACAAGGGCTACCGTATGTCGGCCTGACGGAGCAGGACGTAAACGCCGCCCATGACCGTCTGGCGCGCTTTGCGCCGTATCTGGCGAAAGCGTTTCCGCAAACCGCCGCCGCTGGCGGAATGATCGAATCTGACGTGGTCGCTATTCCGGCCATGCAAAAACGGCTGGAAAAAGAGTATGGACAAACGATCGACGGTGAAATGCTGTTAAAAAAAGACAGTCACCTGGCGATCTCTGGTTCCATTAAAGCACGTGGCGGCATCTATGAAGTGCTAACACACGCGGAAAAACTGGCGCTGGAGGCGGGTCTGTTAACCACCGACGATGACTATAGCGTGTTGCTTTCGCCGGAATTTAAACAATTCTTCAGCCAGTACAGTATCGCCGTCGGTTCAACCGGTAATCTGGGGTTATCGATCGGTATCATGAGCGCCTGTATCGGTTTTAAAGTGACAGTACATATGTCTGCCGACGCCCGCGCCTGGAAAAAGGCGAAGCTGCGCCGCCACGGCGTGACGGTCGTGGAATACGAAGATGATTACGGCGTGGCGGTTGAGCAGGGCCGTAAAGCAGCGCAGTCCGATCCAAACTGTTTCTTTATCGACGATGAAAATTCCCGCACGCTATTTCTGGGCTATGCGGTAGCGGGTCAGCGCCTGAAAGCGCAATTTGCGCAGCAGGGACGCGTCGTTGACGCCAGTCACCCGCTGTTTGTTTATCTGCCATGCGGCGTTGGCGGTGGTCCTGGCGGCGTCGCCTTTGGCCTGAAACTGGCGTTTGGCGACAACGTACACTGTTTCTTTGCCGAACCGACCCATTCGCCCTGTATGTTACTCGGTGTTTATACCGGTCTGCACGATGCCATCTCAGTACAAGATATCGGTATTGATAACCTGACGGCGGCTGACGGCCTGGCGGTAGGTCGCGCTTCGGGCTTTGTTGGTCGGGCAATGGAGCGTCTGCTTGACGGCCTCTATACCTTAGACGATCAAACAATGTATGACATGCTGGGCTGGCTGGCGCAGGAGGAAGGAATTCGACTGGAGCCATCAGCTCTGGCGGGGATGGCCGGACCGCAGCGCATTTGCGCCGCCACGTATCAGCAAAGGCATGGATTCAGTCAAACGCAGCTTGGCAACGCGACGCATCTGGTGTGGGCAACAGGGGGCGGCATGGTGCCGGAGGATGAAATGGAACAATACCTGGCGAAAGGACGCTAATACTCGCTCAGTGCCGGAAAGACGGCAGCGCCATCCGGCACATTAGTCAACGCAGCATCGCCATCAACTCCTCCGGTGAACGATGCTGCTTCAGTAAATCCCGCATCACCCGCATATGCGGCGAGGAATAGTGAAAAAAGGCCTGATAACCCTCGCAAAGCCGATTTTTCCCCTGACTATCCCGGTGCTCAGGGCATCCGCCGCCGCAAAATCGCAATACAGAGCACTTCTGACATTCAGCGCTTAACTGCGCCGTGTCCGGCGCTTCAGCGCCATCCCTGCCGCCGCACCACTGCCGTAACGTCTCATCAAAAAGACGGACCGAGATACGCTGAATATCTTCACGTACCCAGATATCAAAGACACTATTTAAAAACTGGCCCCATTCCGCTGAACACAATGAATCCTCGGTCAACATTCCGTTCCGGTCATGTTCCAACAATGGGATAAAATGGACATTGTGAATGCCGAGCCGCTGTAAATTACGGTACAGTTGCTGAGGTTGCCGGCTATTCTGGCGATTTACGACGACCTGAATCTGGTCATTACTCACGACAATGTCCTGACGTCCTGTCATATAAAATCCCCGATAAATGCAATAAGTTGGCGAATATGGGTAACAGCAAACAGGATTGCGAGCGACAGCACCGCGAGGGAGATCAAAAATTTGTCACGCACGACATGAGTTTCGGAAAAATCGCTATGCGCGACATCCATCAAATTACGACTCAGGGTATAACGCCAAAGAATCACCGCCACTATCGCCAGAACGCTGATTGACACCCAGAACAGGAATCCCGCCTGATGCCAGTGGTGCCTGACGGCTAACGCCATTAACGCCCCGTATCCCAGCAGCGTACGAAACCAGGCCAGCGAGGTACGTTCCGGTTGCAGCCCCGGATCGTTCTGCCGACGGGCTTTACGATTATCCGGCATACAGTACCAGCCCCATCACAATCACCGCGACAACCATCAAAATAACGCTAATGATCAACAGGCTATGGGTATAGGGCAAATCCTCTTTCAGACGCATCGCTTTTTCATTACGCAGCCAACGCAGATAGCCATAAATCGCCAGGCCGCCCGCAAACAGACATAGCAATAGCGCCAATAGTTCACGGATCACCGGCGTGGCAAAATCTGGGGCGAGTTGGTCAAGAGCGACGCCTGCCGCCAGAAATCCCAGCGAGGTGCGAATCCACGCCAGAAAGGTACGCTCATTTGCCAGTGAGAAGCGGTAATCCGGCGCTTCTCCGAGGCGGGAAATCTTCATGACGACTCCTTTTGCGTTATTATGTATCCCCGTTCGTTTTCAGAATACCACTCACGTTGTTGCTGATATGCTTCACATTATCCCGCAGCAAGGGAATCTTATGGCAAAATAAATGTAGTCCACTGGCAATGCGTTTCGGTGCAACCGCGCTCATTCCCGCTATTTTTCATTTCAGTTGCGACCTTTTTCAACGCCACCGCCAGGAAAGGCATTATTGCCGGATTAAAAGGTGAAAAACCACCCATCGCGATGAAAAAAAACGCGATAAATATTGTTAACCAACTGAAATAAATTGGAATTATGCTTGTTGCCATTACGCTGATTAGCGCGTTTATTGAGGAGAGGTATAAGAAGAAGTGCAGAAGTGTGACTGGCGCGTTGGCGGAGAGCGTTATCCGGCCTGGATTTGACACAGAACGTAGGCCGGATAAGCAACACGCCATCAGGCGCTAACCCATTCCCCAGAAAATCACCGCCAGCAGTTGTGGCGTAATAATACGCAGGAACATCACTAACGGATAGACGGTCGCGTAAGAAAGCGCCGCCGCGCCGCTGGTGGCATGAAGATTGTTGGCAAATGCCAGCGCTGGCGGATCGGTCATCGAACCGGCCAGCATCCCGCATAGCGTCAGATAGTTCATTTTGGCAAAAATTCGCGCCAGTAAACCGACGGTAATCAGCGGAATAGCGGTGATGAAAATACCGTAGCCAATCCAGCTTAATCCTTCGCCCTGCGTCAGCGTATCGACAAAATCGCCGCCGGATTTCAGCCCAACGACCGCCAGAAACAAAACGATGCCTAACTCACGCAACGCGAGGTTGGCGCTCGGCGGCATAAACCAGTACAGCTTACCGATGCTGCCGATACGCCCCAAAATTAGCGCCATGATCAGCGGCCCGCCGGCCAGCCCCAGTTTTAACGCGACCGGGAATCCCGGCACAAACAACGGGATTGATCCAAGCAGAACCCCTAATCCGATACCGATAAACACCGGCAGCATCTGCACCTGCTGGAGTTTTTGCTGCGCGTTGCCGACCACATTGGCTACCGCATCAATCGAGGCAGGACGCCCCACCAGATTAAGAATATCGCCAAACTGCAGGCTGGCGTCGCTACTGGCGACCAGCTCAACGCCCGCGCGGTTAAGGCGGGAGATAACCACGTCATAACGCTCTTTAAAGTGCAAATCGCGGATACGTTTGCCGA
Organism: Salmonella sp. FC25216; assembly: GCF_057751355.1. Classification (NCBI taxonomy): domain Bacteria; kingdom Pseudomonadati; phylum Pseudomonadota; class Gammaproteobacteria; order Enterobacterales; family Enterobacteriaceae; genus Salmonella; species Salmonella sp. FC25216. Next base: position 5,196 of record NZ_JBDGON010000004.1, on the reverse strand, counting down.
GCACTTTTTCGTTGGTGACGACCACACGCTCGACGCGTAAATCCGTGCCGCGCGTCGACAACGAGGTGTCCACTTCCTTACCGATCACCAGTTGCGCGTTATGCAAGTCAGCAGATTGACCGACGAGGTGCAGCAGGTCGCCCGACTGGATAATCGTTCCCGGCGACGGCACCATCAGCGTGTCGTCGCGTTTCAGGCGTGAGCAAATGATTTTATCGCTGTTCAGGATCGGCACATCCTGGATAGCCATATTATTGAGGTTTGGGTTCTCGACACGGATATTCATTGTTTGAATCAATGAATGACCGTTAGCGAGAGAGGATTCGTGCTTCTGCGCCTCCGCCTCGACGTTAACGCGAAAAATCAGCCGCATCAGCCACATAGTGAGCAAAATACCGCAGATGCCAAACGGATACGCCATCGCATAGCTCATCCCCATCTGATCCACCAGATCCATTGGCGTTCCCAGATCGCGCAGGATTTGCTGACCCGCCCCTAACGCAGGCGTATTGGTGACTGCGCCGGAGAAAATCCCCAGCATCACCGGCAACGGAATAGCGAAAATTTTATGCAGAATCGCGGTGACCAACCCGCCCATAATCACAATCAGAACAGCAAACAGATTGAGACGCAGCCCGGAAACACGCAGCGAGGCGAAAAACCCCGGCCCCACCTGTATTCCGATGGTATAAACAAAAAGGATCAGGCCGAATTCCTGGATAAAGTGCAGCATATCGCCACTCAGCGTCATCCCTGCCTGATCGACAAAGTGACCGACGATAATACCGCCGAACAGAACGCCGCCAATACCAAAGCCGACACCGCGCACTTTGATGTTGCCGATCCATAACCCGACAACCGCCACCAGCGCCAGAACGCTGACCGTCAATGCGATATCACTCATCTTCTCTTCCCTGTGAGTAACATTTCAATTTATAGGGATTATGACTGAAGCGTTAAGGCATATATACAGCATGGCGCACATTCTCATGTTACAAAACAGCCCAGGCGTCCTTACTTCGGCAACATTTTACCCTTTTTCTTAAGGGCTGATAGCGCAGCGCCATCAGGCGATGATATGCCGGATGGCGACGCGTGGCGTCTTATCCGACCGACGAGATGGGTATATGCTGTAGCTCCTGGTATGGCCTGCTGTTTTGTATGAACGGAATCTCTTCGCAGTTTTTCTTCCATTTGCGTGGCACAAAAAAGCCCCACCATCTCTGGCGGGGCAAGGCAAGGAGCTCATTAGCTATTTAATGCGGAGTGTTCGTTAATGGCGATACGCTGCGGCGGAATAGTTTCCGGCTCATTGCGGGTTAAATCAACATGCAGCAGGCCGTTGGTAAACGTCGCGCCGGAAACTTCCATATTTTCAGCCAGCGTAAAGCTCAGGCTAAAAGGCTGCATGACCAGGCCCTGATGTAACCATTTCGGCTCTTTTTCCGGCTGTTCCGGCGTGCCTTTCACCGTCAGCCGCGTGCCTTCCAGTTGAATATCCAGATCTTCCTGACGGAAACCGGCTAACGCCAGGGTGATGCGATAGTGGTTATCGTCGCTTTTTTCGATGTTATAGGGCGGGAAGCTCTGGCTTTCACCGCTGTTTTGCAGCGCATTGGCCAGCTTGTCAAAACCGATCCATTGACGCAGCAATGGGGATAAATCGTAGTTACGCATAATCATTTCTCCTTCTAAGAAGCGAGTTTTACCTTCACACTTCACGTGTGCATATGCTCCCTGACGGCGAGCATGGGATGACAGGCCGCACAACGCGACCCGACGGAATCAGTTAATTTCGATACGGCGCGGTTTGTTCGCTTCCGGAATCACGCGCTCCAGTTCGATATACAGCAGCCCGTTGACCAGGTTTGCGCCGCGAACGTGAATGTTCTCCGCTAACTGGAACTTACGTTCAAAGTTACGCTCGGCAATGCCCTGATACAGATAAGTACGTTCTTTCTGGTCGTCCGCATGAGCGCCTTTTACCACCAGTAAATTATCCTGGGCGGTAATGTCCAGTTCGCTTTCAGCAAAACCGGCAACGGCAATGGCGATGCGGTAGTGGTTTTCGTCTACCAGCTCAACGTTGTACGGAGGATAGCCGCCATTACTTTGGCTCTGGTTATTTTCAAGCAGGTTAAACAGACGGTCAAAACCAATGGCAGAACGGTACAGCGGGGATAAATCAAAGTTACGCATAATCATTAGCTCCTGAAATCAGCGAGAATGTCAGACCTTCCATCATGGACAGGCCAGAATTGCCAGAACACCCATCAGGCGTGTCCTTACTATTCACTACGTCTTAAAAATGGGTCTGAATACGTACTTTTCAAGTATTTTAATCCGACTTTTTTTTGCAGTTTATTGGCTATTGCATAGACTGGTTGGGACAGCACTGATTGTTAAAGTGCGATGACCGCCACAGTGCCACGTCCTGGTGATGTTATTTTTAGCAACGGATCGCTATAACTCATCATGCAAATACCGACAACCAACAGATGAATGAGTGATGATAAAAAACGTGTTGTTAACGCTGATACTATGTAATGGGATACTTTTATTAGTCGGTTGTTCAAGCGTCATGTCGCACACCGGCGGTAAAGAAGGCACTTATCCTGGCACGCGCGCCAGCGCTACGATGATCGGTAACGATGAGACAAACTGGGGCACAAAATCGTTGGCCATCCTGGATATGCCGTTTACCGCCGTGATGGATACGATTCTTCTGCCGTGGGATATCTTCCGCAAAGACAGTTCGGTAAGATCGCGCGTAGAGAAAAGCGAGGAGGAGACGAAAATGACCAATGCCGTCATCCCACCCGCGAAGATGCCCTCTCCCTGATTTATCGCCCGGTTTCCGTCACCCATAGCTGACGGAATCCTTTCACCTCTTCCATCCATGCGACGTGTCGCCCATCCGGTGAAAAAACGACAGCGTCCGCAGAAGGCGGGTTGTCGTGCCTGGCGGTTAAAAAGTCGATCTTCCCACTCTGTGCGTCGCAGCAGGCTAGCCGATTTTCCAGCACCAGCCCCAGCCATTTACCCGACGGATGCCAGTTAAACGCTGACTGCACGCCGGTCGCATGATGCGTTAACTGCCGGGGTTCGCCTCCCTGCGGCGACATCAGCCACAGTTGCGCTACGCCGTTGTCGTCCCGCATCAAAAAGGCGATCGCCGTCGCCTGCGGATTACTGCGGACCCAGTGGCGCGGTTCGTTAGTGAGTCCAGGGTAAACACGCTGGTGAGTAAAGGTAAGACGCCGCTGAACCACACCCAACGGCGGCGATGGCATCGTTGATTCGGTTCCCGTCAGCGGCGTGTCGCCTGCCTGTTTCCAGCCGTTTTCACTACACGGTAAATCGACAATAAACAGCTCCGGGACTTTTTCGCCCGTCAGCGACAGCGTATCGCCGATAAAGGCAATCTGGCGGTTGCCCACCCAGCCCTCTTCATAGGCCCGATTAATATCGTCGCTGCCCGGTCTCGGCGCAGGCGTCGTGCGGCTAACCAGCACGCACCAGTGACTACCGCTGTATTCGCGCGGATGCTGAACCGACACCGTTACCGGCCCATACGGCGCGGCCACGCCGACATTGCGCAGATCCAGCGCCGGATCGCGCTCATGCAGAACGTGGTCATTATAGGTAAAACTCACTAACTCACCGTTCGGGCTAAAAACATGGACATGGCTGCCGCCGCGCAGCGCGCCGGGAATATACGGCGCAGTAATATCCATCGCATCGAGGTTAGTCACGCCCCCCGGCGTTGCAATAACGCCCCGGCGGTGATGAAAATCGTAATGCCACGTCTCATCAGGGTTTTCAGGCCCGTGAATAAACACATAGTGATTGTCGGCAGGATGCACCGTCACCACGCCGACATGCGCGCCCTGCGCAGCGCGATAAATCACCGCCACTTCGCCGGTATGCACATTTACACGCTCAATGGTCTCGCCCGTAAATGACGCGCCTGAAGGCCGCACATCAAAGACCAGCCACTGGCTGTCAGGCGTCCAGGTATTGGTGTTGGTAAGCTGGTGATGGCGCGGCGTAAAGGTGATTTGTTTCATGGGATGTCCTGATACGAGACGATGATCGCCATCATACTTCACACGGGCCTCACTTTCAGGCTTTAGCATATCGCCATTTCAATAACGGTGGACAGAACGAGGGAACACGTTGACGTAGCGATTATCGGCTTAGGCGCGGCAGTTAAGCGGAAAGATGCGCACACTGGCGCCAGATGCTCAGAGTTCTTTATTCGCGGCGGGATCACGTTGCCAGTAGACGTTATCGCTAACCCCTGAAACGGCTGGCGACACCGCTTAGCGAGCCAGGATGAACTCTGTAGGCCGGATAAGACGTTTTACGTCGCCATCCGGCACCTTCCACGCTTATTTCTCCTGCGCCAGCGCCTGGCGGATACTGCGCTCAATCACCGCCCGCCGGGCGTCGCCAGCCGGCAGTAACTTCAGCATCATCTCCCAGGCCGCCACCGCCTCGCCAGAACGCCCCTGCTCAAAGGCGCTGAACGCATACAGGCTTAACACCCGGATATCCGTGTGGTCGCGGCTCACCAGCCGGCGCAGCAGCTCCCCGCCGCGACGGTTATCCTCCGGGTCGGACGAGCGCGTCAGCGCCTCCGCGTAGCCCATCGCCGCCCCGCGGTTTTCCGGGTCCAGACGGTAAGCATTCGCATACGCCCCTGTGGCGGTACCGGCGTCGCCCAGCGCCATGCCGGCCCGGCCGAGCATCATCCAGCCTTCGGCGTTGCCGGGGTCGCGCTGCAGGCGCGTGCGCAGCCCCAGCGCCAGCCGCGCCATCTCTTCCTCATTCAGCGGCTGCGCCGCCGGGTCCAGCGCCCTGTCCAGCAGCCCGGGCGCCTGCGCCGTCGCCTGCTGCCAGGCCCTCACCTGCGGATAACTGCCGGTCAGGGCGTAGCCGCCGGCGCTGACCGCCAGCGCGATGACGGCCCCCGGCACGTAAACGCCCCACCCGGCGCGCGCGCCGGGAGCCGGGGTGTCCGCCGGCAACGGCTCCCGGCGCAGGCGCACCCGCCGGCGCGTGCGGGCGACGATTATCCACCCGCCCGCCACGATGGCGGCCAGCGGCAGCACCCACAGCAGCACCGTCAGCGGGGTCAGCGGCGGGTCGTAGGTGACGAAGTTGCCGTAGCGCGCCACCATGTAATCGATG